>NZ_CP133018.1:3538378-3860049 GCF_030866785.1 Agromyces protaetiae | reverse complement strand
CTACTCCTTCGCCAGCCCCGAGCCGGTCCCGGTCGGCTTCGCCAACTACCTCCGGATGCTCCAGGACCCCGCGCTCGCGAGCGCCATCGCGGCGACCGGATGGATCGTCCTCCCGTCGATCGTGATCGAGATGACGCTCGGCGTGGCCTGGGCGCTCGCGATCAACAGCCTCCCCCGCGGCCGGGCGATCGCGACGACGTTGCTCGCCCTCCCGGTGATGGTCTCGGGCGCCTCGGCGGGTATGGCGTTCCGCATGCTGTTCACGCCGGAGTGGGGGCCCATCGACAACCTCCTGCGGCCGATCACCGGCACCTCGATCGACTGGCTCGGGTCACCAGACCTCGCTCGGGTCGCGATCGTCATCGCGGACGTCTGGCAGAACACCCCGTTCGTGATGCTGATCACCCTCGCCGCGCTCGCGGGCATTCCCAAAGAGGTGAACGAGGCCGCGGCTGTGGACGGCGCGAACGGTGCCCAACGGTTCGCGACCATCACGTTCCCGCTCATCCGCAAGTTCCTCGTGGTGGCGCTCCTCTTCCGCCTCATCGATCTGTTCCGCATCTTCGACGTGATCTTCGTCATGACCAGTGGCGGGCCGTCGGGGGCGACGGAGACCATCTCCTACTTCATCTATCGCCAGGGGATCCAGTACTTCGACGTCGGCTACGCGGCTTCGCTCGGACTCGTCCTGGCGTTGATCACGGTCCTCATCAGCGGTGTCTTGATCCGCCTGCTCGAAGGGAGACGTCCGCGTGACTGACCACCACCGCACCCGAAGGCGGACCGGACAGGCGCTGGTCGTCATCGCTCTCGCGATCGGGGCGCTCGCCTCGCTGTTCCCGATCGCGTGGATCGCGCTGACCTCCGTGAAGGTTCCGCGGGACTACTTCGCGAAACCGTTCCAGTGGTTCCCCGACACGATCACCTTCGAGCACTACGCTCGCCTCTTCGGCGATCTCGGCGGCGCCCAGGCCATCGGCAACAGTCTGCTCATCTCGATCGGATCGATGCTGCTCACGCTGATCGTCTCGGTGCCGGCGGCGTACGCGATCGCCCGGGCACGGGCGGGGATCCTCCGGAAGGCGCCGATCACGGTGCTCGCGCTGCGGGCACTGCCACCGGTCATCCTGCTCATCCCGCTCTATCTCGTGTACTCGGCGCTGGGGCTCCTCGACACCTATGGCGGCCTCATCCTCGCGTTCTCGACGTTCAACGTCCCGTTCGCGATCTGGATGCTCCGCGGGTTCTTCCAGGACTTCCCGCTCGAGGTGCAGGAAGCCGCGCAGATCGACGGCCTCTCGGAGCTCGGCAGTCTGCTCCGCATCGTCGTGCCGATGATCACGCCGGCCGTCGTCGTCGTGGCGTTCTTCGCCTTCCTCGCCTCATGGAACGAGCTCATGCTGTCGGTGACCTTCACCGGGCAGCACACGGCCACCGTCACGAAGCTGATCTCCAGCCTGCTGCAGTCGCCCACGGGCGCGGAGTTCGGCGCCGCAGCCGCGATCGCACTGGTGAGCATGGTGCCCGGGATTCTGCTCGTGATCTTCTGCCAACGATTCCTCGTCCAAGGTCTGACCGCCGGGAGTGTGAAATGAGCGAACGCCCCATCAGCGTGCTCGTCATCGGGGCCCACCCCGACGACGCCGAGATCCTCTGCGGGGGCACGATGCTCCGCTACGTCGCCGAGGGAGCGCGCGTCACCATCGCCATCGCCACCAACGGCGAAGTCGGCGGTCCGGGCGACGACCCGGCACGGATCGCGGCGATACGCCACGAGGAGGCGCGCGCCAGCGCTGACCGGATCGGCGCCGACCTGATCTGGATGGGCTTCCAAGACGAGATGCTCTTCAATACCCCCGAGGTCCGTACCCGATTCATCGACGCCTACCGGGAGACGGAACCGGACGTCGTCTTCGTCCACTCGACCGACGACTATCACCCCGATCACCGGATCGCCGGGCAGGTCGCGCTCGATGCGCGGATCCCGTCGGCCGTCCCGCTGGTCCGCACGACCCGCCCCGCGCTCGCACGCATCCCGCATCTGTTCGTCATGGACACGCTCGGCGGCGTCGCGTTCGATCCGGAACACCTCGTCGACATCGCCGATCAGCAGCTCGAGAAGGAAGAGCTGCTCCGGACGCACGCGTCGCAGGTCGAATGGATGCGCATCGCCTACGGCGACGACTACATCGCCGACGCCCGGGCGCAGTCCGAGCTCAGAGCTGCGGCCGCCGGTCTCCGATTCGCCGAAGGCTTCACCTCCGTACGTACGTACCCCGTCACCGGAGGCCCCGAGCAGCTCCCGAACGGGTGGCTCGACGTCCGCTCGTGACCATGTCCGACGACCACCTGGTTGCTCTGGACACCGACGAGTGGCGAGTCACGGCGGCACCCGGGCACGGGGGAACGCTCATCGACATCCGTCCTGCCGGGGTCGATGCCAACCTGCTCTGGCAGCGCGCGGGCGAGTCACCGCGACGAGTGCAGGGCGAGCTGGGGGAGCCCGGTCCGGCGTCGATCTCGACGTTCGATCAGGGCCTGCTGATCGGCGGATGGTTCGTCATGTTCCCGACCGCCGGGCAACCCGGCGACGACCCGGCGGAGCCGACGTGGCAGCATGGCTGGGCGCCCCGCAGGCCGTGGTCGGTCACGATGCGTCGGGACGCGGCGTTCGCGATGAGCCTGACGTACGGCGATGGCCGGCGGTGCATCCGACTCCGACGCGTCGTGTCGATCCGGCGGTCCGCACTGATCGTCTCGACGCTCGCGACGCATCTCGGCGGCGCGCCGCTGCGATACAGCGCCGGAGAGCATCCGTGTCTCGACCGCGCGCTCTTCGCCGGAGGAACCCTCGAGGCGCGGAACCGGGACGCGCCCGTCATCGCCGTTCCGATCGAACCAGAGCCCGACGGGCTCGCGCGGCACCGGGTCTTCGAGGCGGCCAGGCGGACCGTCCTGATCACGGCGCCGCTCCTCGGCGGATCACTGGAGATCACGTCCGATCTGCCCTACGCGGTCCTCTGGGAACGCCGCTCCGCCGCAGCCGGCATGGACGTCATCGCCTGGGAGCCGGCATCGGCACCCGGCCTCGGCTGGTCCGAAGCCTGCCTTGCCGACGCCGTCCGGGTGCTCTCGGCCGGTGAGCGCACGGCCTGGCGGACGACGCTTCGGTGGGTGCGCGACCGGTAGGACCCGGCCCACGAGTTCAGTGGGCGTCGGCCCTGGGCTTCGCCGGTTCGGAACAACCGAACGCAAGTTGTCCCGGCCGAATCACGGGTGCTTGCATGGCCGAACTCCGGCGGCGATGTCGCCCGAATCCGGAGCTCATCCGTCGCGTCCCGCTCCCCACACGGAGGTCCCAGCTATGCGCACTCGAGTCCTCGGCGCCATCGCGCTCGCCGCTGCGACGGTGGTCGTCGCGCTCGTCCCAGCCGCACCGGTCAGCGCCGCAGCGGCCCAGATCGACCTTCCGATCCAGCCCGATGTCGAGATCGTCTCGCCCGAGAACTCGGCGTGCGCCCCCTGGGACATGACCAAGAGTCGCCACGACAACGAGGTCGTCGACTGCGGGTGGTTCCCGTCGATCGCCGTGCTGGCCAACGGCGACCTGATCGTGGCCTACTCCGATTCGCCGAGCCACTCGAACTTCAGCAGTATCGCGATGCGGACGTCGAGCGATCAGGGTCGAACCTGGTCTGAGGCCCGCACCATCGTCGACACCCCGGGCGTGCCCGACGAGAAGGAGCCGAACGTCACCGTCCTCCGCAACGGCGACGTCCTGATCTGGTACTACGACTTCAACAATCCGAACCGCTCCAACAACCGGACCATCAACCTCATCCGCAGCACCGATGACGGGATGACCTGGTCGGCGCCGATCGTGCCGAGCACCGTGGCCTACACGAGCACCTACGGGTACGCGGCGGGCAACGGCGAGCTCATCGAGCTCGAGAACGGCGACCTCCTCCTGCCCTTCACCGCCATGCGCGACCGGCGCGGCCACGCCGGGGCGCCGGGCGCTCACGTGCTGCGGAGCTTCGACGGCGGGGTCACGTGGGACGTCGCCGATGAACGCGTCGTGATGTGGTCGGGCCCGGACTACTACGTGCCCGGAACGACGACGCCGGCGACCTGGTACGTGGAGCCCGCGTTGGTGGACCTCGGCGACGGCGAGGTGATGATGGTGGCTCGCACGTCCTACAACCCGCAGGACGCGGTCATGCGGGTCAGCTACTCGTCGGACCACGGCGACACCTGGACCAGCCCGGTGGACATCGCCGGCCTGAAGGGCGATGCCCCGCACCTGCTCCCCCTGCGTGACGGCACGGTGCTGCTCACCTGGGGCGACCGGTCGAGGGCGTGGGGTCAGGGGCGGCCGACCGCGGGCCTGATCTACGACCCGTCGAACGGCTGGACGGGCAGTGAGCAGAAGCTGATCTACCGTGGCCCGCGCGATTTCGGTGACCAGGCGTACTCCGGCTCGGTGCAGCTGCCCGACGGCGGGGTCCTGACGGTGTACTACGACCGGATGGCGGGAACGATCGGAGGCACGTTCCTCGATCTCACCGCGGTCGAAGCCCCGCTCGCCGAGATCGCGGCGAACGACGGGCTGACGATCACCACGACGCTGAACCACTCGGCGGCGGGGTACGCACCGACCGGACCGATCGACGGCACGGTGGACTACGCGACCATGGCCGTGGCGAACACGAGCGTCCACGCCAACGGTGCGCCGCACGTCTGGCAGATGGACCTCGACGAGCCCGTCCGGACCGGCGAGATCGGCATCGCCCTCAAGCCCGGCTACGAGGAGTCGGCGACGATCGAGATCGCGACCGGTGAGGGCGCTGCCAAGGTGTGGTCCGCTGTTCGGACCTACGACGACGCCGAGATCGGCACGCTCGACTGGTTCGGTCTCGGTCGCGCGGCAGACCTCACCGGCCTCCGGGTCACGATCACGAAGAGCGAAGGGTGGGCGGCGCTCGCGGGCGTCGCGATGCGTGCACCGGCGACGAGCTTCGAGCGTTCGGCGCCCGGGGCGGACACGGTCGCCCCCTACGCCCAGCTCACCCCGCTCGAGCCCTCGAGCGGATGGTTCAAGGCGGTACCCGCTCAGATCACGCTCGCCGTCCGAGACCGGCATGACGCGAACCCGCAGGTCGACGTCGACTCCGGCTCGGGCTGGCAGACGAGCGCTTCGACCGCCACCGTGCCCACGTCGGGCTACGGCGAGGGCCGCCATGCCTTCAGCTACCGGACGCGAGACAGCGCGCTCAACGAGTCCACGTTGCGGACGGTGAGCGTCAACATCGACCTCACGCCACCCTCGGCCTCGGCCTCGCTGGCGCCCACGGGCGACCCGAACACGCGGCGGCTCACGATCACGGGCACGGACGCGCTCTCGGGGGTCAAGACCATCGGATATCTCCTGCAGGGAGCCGGTGCATGGACGACCACGACCCTGCCGACGCCACTGGCCTCCAGCAGCGTGTCGGTCGACGCGCCGGTGGGCTCGACCGTGCAGTACCGCGTCTACGACACGGCGACGAACACCTCGGGGATCGCCTCGATCGTGGTGTCGCCGTGATCGGCGCACCGCCCGCGAGTGCGGACGGCCGAGCGTGAGCGTCACGGTTCTGCGCGGCGGGCGCGTCGTCGACGGCCTGGGCGGCGAGCCCACCGCCCAGGATGTGGTGATCGAGGGTCCCCGAATCGCGAGGCTGCTCGAACCGGGCAGGCTCGCGCCGGCCGAGCTCGGGCCCGAGGTGCGCGTGGTCGACGTCTCCGGTCGGATCGTCGCGCCCGGGTTCGTCGACGTGCACACGCACTCGGATCTGAGCGTGCTCGCGTATCCCGACAACGAGAGCCGGATCACTCAGGGTGTGACCACCGAGGTGGTCGGCAACTGCGGGATGCTCCCCGCCCCGGTCGTCGACGAGCCGGCGCTTCGAGCCGCGATCGGACCCGTCGACGTCGTGCCCGGCGTCGCCTGGTCATGGTCTGGCATCGGCGACCTGCTCGACCACTATCACCGGACCCCGCGTTCGACGCACCTCACCGCGCTCGCCGGACACGGGGCGCTGCGCCTCGCGGTGGCGCCCCGGGCCGGTGCGCTCACCCCGGCCGAGACCGCGCGACTCGGCGCGGCGGTCGACTCCGCTCTGGACGATGGATGCGCCGGAGTCAGCCTGGGGCTCATGTACGCACCGGGCGAACGCGCCTCGAAGGACGAGTTGACCGCGGTCGCCAGGGCCGTCGCCGGACGCGGCCGGCTGCTGGCGGTCCACCTCGCGGCGTACGACACCGACGGTCTCGAAGCGGCCGTCCGCTCGATGCTCCGAGTCGCCGAGCGCACCGGCGTCCGGCTCCAGCTCTCCCATCTGCGACTGATCGGCGCCGATCAGGGAACCTATGAACGCGTGCTCGAGCTCGTCGAGCACGCACGAGCGGTGGTCGACGTCGAGGCCGACGTCTATCCGTACCTCTCGGGACACACGACCCTGCTGCAACTGCTGCCGTCGTCGGTGCGCGCGAACGGGGTTCCCGCGGCGCTCGCCATGGAATCCGACCGGCCCGGGGCCCTCGCGACCGCGCTCGCCCGGTGCCGATTCGCGCCGGACGCGATCACGATCATGAAGGCGCCCCGGACCCCGGACGTCGTCGGGGCGAACGCGGGATCGTTCGACGCTCCCTGGGAACGACTGGCGCAGCTGATCCTCGAGAACGCCGGAGACGTCGACGTCGCCGTCGTCGGCTCGACCGCGGACAGCCTCGCGGTCGCCCTCCGCACGCCGTGGATCAGCATCGCCTCGGACGGCGCAGCACTCTCGTCGGCGCACCGGTCGTCGGCGGCTCATCCGCGCTCCTGGGGCACGTTCCCTCGCGCCTATCGCCTGATGCGCGACCTCGGCGTGCCGATCGGGGAGGTCATCCGCCGGATGACCCACGCGCCCGCCCAACGGGTCGGGTCGCGCGCGACCGTGACCGAGGGAGCTCGTGCAGACCTCGTCGTGTTCGACGACGCGGAGCTGCGCGACACCTCGACGTTCAGCGCACCCCTGTCGCCGGCCCTGGGCGTCGAGCACGTCTTCGTCTCCGGCGACGCGGTGCTCGAGGACGGACAGCCCACCGGACGCCGACCAGGAACGCTGCTGTCGGAAAGGAATGCATCGTGAAGTCATGGCCCGAGCGGTCACGCCGCCGCAACCTCGCCATTGTGGGCACTGGCGGGATCGCGGTCTCGCACGCGACCGCGCTCGGCGACACCGACCGCGCCGCCCTGCACGTCGTCTGCGACCTGGACGCCGAGCGTGCACGCGCGTTCGGGGAGTCCTGGCGCGTCCCCTGGACGGCCGACCTCGACGAGGTGCTCCGCGACGACGAGGTGGATGCGGTGATCGTCTGCACGCCCAATCGCACGCACGGGGCGATCGGTCGTCGCGTCCTCGAGGCCGGGAAGCATCTGCTGATGGAGAAGCCGCTCGCGATGTCGCATTCGGCGGCGGAGGAGCTCGCCGGGCTCGCGGCGGACCGGGACCTGGCCCTCGTCGTCGGTCACATCCACCGGCACACCGATCAGGGGATCGCCATCCGCGCCCTCATCGCAGCGGGAGCGATCGGCGAACCGAGATTCGTGCGCATCACGATGAACGGCGGCTGGCTCTGGGGCGGCTGGGAATCGTGGGTGCTCGACCCAGCGCAGTCCGGCGGGCACGCGCTCCACAACGGCGTGCACCTCATGGACCTCGCGAGCTGGTGGATCGACCGGGTGCCCGATCGCGTGTTCGCAGCGGGGCAGCACGTGACCAGTGCCGCGTTGGCCATCCACGACTACCTGACGATCCAGCTGTCCTACCCCGGAGGACGCGCCGCGATCTGCGAGGTCAGCCGCGCGGAGCATCCCCGCGACCAGGCCTTCGTCGAGGTCCGGGTCGCCGGCGCCGACGGCGTGATCGACCGACGGTGGGACGCCGAGGGAGTCGTTACCTGGGGTGACGCCGGAAGCCGCGTGCTCGACGTCCCCGCTCCGATCCGGCGGGCGTTCCGTCGACAGCTCGACGCATTCGTCGAGGCGATGGAAGACCGCTCGCTCGCGAATCCGCCGCCCCGCGATGCGGTGGCCGTGATCCGGTTGGCCGAAGCGGCGACCCGGTCGGCCGACGTTGGACGAGTCGTGACGATCGGAGCTGACCGATGATGCCGATCCTGCTTGCGGGGTGCGAAGGAAGCCCGACGCAGCACCATCAACGAGACATGTATCTTCCGGCAGCCCGGCGAGCCGGCCTGGACGTCGCCGGGATCTGGGTGCCGAGCGACGCCACCGAGCACCACCTCGCCCAGGCGCGGACGCTCGCACACGACGCCGGGCTCGAGCTCCTCACCGGTCCGATGCCGGACCTGACGGGCACGAGCGGGGTCATCGCGTGCCTCAGGGGCGACGCTCGACGACGGGCCCTGCGGGCAAGCGCCGCCGCCGGGGTCCCGGTCCTGCTGGACAAGCCGACGCTCGACGACACGGGAGCACTTCGCGCGCTCGCCGAGGCGGCACCCGATGTCGTGGTGCTGCCGGGGCACCACCTTCGCTTCCACGAGTCCGTCCGGGCACTCCATCAGGCGGTGTCCGCCGGGCGGTTCGGCCTGCTGCGCGCCGTGCACGCCGAACTCATCGTGACCGGTGGCGACGGGCCCTCGGCCGACGGCGAACTGCGCAATCTCGTGGTGTATCTGCTCGACGTGTTCCGCCTGTTCGTCGGCGCCGCCGAGGTGGTCGTGTCGGCGGTCGCCCAACCGGCAGGTGAACGTGCCGGAGAAGCGTGGACCGTGCTCGCCCGCACGGATCGGGACCTCATCGCGAGCCTGCACGTCAGCCGTGCCAGTGCGGGGCTGCCGGCGATCCTCGAGGGCAGCCTGCGGGTGCTCGGCAGCCACGGCGGCGCGGTCGCGGACCTGACCGCTCCGAGCATGACGGTGCGGACCCCGTCCGGTACGCGTCGGGCTCCGTTCGGTCAGAGCTCGGTGGATGCGCTCGTCGACGCCTTCCGGCGATGCGCCGAATCACCCGACGCGCGGCATGGCCTCGCCGCGATCGACGACCTCTGCGTGGTGTCCGCCGCGCTCGACGACCTCGGGCGGTCCGCCCGCGAGGGATGCGAGGTCGCCAGCCGATGGTGACCTCGACGCCGCACGAACCACATGACGACGACAGGACCGAACCGCAATGAAGTACGTGACCTTCCGCAACCGGGGCCGGCTCGCCCACGGCATCGTCGAGGGCGAAGAGCTGAGGGTGCTGGGCGACGGCGATCTCTCGCGGATCGTCACGTCCGCCGGCGCGCACGCCGATGCACGGCCCGTCGAACGTCTCGCGCTCGACGAGGTCTCGCTGACGGCGCCGCTGCAGAGGCCCGGCAAAGTGCTCGCCGTCGCGGCGAACTACCAGGAGCACGTGCGCGAGGGAGGCTTCGCCGATCGCGAGAAGCGCATCAGCACCCCGCGGTTGTTCCTGAAGCCGGACACCTCCATCGCCGGGCCCGACGAGCCCATCGCCATTCCCGACATCACCGAGCAGCTCGACTGGGAGGCCGAGCTCGCGGTGGTGATCGGCACGCCGGCCCGAGCGGTCGACGAACGGCACGCGCTCGATCACGTCTTCGGCTACATGACGAGCAACGATCTCTCGGCACGCTCACTCGTCGTCGGGCACGAGCGGGACGGCGAACCATGGACCGCGTTCTTCGACTGGCTCGCGGGCAAGTGGCTGGACGCCTCCGCGCCGATCGGCCCCTGGCTCGTGTCCGCCGACGAGGTCGGCGACCCGCACGACCTGGCGCTCACCCTCGAGGTGAACGGCGAGACACGGCAGAGCTCGACCACCGGCGCCATGATCTTCTCCGTCGCCGAGATCATCGCCTTCGCCTCGCGACTCATGACCCTGAACCCCGGAGACGTGATCCTCACCGGCACCCCAGCCGGGGTCGGCGCCAGCTCAGGGACCTTCCTCGCCCCGGGAGACGTCATGGTCGCCGAGGTGGAAGGGCTCGGGCGTCTTCGGACCCCGGTCATCGCCGCTCCCGCGTGATCCACTCCCAACCCAACCCAACCCAGCACATCCCATCCCACACACGAAACCGAGGTATCCCCCTATGAGAACTCGCCTCTTGACGAAGGCCGCGGTGCTCGCGGCCGGTGCCGGCCTGCTCGCAGGCTGTACCGCTCCGGCGCCGGAGACCGGAACGGAGACGACGTCCGCGAGCGTCTACCTGTACCAGGATCCGTCCACCTTCAACCCGCTCAAGCCCTTCGCGGGTGGAGAGCAGCTGGTCATGTCGTTGCTCTACGACAATCTCGTGACGACCGACCCGGACGCCGAGTACATCCCGCGCCTCGCGGAGTCGTGGACGGTGTCCGAGGACGCGACCACGTACACGTTCACCCTTCGAGAAGGCCTGAAGTGGAGCGACGGCGAGCCGTTCGGCGCCGCCGACGTCGTCTTCAGCTACAACCTCTATGCCAACCCCGAGGTGGCCAGCGCGCAGTCCTCGCGACTCGCGGGAGTCGTGGGGTACGACGAGCTGCAGTCGGGCGCGGCGACCGAGCTCAGCGGCGTGACCGCGGTCGACGACCACACCGTCGAGATTGCGCTCTCCGAGCCCAACGCCGGGTTCCTCGCGCTCATCGGGTACGGGCCCGTCTTCTTCATCCTCCCCGAACACGTCCTGGGCGAGGTGCCCGCGAGCGAGGTGATGGACGACGCCTTCTTCACCGAACCGACCGCCGGCATGGGGCCGTACGTGCTCGACGAGTTCCGAGCCGATCAAGAGCTCGCGCTCTCGGCGAACCCGGAGTACCGCACTGAGGTCGGCATCGATCGCCTCTTCCTGAAGCTCGTCACGAGCGATGTCGCGACGTCGCAGCTCTCGACCGGGGAGATCGACCTCGTGCAGGTCTCGCCGAGCGACCTCGGCACGGTCGAAGGGATCGGGGGCGTGCAGGTCAGCACTGCCGCCTCGCCTGGCTTCACCCGGATGGCGGTCAACCAGGAGAAGCCGCAGTTCGTGGACCCGCGGGTCCGTCAGGCCATCCTGACCGCCATCGACCGGGAGGGCATCATCGAGGGCATCCTCGCCGGTCAGGCCTCCCCGCTGAACAGCACCATCCTGACCTCGTGGGCGCTGCCCGCGGATCTCGACGAGTACGAGTACGACCCTGAGCGCGCGAGGCAGCTCCTCGCCGAAGCCGGCTGGGACCCGGCGACACCGGTCGCGATCACCTGGATCCCGGGGCAGCGAGACCGCGATCTCATGGTCAACGTCATCGTGGAGAACCTCAAGGCGGTGGGCATCCAGGCCAGCGCGGCACAGGTGGACTCGGCCGGTCAGTCGGCGGCGCTGGACGCGAAGAGCTTCGACCTGCTGCTCTTCGGCGGCGGCGTGTACTCGATGGACCCCGCGAGCTCCTTCCCGATCCTCTCCTGCGACTCGCGGTTCCCGGCCGGATCCAACCTCTCGCTGTTCTGCGACGAGCAGCTGGACGCGCTGATGACCGAGGGCGCCGGCACCAGCGAGCAGTCTGCGCGTGCCACCGCGTACCAGGATGCCGCGCGGCTCGACAACGCTGCGGTCCCCTACATCTGGCTGAACCGCCCCGACACGATCTGGGCGACCAGCGAACGGCTGAAGGGGTTCATCCCGAACGGCGACGCCACGAACGGCTTCTGGAACGCCGCCGAGTGGACGATCGAGTAACAGGAGCACCTTCCGAATGATCACCTCGCTCAGCCTTCGCGTCGTCTCGAGCATCGGCGTCTTCATCGCCATCGCGGTCGGCCTCTTCGTGCTGGTCCATGCGGCCCCCGGCGACCCGATCGAGATGTCCATCCCGCCCGAGCTGGGCGGAGCAGACCGGGAAGCCTACATCGCAGCCCGGCGCGAAGCGCTCGGACTGAACGATCCGATGATCGTGCAGTTCGGGCGGTGGTTCGGCGGGGTGCTCACGGGGGACCTCGGGTACTCCCTCTCCACGGGCCGGCCGGTCAGCCAGATCCTGGCTGACCGGCTCGGTCCCACCCTGCTGCTCATGGGCGGCGCGCTGCTCATCGGAACGCTGATCGCGATCCCCGCCGGCATCGTCGCCGCGGTGAAGCGCAACACGCCTGCCGACTACACGATCAGCACGGTGAGCGTGCTGGCCATCTGCTTCCCGGGCTTCTTCCTGGCTATGCTCGGCATCTACGTCTTCGCCGTGCAGCTCAGGCTGCTGCCGAGCTCGGGCATGACCTCGTCCGGCGGCGGTGGCCCCGGGGACGTCCTGCTGCACCTCATCCTCCCGGTCTCCCTCCTCGCGCTCACCGTCGCGGCGCCGTTCACCCGCTTCGTGCGCGGCGGCATGCTCGAGGAGCTCGGCAAGGACTACGTCCGGACCGTCGTCGCCAAGGGCGGCAATCGAGTGCGAGTGGTCGGCCACGCGCTCCGGAACACGCTCCTCTCGCTTGTCACGGTGCTGATGCTCTACATCCCCGTGTTCCTCGCCGGCGCGGTCGCCGTCGAACAGGTCTTCGCCTGGCCGGGAATGGGGCAGCTCTCGATCCAGGCCGTCGCGGCCAGGGACTACCCCGTGATCATCGGCTTCGGCCTGTACGTCGCGCTGCTGGTGCTGGCCTGCAACCTCATCGCCGACATCGCCTACGTCCTGCTCGATCCGCGTGTGAGGAGCCAACGATGACGATCACCACAGCCCTCGCGCCACCCCGCCGGTCGCGCTCGCTCGACGAGCTCTCGCCCGGGGCGCTGGCGCGGCGCCGGTTCCGCCGGAACGTCCTGGCGGTGTTCGGCCTCGTCGTGCTCACGCTCGTCTGCCTCGCGGCGGCGTTCGCGCCCTGGCTCACGCCGTACGCGCCGGAACAGGTGGACCTGCTGTCGGTGCGCCAGGCGCCGAGCGCCGAACACCTGCTCGGCACCGACTCCATCGGCCGGGACGTCTTCACGCGTCTGCTGTACGGCGGCCGCGTGTCACTCACCGTCGGGCTCGCATCCGCCGCGATCGCGGTGACGGTCGGGACGATCGTCGGCGTCACGGCGGGCTGGTTCGGCGGATGGTTCGACGCCGTCGCGACTCGGATCATCGACGCGTTCCTCTCGGTGCCGCCGGTGCTCGTGGCGATCGTGCTCGCGGGCATCCTCGGCCCCAACCTGCCGATGCTGCTCGCGGTGATCGCGGGCTTGTCCTGGCCGTCGTCGGCGCGAATCGCGCGCAGCGTCGTCCTCGGCCTCAAGCGTGAGGAGTTCATGCAGGCGGCGGCCGTCATGGGAACTCGCACGGGATACATCCTGCGTCGGCATCTCGTCCCCTACGTGCTGCCCCATGTCACCGTCGCCGCCACGCTGCTCGTGTCCGAAGCCATCCTCCTTGAGGCCGCGCTGTCCTTCCTCGGTGTCGGCGTTCAGCCGCCCACACCCAGCTGGGGGAACATGCTGACCGAAGCGCAGTCCGTCACCGTGCTCGCCGGCATGCCGTGGCTCTGGATCCCGACCGGGCTGACGATCGCGGTCACCGTCCTCGCCGCGATGTCGCTCGGCGACGGGCTCCGCGACGCCCTCGACCCTCGGAGGAACAGCTGATGGGCGCACATCTGCATGACGAACCGGAGCTCGACGGCGACACGCCGGTGCTCGAGATCGTCGGCCTCACGGTCGACCTGCCGACGCAGGCCGGGCCCGTGCGTGTCCTGGACGGCGTGAACCTGAGTATCGGTCGCGGCGAGATCGTCGGGGTCGCGGGGGAAAGCGGATCGGGCAAGAGCATGACCGCGATGTCGGTGCTCGGGCTGCTTCCGCCCAGAGCGCGTCTGAACGGATCGATCCGATTCGCGGGCGAGGAGCTCACGCAGCTCTCGGCCGCGGCGATGCGAGCCATCCGCGGTCGCCGCATCGGCATGGTCTTCCAGGACCCGATGACGACACTGAACCCGCTCATGCGCGTCGGCGAACAGATCGCGGAAGCCTACGCGATCCATCACCCCCGCGAAGGCCGCCGGCGTGCGAAGCAACGGGCTCTGGACATGCTCGGACTCGTCGGCGTCCCGGACACCGCTGCCCGCGCCGAACAGTACCCCCATCAGTGGTCGGGCGGCATGCGTCAGCGCGCCGTGATCGCGATGGCGCTCGTCAACGATCCCGAGCTCCTCATCGCCGATGAGAGCACGACGGCGCTCGATGCCACGATCCAGGCGCAGGTGCTCGACGTGCTCACCCGCGCCCGCGCGGAGCTCGGCATCTCGGTCCTGTTCATCACGCACGATCTCGGGCTGATCGCGCAGATCGCCGGTCGCACCATCGTCATGTACGCGGGTCGAGTGATGGAGACGGCATCGACGGAGGCGGTCTTCGCGAACAGCCATCACCCCTACACGCGCGCGCTGATGGCGAGCCGGCCGGGGGCGACGCCGCCGGGGGCACGCCTGCCCACCATTCCCGGCCGGCCACCCGCCCCCGGCTCGGTGGGCGACGGATGCCCCTTCGCGCCACGATGCTCGTTCCCGCTCAAGGACGAACGATGTCGGAGCGAGAGGCCACCGCTGCGGTCCTCCGCGGACGGCCGGCTCAGCGCGTGTCATTTCCGGAACCAGTACGCGGAAGGGACCTTCCAATGAACGATCCACTGCTCGACGTGCGCGACCTCGAGGTCCACTTCCGGGCGCCGGGTCGACGTGCGGGGGCCAGGCCGGTCATCCGCGCGGTCGACGGGCTCTCCCTGCAGGTTCGAGAGCACGAGTTCCTCGGGGTCATCGGCGAGTCCGGGTGCGGGAAGTCGTCCATGGGCCGCGCGCTCGTCCATCTGAACGTTCCCACCGGCGGGGTGATCCGGTACCGCGGCGAAGACGTGACCCGTCCGTCCCGGGCCGGATTGCGCCGGCTTCGCCGGGAGATCCAGTTCGTCTTCCAGGACCCCCACTCGTCGCTGAATGGGCGGCAGACGGTCCGCGAGATCCTCGCGGAGCCGCTGCGCGCACACGGGATGCTTCCCCGGCGCGGCGGGGATGCGGTGCTGACCTCGCTCCTGGAGAGCGTCGGCATGGAAGGCGCGGCGCTCGGCCGGTATCCGCATGAGTTCTCCGGTGGACAGCGGCAACGAATCGGGCTCGCCCGAGGGCTCGCGCTCGGGCCGAGTCTGCTCGTCCTCGACGAGCCGGTGTCCGGCCTGGACGTCTCGGTGCAGGCCCAGGTGCTGAACCTGCTGCTCGACCTCAAGGAACAGCGGGCCGCGACCTTCCTGATGATCACGCACGATCTCGAGGTGGTCCGCCATTCCGCGGATCGCACCGCCGTGATGTACCTCGGGAAGATCGTCGAGGTCGGCCCGACGCAGGCCGTGCTCGACGGGCCCGCGCACCCGTACACGCTCGCGCTCGCCTCGGCGACCCCGCCGGCGGACCCCTGGGAGCGTCGGGAGCGGATCGTGCTGACCGGCGACCTGCCGTCGCCGAGCAATCCGCCGAGCGGATGCCGCTTCCGCACTCGATGCTGGCGCGCTCAGGAGCTCTGCGCGGTCGAGGAGCCACAACTCAGGTCGCTCGGAGACGGGCGCAGTGCCGCATGCCATTTCCCGGTCGGCGATCTCGTCACCGTCAGCCAGCATGAAGGAGCCACGGTTTGACCACCCACTCGTTGACCAGCCACTCGCCGCAGCATCGGCTCGCCGAATTCGTCGGAGCGCCGCTCTCGCAGCTGCCGACCCCCGCTCTGCTGGTCGAGCGCACGGTCCTCGAGCGCAACATCACGCGGATGGCACTCGTCGCCGAGCGCGCCGAGGTCGCCCTGCGACCGCACTGGAAGACCACGAAGTGCCTCGAGGTCGCCCGGATGCAACGCGACGCCGGCGCGATCGGGTTCACCTGCGCGACCGCGCTCGAAGCGGAGACGCTCGTCGGCGCCGGGCACACCGACGTGTTCTGGGCCTTTCCGCCGATCGGGCGCGACCGGGTCGAGACCGCCGTTCGGCTCAACGAGGTCGCGCGCGTGATCGTCGGGCTCGACTCGTTCGGCGCCGCGAGCGAGCTCGCGCGGGTGGCGCACGAGCGCGGGGTCGTCGTGCCCGTCCGGATCGAAGTGGACACCGGGCTCGGGCGGACCGGGACCGAGCCCGGGGCGGTCGCCGACCTGGCGGAGCGGATCGCCGGGATGCCGGGCATCGCCGTCGAAGGGGTGTTCACCCATGAGGGGCAGCTCGCGCGACTCGGCGCCGCGCCCGAGGAGCGGAGCACGGCCGGCCGGCGAGTCGGAGCGGTGCTGGTGGAGGCGGCCGACGCGGTGCGTGCCCGCGGCATCGCGGTGGCGAGCGTCTCCGTCGGCTCCACACCGGGTGCCTCGAGCGCGCCGATGGTGCCGGGGGTGAACGAGATGCGGCCGGGGACATACGTCTACGGTGACGACAATCAGCTCTGGCTCCAGGTCATCGACGAAGCGGACTGTGCGCTCTCCGTGCTCGCTCGCGTCGTCAGCGTCGAACGCGGCCAGACCCTGATCGTCGATGCGGGGCTGAAGGCCATGAGCGGTGACGGCAGCGCGAGAGGCGACGGGCGCTTCGGCAGCCTGCCGGCTTCGCCGGCGACGTTGAGCGCAGCACACGAGGAGCACGGGTTCCTGATCGACGCCGGTGCGCTGCAGCTCGGCGAGCTCGTTCGAATCCGGCCGAACCACGCGTGCGGCACTGTCAACATGCACTCCGTCGTCTGGGTCGTCGAGGATGAGCGCGTGGTCGACGCCTGGCCGATCGTGGCCCGCCGATGACCGCGCGAGTGCCGGTGATGGTCGGCGCGTATGCGGCGCTCCCGGCTCACGCGCCGATCGACGATCACGCCCGCTACGTCCGACTCGTGCTGGAGCTTCCCGGGGTCGACGGGCTGGAGCTTCCGCTCATGATCGACCAGGCGACCGATGAGCGATGGCTGGAGTGGACTCCGGCGGGACGCCCGAGCGCGGTGACCGTGATTCCGGCCTTCGCGATCCGCGGACGACAGGACCCAGGGTTCGGGCTGGCCTCGCATCGAGAGGACGGGCGTGCCGCAGCGGTCGAGCTGATCCGCGAGCTGCACGGAACGGTCCGGCGTTGGCGTGACCACGGCCGTGAGCTGACCGTGATCGCGGTGCCGAGCGCGCCGCAGATGCCCGACCTCGACGCCGCGGAACGCGCGTTCGAGGCCAGTCTCCGGGAGATCCGCAGCTGGGATTGGGGTCCGACCCGGCTCGTCGTGGAGCACTGCGACGCCCGCCGCGCCGGACGAGAGCCCGAGAAGGGATACCTTCCGCTGGATCGGGAGGTGAACGTCATCGCACGGACCGACGACGCCCCCACCGAGTGCGGCCTGGCCGTCAACTGGGCCCGATCCGTGATCGAACACCGTGATGTGGGCGGGGCCTCCCGCGACATCGAGCAGGTCCACGAGCGACTTCGAGGGTTCATCCTGTCGGGCGTGAGCGACCACGACACCGGATACGGCCCCGCGTGGGCGGACGCCCACACGCCCGTCGTACCCCGACGCGCCAGCACCTCGCTCCTCACGACATTGCTCGCGCGGGAGGCGCTCAGCCGCCTGCCTCGCGGGCTGTGGTACCTGGCGGTGAAGACGGCCGCGAAGCCGGACTCGCTGACCATGGGCGAGCGAATCGCGCTCGTCACCCCCGCCGTCGAACTGCTCGCCGCCGCGCGCGACGGGCAGGCCGACGAATCTGAAAGGACAGCATGAAGAAGCACGGCATCGTCCCCTCGAACGTCCCGGCACCGGTCGGACCCTATTCACCCGCGATCCGGGTCGGGGACCTCGTCTTCCTCGCCGGACAGGGGCCGTTCGCGACCGACGGATCCCTTGTGGGGGCGACGTTCGCCGAGCAGACGCGCCAGACGTTCCGGAACCTCGCCGCCGTGGCGGAGGCGGCAGGCGGCAGCCTTTCCGACATCGTCCGAATGGGCGCATACCTCGACGACCTCGCCAACTTCGAGGAGTTCAACCAGATCGCCCGAGAGTTCCTGGACGAGCCGTTCCCGGCTCGGACGACCATTCAGGCCGATCTGCTCGGATTCGAGATCGAGATCGATGCGATCCTGCACCTCGCGAGCGACTGACGCTCGCGGATCGGGCCGTGCGACCGAACGTCGCACGGCCCGACCCCGAGCGCGGTCCTGTTCACACCGGGGCGCCGGCCACCGCGTCCCTGAGTGCCTGAGCCTGGAGCTCGAGCATGGCCTCGGTCCCAGCGTCGATCTCGAAGCTCACCGGGCCGCGCATCCGAGGGTGGGGAAGCACCCCCTGCTTGACGAGCATGTACTTCTCGAATGCGACGTATCCGTCGAGGCCGGGAACCATCGAGATGAGTGCCGTCAACGGATTGCTGATGCGGACCGCCAGCTCGTCGTCGCCCTGGGTCAGCGCATCCCACATGCCGCGCACCGCCCAGACGAGGTCCGGTCCGGGCATCGTGCCCACGATGCCCCGGCGGAACGTATCGAACAGGGCGACGCCGCCGCTGCCGTCGAAGATGCGCGCGCGGCCGCCGGTGGCCTCGAGAATCGCGCTGACCCGCTGACCGAGGGGATCGGCCTCCGGCTTCAGCAGCAGCCGGTCCGCGCCGAAGCTCGTCACGAGCTCGGCCTGAAGCCGCACGCTCACCGGCTCTCCGACGTACGAGCTCGCGTCCTGGAAGACGACGGGGATCGACACGCGTTCGACGACCGCGTCGAGGTGGGCGAGGAGCTGATCCTCGCTGACCCGCGTCAGCAACGGGGGCGTGATCATCACCGCGTCCGCGCCGGACGCCTCCGCGTGCTGGGCGAGGTCGCGCGCGACCACCGTGCTCTCGGCCCCGACGCCCACCACGACCGGCCCGCGGCCGCGATTGGCGGCGATCACCGCCTCATGCAGCTCCTTCCGTTCCTCCGTCGACAGTCGCAGGATCTCAGACACCATCGCGACGACGACGCCGTCGACGCGATGGTCGTAGAGCCAGTCGATCTCGCGCGCCAACGCGTCCCGGTCGATCTGCCAGCGCTCGTCGAACGGCGTCGCGATGACGGGGAGCACCCCTTGAAGTCTGTTCGTCACGTCACGTCTCCTGTGTGTTTCGTGCCCCGGAGTCCCGGTTGCACACACGCTATGGAGCCGTGTGAGGTGCTCCCAAACCGCGTACGGCTCCGCCGAACGCGTCAGTGGGTTCGCGTGCGTCCTCACGCTCGGGAATGTCGTCCGGGGCGGGTGGATCGCCCGAGCGGGAAGCCCGGCATGAAAGGAGACCGGAGATGAGCGGCCAGGAACGAGTGCGAAGCGTCGACCGGGCGGCCGACATCCTCGATGTGCTCGCGGAATCCATGGGCGGCGAGACCGTCACCGCGATCGCGGCCGCCGTCGGCGGATCCAAGAGCGCGGTGTTCACCACCCTGCAGACACTCTGCGCGCGGGGGCTCGTACGATCGACGGGCGCGGGCGTCGATCGGCGATACGCGCTCGGCCTCAGACTCACCTACCTCGGCGAGCAGGCCCTGTCGCGGGTGTCCATCCGCGAGGCGGCCATGCCGTTCCTACGTCGCTTGACCGTCGCGACGGGTCTCACCTCACGGGTCGTCACGCGGGCTGAGAACTTCGCGGTCGCGGTCGGCCGTGTGGACAATCTCGAGGGTGTCCGCTTCGAACTCCATATGGGGCAACGCGAGTATCTGCACTCGACGTCGGTCGGGAAAGCGATCCTCTCCGCGCTGACCGATCACGAGATCCGTCGCACCATGGCAGCCGTGCCGATGATCCGGCGCACGAGTCGGACGATTCTCGACCTCGATGCGCTCATCGATGAGATCGAGCTCACGCGTCGCCGCGGCTGGGCCATCGACGATGAAGAGGATGCCGAGGGCGTCGTCTGCGTCGGGGCCGTGGTGCGCGACCATTCCGGCCGGCCGGCCGGTGGTATCAGCGTCACACGGCTGAAGAGCGGGTTGCGCCCGTCGGACAGCGAACGGATCGGCGCGCTCGTTGCGGCGTGCGCCGCCGACGTGTCCTTTGCGATGGGGTATGTCGCCGCCGATCGGTTCGGCGCTCGAGAACACGAGTTGCCTGGACCGGCCCGGACCTGATTGCATCCCGAGACCGGAACAGGAAGGCCCACATTGATCGTCGACGTTCACGCCCACCTGATGGACCAGCACCGCGACCTTGACACGACCTTCGTCAGCCAGGCTGCGAAAGCTGCCGGTCACGACGTGGACCTCTCATCGCACTGGGACACGTACCTGAGCACCTCGCCGCCAGACACCGTCGCCATCGTCATCGGGGGGAAGGCGCGGCTGTCGGGCATCTGGGTCGACGACTCCGCTGTCTCCGCCCTGGTCCGTACGTATCCCAGTCGTGCGATCGGCTTCCTCTCACTCGACCCGACCCAGCCGGGCTGGCAGGACGAGCTGCGCTTCGGCCACGAACACCTGGGCCTCAGGGGGATCAAGTTGATGCCGATGTACGCGGGCTTCGATCCCGGATCGGATCTCGTCCGCCCCCTCTGGCGGTATGCCAGCGATCACGGGCTGCCCGTCCTGATGCACACGGGAACGACGTTCATGAGTCAGGCGGTCCTCAAGTACACGCGCCCCGTCATCGCCGATGACATCGCGCGTGAGTTCCCCGACCTCCGGCTGATTCTCGCGCACCTCGGCCACCCCTACGAGGGCGAGTGTCTGGCGGTCATCCGGAAACATCCGAACGTGTTCGCCGATATCAGTGCGTTGCACTACCGACCGCACCAGTTCTGGAACGCGCTGATGCTCGCCCAGGAGTATGGGGTCTGGCACAAATTGCTGTTCGGCAGCGACTTCCCGTTCACGACAGTGGATGACACGATCGCGGAGCTGCGTCGCCTCGCCGGGATCCGGATGCCGGGATTCGGCGGGCTCGACGGGGACCAGGTGGACGCGTTGATCACACGCGACGCGCTCTCACTCCTCGGCCTGTCGCTCGAAGCCTGATACCGCGAGGATCACGCCGCCGAGCTGTCTCAGGCCGTTGACTGCGCGCGGTCATCGAGCAGGCCGTCTCGGAGGCGTTCGCGTCCTCACCTCGACGCGCTCGATGAGTGCGTGATGGAGGGCGGATCACGTCTGACCTGCCGGGTCAGTTCCCGCCCGAGTGCGTTCGGTCGTCATCGGGGTTCAGGGCGGCGATCGCCGCACGATTGGTCGGGTAGGTCGCACGATCGCCGAGCAGGCCCAGCTTCCGGAGACGCAGGCGTGCGTCCGGCCGGACGCGGCTGAACCCGAGCTCGATCTGCGCGTTCGTGAGCCAGGCGACCAGAGCGTCGAAGCTCTCGGCCCCGGTGACATCGACGTCGGTGACTGCTTCCATGTCGATCACGACGTGGCGCACCGGGCCGTGTCCGGCCTCGTTCGCCGCGGTGACGGCGTCCTTCACCGCCTGCGCGAACACCGCGCCGTTGGCGAAGAACAGCGGTGCCGCGAGCCGGACGACGAGGACGCCCGGCGCGGTCACGGTGCCGTCGGGGGCAGGGTCGAGGAGCGAGTCGCCCGGCTCTCCGTCGGAGCGCAGCACGTCGATCGCCGGGTTCGCGGCCCGCCTGGCGAGGTTGATGAGCGCGAGCACGAACGACACGACGATGCCCGCGATCGCGCCGACGAAGAGTGTCACGAGGAAGCAGACGGCGCCGACGGCGAACTCGAACCGATCGGCGCGCCAGAGCGCGGCGAAGTCGCGGAGGCCGAGCAGCGGCAGGATCGCGACGCCGACGATCGCGCCGATCGCGGGCGACGGGATGTCGGCGAGCAGCGCGGTGCCGAACAGCAGCAGGAGCAACGTGCCGGCCGCGAGCACGAGCGAGGGCAGTTGCGTGCGGGACCCCGCCTGATCCATGGCGGCGGTACGTGAGGTAGACGATCCGACGGCGAAGCTGCCGGACGCGCCGGCCGCGAGGTTGCCGAGCCCGAACGCGAACAGGTCGCGGTTCGGGTCGGTCGGGTAGCCGCGCTTCTCGCTGTACGACCGGGACACGAGCAGGCCTTCGGCCGTCGTGACGAGCGTCAGCGCGATCGCCGACGGGATGAGCAGGAGCCAGGTCGTCCAGTCGATGATCGGCCAGGTGAGCACGGGCGGCCCGGCCGGCACCTCGCCGAGCACGTCGACGCCGGCGTCGTCGAGGTCGGCGACCACCACGACGACCGTGGCGACGATCAGGACGACCAGCGCCCACGGCACGGCCGGCAGCAGCCGCCGGCCGCCGAGCAGCACGACCACCGCGAGCACCGAGATCGTCAGCGACACGAGGTTCGTCGTCCCGAGCCCCATGACCAGGCCGGCGACCTTGTCGACGAACTCGCCACCGGAGTCGATGTGGACGCCGAGCATCTTCGCGATCTGGCTCACGAGGATGTCGAGGGCGAGCCCGCCGACGAACCCGACGAGGATCGGCTTCGAGAGGAAGTTCGCGAGGAATCCCAGCCGGAACACGCTCAGCAGCACGAACATGACCCCGCAGATGATCGCCTGCGCCATCGCGAGGGTCGCGTAGTCCTCGGAGCCGGCGACCGCGAGCCCGCCGATCGAGGACGCGACGAGCGCCGCCGCCGCCGCGTCGGGCGATGCGACCACCTGCCGGCTCGACACGGCGAGCGCGTACACGACGGTCGGCACGATCAGCGCGTACAGGCCCGCCGTCGCCGGGAGCCCGGCGATCTGGGCGTACCCGATGTTCAGCGGGATCGCGATCGCGAGCAGGGTGACGCCCGCGGTGAGCTCGCGCGCCAGGTTCTGCCAGGTCAGCCCGGCGAGCGGGAGCTGCACGCGGGACGCCATCGCGGGCTACGGCGTGACGATGGCGAAGTCGGGGTCGAACTCGTCGAGCACGCCGGCGTATGTGTCGAGCGCCGCGCGGTCGCCGTCGAAGGTGATCCGGCCGGCCTCGGCGAGCCGGCCCGCCGCGGCCGGTTGCAGCAGCACCGCGACCAGGTCGCCCTTCGCGCCCGTCACCGTGAGCTGCGGATGCTTCGACGCGCCGGGGCGCGCGTTGAGCACGCCGTTGCGCACCCACATCGTCCACGTGTCATCCGAGTCGCTGAACTCGAGGTCGATCCGCACGTCGACCTGCGCGGCGCGCGGGCCGTCGACGTGCACGGCGGCGAAGTCGAACAGGATGTCGAGCGGCATCGCGAGTATCGTGTCCGAGCTCGCGGTCGCGAACGCGGCCGGAGCGATGCCCTCGCGGAGCTCGCGCGCCGCGGCGAGGTAGATGCCGCGCCACTGCGGGCCCTCGACCTGGTAGCCGAGCTGCTCGTATGCGTCGGCCTGCAGCCCCTTGGCCTCGGCGTCGTCGGGCCGGGCGAAGACGACGTGGTGCAGCACCTGCGTGGCCCACCGGTAGTCGCCGTCGGCGATCGCGCGCCGGCCCTCCTCGACGAGCGCGTCCCGTCCGACGAGCGCGACGTAGCGTTCGGCGGTGTCGACCGGGGTGTGCGGGTGCAGCGACACGGGGTCGCCGTCCCACATGCCGAGCTCCTTCGTGAACACGGCGCGCACGTCGTGGTGGAGGGTGCCGTGGTACCCGCGGTTGAACCATTTCCGGCCGAGCGCCTCGGGCAGCTCGACGACCTCGGCGGCCTCGAGCGGCGTGTACCCCTGGTTCGCGAGGCGGAGCGCCTGGTCGTGGATGTACTTGTACGTGTCCCGCTGCGACTCGATGAACGCGACGACCTCGGCGTTGCCCCAGACGGGCCAGGTGTGCGGGCCGTAGTGCACCTCGGCCTCGTCGCCCCAGCGCACGAGCGTCTCGTCGAGGTACCGGGCGAAGTTCCGGGCGTCGCGCGTGCGCGCACCGCGCAGCGTCTGGATGTTGTGCAGACCGTGGTTGGCGTTCTCGGCGCAGGTGAGCGCCTTGAGCTCCGGGATCCAGATGTGCATCTCCTCGGGCGCCTCGGTGTCGGGGGCGTAGAGGAACTCGAACGTCAGCCCCGAGATGGTGCGGCGCTGACCGGTCTCGGTGATGGGATCGGTCGGCGAGAGGTAGGAGATCTCGCTGTTGGCCGCGGACGCGATGCCGATGCCTGCGGTGACCGTGAGGTGGTCGCCGTGTCCGATCAGACTGCCGAACGCATACCCGGCGCGGCGGGACATGGCGTTGCCCGCGATGACGTTCTCACCGATCGCGTACTTGTCGAACGAGGCGATCGTGCCCGGCGCGATGATCGGGACCGTGCCGTCGGCGACCCTGGCCGGGTCGACGATGCCCTTGACGCCGCCGTAGTGATCGACGTGCGTGTGCGTGTAGATCACCGCGACGACGGGTTTGTCGGTCACGTGCGCGCGGAGCAGCTCGAGCGCCTGCTGTGCGGCCGACACGTTCGCGCTGCAGTCGATGACGATGACGCCGTCGTCGCCCTCGACGAACGTGACGTTCGCGATGTCGGTGTTCCGCACCTGGTAGATGCGGTCCACGACCCGGTACGGATGACCCGGGACTGCCGCCACAGGCTCGGGTTCACCGAGGGCGGGGCGTCGCCGTCGATGAAGTCGAAGTCGGCCAGGTCGAGCGAGACCTTCCCGTCGACGGCGGGGACGACCCCGCCGGGGATCGGGGCGATGAACCCGCGGTCAGCGAGATCGAAGTCCTCGGTGTCGTCGAGCGCGTAGCTCGCACGCGCATCCCGGTTCGCCTGCGTCGTGAACGCCGATGCGTCCTTCGGTTCGTATGCCATGACCGCCCCACCCCGGATGCCCTCGTCGAGACGCAGGTCGCGCAGATCCCGCGACGCCGCAGTATCCCCGACCCTAGTTCTGGAGCCGGAACCTGCACAAGGACTCAGGTTGTGCGGCGGCTCGGGCTCGCCACGCGTACGCCTCGGCGTCGCCCGTCGCGGCTCCGGGCTCTCGGGTCACCGACCTCTGTTCAGAGGAGGTTCGCGTGCCGCGCGTCCAGCTCGGACGTGGGCACACCGAGTCGGGCCTGGACGGCGCGGCAGAGTGCATCGCCGACCACGAGGCATCCTTGCTCGAAGAGGGAGCCGGCGTGCTGCTCGGTCGGAACGGCGGTCCGCGCGGGGAGTGTGACGAACACCTCGCTGAGCGCGGTGAGGTCGTTCTCGCCGGTGCTGAAGGTCACCACGCGGGCGCCGTGCGCGAGCGCGGCTCGCGCCTGCTCGAGTACGGAGCCGCGTCCGCTCGAGGTCAGCGCGACGAGCACGTCACCCGCCATGATCGCCGGCGTGGCCACGTCGCCGACCACGTAGAGTTCTTTCCCGATGTGCATGAGGCGCATCGCCACCGCACGTGCCGACAGGCCGGAGCGCCCGATGCCGGTGAAGAAGAGCCGCGGCGCGTCCGCGACGATCTGTGCGGCGGCATCGAGTTGCGCATCGTCGAGCGCTGCCACGAGGGCGGCCAGCTCCGCGACCGCGGCCTCCGCGTTCTGCTTCACGGTCACGACTTCTGTCCTCCGATGCGACCACGGGCGGCGACCAGCAGCCTCTGCTGCGCGCTGTCGGCACGGCTCGCGAAGCGGGCCTGCAGGCCCGCGGTGAGGACCGGCGTCGGGATGGCGAGACGGATGGCCTCCTCGGCGGTCCATCGACCCATCCCGGAGTCGGACACCCGGCTATCGACCCCGTCGAGGGTCGGGTTCTCGCGCAGCGCTTCGACGGTCTGCTCGAGCAGCCAGGAGCGGATGGAGCTCCCTCCCTGCCACGCGGACATAGCGGCCAGCGTGTCGACCTCAGGGTGACCTTCGAGGAGGGCGAACCCCTCTGCATAGGCCTGCAGCACGCCGTATTGGACCCCGTTGTGGATCGCTTTCACCAGATGGCCCGCGCCGACGCCGCCGACCAGGGAATAGCCGTTCTCGGCGGCGAGGGCGTCGAGGAACGGTACGAGCTCGGCGTAGGTGGCGTCATCGGCCCCGACCATCAGGCCGTAGCCGTTCTGCCAGCCCCACTGGCCACCGCTGGTGCCGACATCGGCGAACCGGATGTCGCGTGCGCCGAGGGTGGCGGCGTGGTGCGGGGCGTCGCGGAAGTCGCTGTTGCCGCCGTCCACGACCAGATCGCCGGGCTCGAGCATCGCGGCGAGCTCATCGACGGCTGCGCGGGTCAGGTCGCCCGGAGGGAGCATCACCCACACGATCCGGGGTGCGGCGAGCTCGGAGACCAGCTCGCGCAGCGAGCCGACCGCCTTCGCCCCGACCGCCTCGGCGCGCTCGCGGGAAGCGGCGGACAGGTCCGCTCCGACGACCTGGTGCCCACCGCGTACCAGGCGCAGCGCCATGCCGCCGCCCATCTTGCCCAGGCCGAGCAGTCCGATCTGCATGAAGTCCCTCTTCGTCAACACCGCGCCGAGCGCGTGTACCTGCAAGCCAATCGACGGATCAAGTTGCGTTTGAGGCCGCCATTGTTCATCATCGAGACCGTAATGCGACGGGAACAGGGCCACTCGACGCACATTGGACTCGAAGTGGAGCTCGGAATGACGAATGTGCTGGATGCCGTCGGCCAGTGGACGATGCACAGCGGACCGCTGTATCAGCGGCTGGCCACCGCCATCCGCACTGCCGTGGTCCGCGGGGACCTCCCGCCCGGCACCATTCTCCCGGCCGAGCGCCACATGGCCCGGATGCTCGCGGTCGGCCGCAGCACCGTCGTCGGCGCGTACGACCTTCTGCGATCGGACGGCGTGCTCGAGAGCAAGCAAGGCAGCGGTACCTGGGTCTCCGGTGCCGAGCGCAACAGCGCGTCGAAGGGCGGGCAGCCCGAGTCGCTGGGGCGCGCAGCGCTGTCGGAGAACGACACGCTCATCGACCTCGCGACCGCGTCGCTGCCGGCCGTTCCGGCGGTGCGCGAAGCGACGGCGGCGTTGCGCGGAGATCTGTTCGACCAGCTGCTGTCGCAGACGGGCTACTCGGCGGTCGGTCTCGCCGAGTTGCGGCGAGCGGTCGCGACGATGTACAGCGAGGAAGGGCTGCCGACCACCCCGGAGCAGGTCCTGATCACGACCGGCGACCAGCAGGCGCTCTCGCTCCTCACCCAGCACCTCGTGGAGACGGGCGACAGCGTCGTGCTCGAGGATCCCACCTCGCCGGGCATGCTCGACCTGCTTCGGCACCGTGCCGTCACGATCCGCACCACGCGTTCGGTCGCATCGGCCGGCGAACGCCCCCTGCTCGATCTGGTCAACCGTGCTTCGCCGGCGTTGGTCTACACCATCACCGCTCTGGGTCCGGAGGGATTGGTGAGCGAACGAGACGCCATCCTTCGTCTGGCCAAAGGACTGAGCGGGTTCGAGGGCGCCGTGATCGAGGACACCAGCTCGCGGCAACTCGTGTGGGATGACCCGCCGCCCTACCTCGCGTCCGTCGTGAGGGACACCACCGTGTTCACGGTCGGCTCGATGAGCAAGCTTTTCTGGGGCGGATTGCGTGTCGGCTGGATCCGGGGGGATGAGAACGCCATCGTCCGCCTCTCCCGGGCGAAGGCGCGTGCCGACCTCGGCACCCCGGTGCTCAGCCAGGTCGTCTCGGCCTGGTTGCTGCACCGTCGCGCCGAGATCCGGGAGGGCCGGCAGGTCGAGGTGCGCGGCCGCATCGAGGAGGCCACGCGCATCATCGCCGAGCTGCTGCCCGAGTTCGAGATCACACCTGCGGCGGGGGCCGTCGCCCTGTGGCTGCGGATGCCCCGCGGCGCGTCCCGGCCGTTCGCCGAGACCGCGCGCCGGCGCGGCGTGGCCATCGTCCCCGGGGACTCCCTCTCCGCGGACGGTGCTAGCGACGCATACATCCGCGTCGCGATCGGGGGGTCTCCGTCGATCTTCGAAGCTGGCATCCGCCGGCTCGCCGCCGCGTGGTCCGAGTTCGATCGGACGCCGGCGATCGCGCTGCGCCCGGCGGATCCGCTCGTCTAGCGGGGAACCGACGCCTCCCCGGAATTCCAGACCAATACCGGAGATGTGGACCTAGTTTAGGGGCCAATCCCACCTGACGATGGACAGCGGTGGCGGCAGTTGGTCTGCCGTCCAGCAGTCCTGACCACACGGCCCGCGCGTTCCCCAGACGCACGGACTCGCGTATTCCGAAGGAGTAATCACGTGAACAGCACCCATGCGCGGCGTCGACGACCGGCCCGGATCGTCGGCACGGTCGCCGCGCTGTCCGTCGCAGGCCTCGTCCTCGCCGCCTGCAGCGGCGGCAGCGGCGGCGGCACGTCCGACCAGGGCGCCGATGCGTCCGGCGCGTTCGACTGGAAGCGCTTCGACGGTTCCACCATCGAGGTGCTTCTGAACCAGCACCCGTGGCAGCAGGCCATCGAGCCGCGCCTCGAGGAGTTCGAAGCGCTCACCGGCATCACCGTCAACGTGTCCGCGCTGCCCGAGGACCAGTTCCGCCAGCGGGTGCAGGTGAACCTCTCCGCCCGGTCCGATGCCCTCGACGTCTTCATGACCGGCCCCACCGCCGAGGGTCGTCTGTTCCAGGAGAACGGGTGGTACGCCGACCTCGCGCCGTTCCTCGACAACCCGTCGCTCACCTCGGACGACTACGCCTACGACGACTTCTCGGCCGATGTGCTCGCGGCCGACACCATCGACGGCGAGGTCATCGGCGTGCCGATCCAGATCGAGACCACGATGCTGTACTACCGCACCGATGTCTTCGAGACGCTCGGGCTGACCCCGCCGGCCACGCTCGACGAGCTCGAGACGGCTGCGAAGACGATCACCGACTCCGGTGAGCTCTACGGCTTCACCGGCCGGGGCAAGGGGGCGTCGGCGACCAGCCAGTTCACGCCGTTCCTCTACAACTTCGGCGCCGAGTGGAACACCGAAGACGGCACGGCCGCCTTCAACTCGCCGGACGGCATCGAGGCGTTCGAGTACTACGGCGACCTGGTGCGCGAATACGGCCCCGAAGGTGCGGTGAACAACTCCTGGCAGGAGATCCTGCCGTTGTTCCAGCAGGGTCGCGTGGCGATGTTCCCCGACTCCAGCGTCTTCGCCACCCAGCTCATCGACCCGGCCGCGTCCACCGTCGCCGACAGCGTCGGCTTCCTTCCGGTGCCGGCCGGCCCCGGCGGTGACACGCAGGCGTTCTACGGCTGGGACCTCGCGATGTCGAACTTCTCCGAGAACCAGGGCGCCGCGTGGCTGTTCATGCAGTGGGCGACCAGCCCGGACGTCGTCGAGGCCGTGCAGGAAGAGGACGGCGTCGCGGGTG
Source organism: Agromyces protaetiae (assembly GCF_030866785.1). NCBI lineage: Bacteria > Bacillati > Actinomycetota > Actinomycetes > Micrococcales > Microbacteriaceae > Agromyces > Agromyces silvae. The sequence goes on along the minus strand of NZ_CP133018.1, from coordinate 3,830,827 downwards.
CCCGGACCTCGATCACCGCGTTCCCCGACACGCTGCCGGCGGAATGGGTCGAGGCGTTCGACGCATCCCGCCAGAACGCGGTCTCGCAGCACCCGACCATCGCGCAGGTCCCCGAAGCGCGGGATGCGATCGGCGCTGCCCTCGTCACCGCGATCCAGGGTGGCGACGTGCCGGCAGCCGTCGAAGAGTCCGCGGCAACGTTCGACTCGCTGAGCCGCTGACCCCGCATGATCACTGTCCGTGGGGCCGCGTCAGCGGCCCCACGGACACGACCAGGAACAGGACATGAGTAGCACCCGCACCCTTACCGTCCCCGAACGGCGCGTCCCCGAGCGACGCCAGGGGCCGCCGTCGGCTCGTCGACGCAGCTCAGGCCAGCGCGAATGGGGCATGAAGGCCGCGTTCCTCGGACCTGCGCTCGCGCTGCTGGTGATCCTGGTCGCCTACCCCCTGGTCAACAACCTCATCATGGCGTTCCAGGACGTCCCCGCCTCGCTCGAGGGCGGCGAGTTCATCGGCTTCGGGAACTTCATCGAGATCTCGCAGGACCAGCGATTCTGGAACGCCACGCTCCGCACCATCATCTACTCGGTCGGCTCGGTCGCCGTCCAGCTGGTCCTCGGCATCGGCTACGCGCTCCTGCTCAACCAGCATTTCCGTGGCCGCGGCATCGTACGCGCCCTGTTCCTCATCCCCATGATCGCGACTCCGGTCGCCGTCGCCATGGTGTGGCGGCTGATGTTCCAGCCCGACCTCGGCCTGTTCGCCACCATCGGGTCGTTCTTCGGTCTGCCGAGCATCCCCTTCCTCTCCGATCCCCTCCTCGCGCTGCCGTCGCTGATGCTGGTCGACGTGTGGCAGTGGACCCCGTTCATCGCCCTGCTCGTGCTCGCGGGCCTCTCCGGTCTGCCCACGGAGACGCAGGAGGCCGCGATGGTCGACGGAGCGAATGCGTGGCAGCGCTTCTGGCACATCACGCTCCCCGCCCTCCGTCCCGTCATCGCCGTCGCGGCAGTCACCCGGCTCATCGAGGCGATGCGCACGTTCGACCCGATCTACGTGATCACCGGCGGCGGGCCGGGCCAGGCCACGGAGACGCTGAACATCTACGCGTACAACCTCGCGTTCCAGTTCCTCGACCCGGGTTACGCGGCCGCCGTCGTCGTGCTCTTCGTCCTCGTGATGCTGCTGTTCAGCTTCGTCATCATCCGTCTCTCCCGGAGGTCCTGACCGTGTCGAGTTCCCGCACCAGATCGATCCGCGCGGGGATCATCGCCGTCATCGCGATCCTGCCGTTCCTGTCGGTGTTCGCGTACATGATCCTCATCGCGTTCCAGCAGCCGCTCGACATCACGGCGGGCAATCTCTGGTTCGAGCGAGGACCGACCCTCGACAACTTCGTCCAGGTCTTCGCCGCCGGCGACTTCTTCTCGTTCCTGTTCAACTCGCTCGTCATCGGCGTCGGCTCGACCGCGCTCTCGCTCGTCTTCGGCGTGCCCGCGGCGTTCGCCCTCGCGCACTGGAGCTTCAGGCGCACGAGCTTCGTCTTCCTGGTCGCGCGCATGCTGCCGGGCATCGCGCTCGTCGTCCCGTGGTTCGTGATCTACACCCAGGTCGGGCTGATCGACACCTACCTCGGCATGATCCTCTCCCACGTGTTCATCACCATGCCGTTCATCACCTGGATGATGATCCCGTTCTTCGAAGAGCTGCCGCGCGACATCTTCGAGGCCTCGCTCGTCGACGGCGCGACACAGCCACGCTACTTCTTCACGATGGCGCTGCCGCTGGTGCGCACCGGCATGGCTGCGGCCGCCATCATGGCGTTCATCTTCTCCTGGAATCAGTTCCTGTTCGCGGTGGTCTTGTCCGGTCGTCACACGCAGACTGTCCCCGTGGCCGTGTTCAACTTCCTCTCGTACGGCTCCAACAACTGGGGTCAGATCGCCGCGTCGGCCGTCGTCATCACCGTCCCCGTCGTGGTGATCTCCCTCGTCGTGCAGCGATGGATCGTCTCGGGGCTCACGGCGGGAGCCGTCAAGGGATGACGGGTGCCGTCCTCGCCCTCGACATCGGAAGCAGCAGCGTCCGCGGTGCCGTGTTCGACGCGGCCGGCGAACGTCGTCAGCTCGCGGGGAGGTCGTATGCGCACCGAGCCGACCGAGGAGCAGCCGGCGTCTTCCCCGCGGCCGGTATCGCACTCGTGCTCCGCGAGGTGTTGCACGAGCTCGACCTGACCGGGGTCCGGCACGTCGCCGTCTCCAGCCTGTGGCACAGCCTCCTCGGGATCGACCAGGACGGTGCGCCCTGCACCGACGTCTACACCTGGGAGGCGTCTGCGCCGGATGCCACCCTCGACACGCTCGCCGAGCACCTGGACCTGCTCGAGTACCGACGGCGAACCGGGTCCTACTTCCACGCGTCGTATCCGCTCGCGGCCTGGTGGTATCTCCGGCAGCAGCAGGTGACCGCGCATCGGTGGTCGGACCTGCCCGGCTGGTTGATGGCCGAGGTGCTCGGCGTCGAGGGCGGCTGGAGCGTCGACATCGCGGCGGGCTCCGGCATGTGGAACCAAGACCTCGCCGAGTGGGATGCCCCCACAGCTCATGCCGTGGGCGTCGACCTGTCGTCGCTCGGCGCTCCCTGGCGCGAATCCCGGCCGACCGGACCACGCGCTCGAACGTTCGGGCTCGAGGACGCGGTCGTCATTCCGCCGTACGGGGACGGCGTCTGCAACAGCATCGGCATCGGCGCGGTCGGCCCGACGGTCTCGGCGCTCACGGCCGGCACGTCGGGGAGTCTCCGGGTCCTGCTCGACGGCGACGCACCTCACGCCCCGTTCGGTCTCTGGCGATACCGGCTCGACGACTACACCGGCATCGGGGGCGCCGTCTCCAACGCCGGAAACCTCCTGCACTGGATCCGCGGCACGCTCGGCGTGGACGACCCGCTCGCGTTCGCGGCCGGAGAGCCACCGGCGTTCGATGGCCTGGTCGCGCAGCCGCACTTCGCCGGCGAACGAGGACCGGGCTATTCGCGCAGCGCCACCGGCGCACTCGACGGCCTCCGCCTCCATCACACCCGTAGCGACATCGCTCACGCCCTCGTGTTCTCGCTGCTCGCCACCTACCGGCAGCTGACCGAGCTCACCCTCACGGCCGTCCCGACCGTCTCCTCGTTCATCGCCGCGGGCGGCATCCTGAACGCCCGGCCCGAGTTCGCCCAACTGCTCGCCGACGCGACCGGCCAGCCGGTGTACCCCTCGGACGCGGATGAATCGTCCCTCGCCGGAGCGGCGCTCCGCGCCCGCGGACGCGTGGCGGCATGGCCCTCACGCGAGCCACTCCTCCCTCGACCGGAGTGGACGTCAGCGATCGCGGAGCGGATGAATCCGTAGCGGGGGCGAGGGCGGGCTCCCGGACCGAAGGCTGGTGTCATCTCAGGTCCGGGCACCGGCTGCGCCCGGATCGAACCGGGTGCCACTGGCCGGACCATCCGGATCTGCCCCAGGCGGCTCGAGCACGCGCTGCTGCCGTCAGGCGGGGACGAGGTCGGGGAGCCGCCAGGTCTTCTCGCGCAGCGCGGGCGTCGGCTGGTAGAAGCGGAACAGCACCTCGAAGTCGGCACCGGGGCGCGTCGGGACCCAGTTGGCCTCTCCAGAGCCGGGTGGGTCGGGGGCGAAGGTGAGCGTGACCGAGCCGTCGCTGTCCGTCCGCAGCCCCGGAGTGCCGGACGAGCGGCTCGACCAGGGCGTGTCGCGGATCAGCGTGTGGGTCTCGCGGTCATAGGCCGTCGCCGACCAGAACGCCTCGACGGGCGCATCGGGGGGAACCGTGAGCGTGTATCGCCGACCTCCATCGAGCGGGTTGCCGCGCGAATCCGAGATCGTCATCAGGTAGAACTGGCCCGTGCCGAGGTGGCGCGCGGAGAAGAAGCCATAGTGGAACGGCACCGCCCGCGCATCGATTGGGTACGCGTCGGGATCGGCGAAACCGTCTGCCGTCGCCCGGAGGTACGCAGGGTCGATCGGCACGGCCCACCGGGCCGCATCGGCGAAGGGGACGTTGAGCTCGCGGTACCTCGCATCCAGCCATTCCCTCGCCTCGCCGGCCGCTTCGTCGAGGATCGAGGCCAGGCGGTCGTCCGGCTGGAAGGGCTGTCCTTTTCGGATGCCGATGCTCGCGAGGTGATCGATCATGATGCGATCCCGTTCGATCCAGGGTTCGCGCTGCACGACCTCGTGCAGCACCTCGAAGAATTGCCGGTCGTACGGGATGGCTGAGTCATAGAGCTCGCCGTGCACGTCGACGAAGGTGGTCTCGGGTCGGGCGTGGGCCGTGCTCAACGGGTAGAGCCGCGTCTGCTTGGCGTACTCGACTGCAGTGGCGACGTCGTCGTCGCTCGCCGAGCGGAGGAGCGATCTGAGCAGCGCATACACCTCGAAGGTGTCGGAGGGCATCGGGATGTAGCCGTCGGGGACCGCCTCGGAGTAGCCGGGAGGAAGGATCAGATACATTCCGCCCCGGCCCGCGTCGACTCCGGCGGGGCCGACGTCCTCGATGGGCGCCTGCCAGGCGTTCATCACCGACCCGTTGAGGGCACCGCCGTCGGCGGGCGGGATCTCGAGCACCATCGGCCCGGCCGTCGTGGTGTCGATGAACGGCATGAGGTACACGACATCCGGGTTCGGGGTCAGCGTCTGGTTGCGCCAGCCGAAGAGGCGTGACCAGTACACGATCTGATTCGGCGCGGCGCCGAGCTGCTCCCCCGCGCGCGCCATCAGCCGATAGTTGACATACGGGATGCCCCACAGGGCCGCCTCGACCGCTCGGCGCACCTGGGCCTTCTCACGTGCTCCAGCCATGCGGAGATCATAACGATGAACGCTCGGCTTCCCGGGGTGTCGCGTCAGCTCAGCGGCCTCCCGACCCGTACGAAGGGTCGGGCCGGCACGCGAGCGAGCGTCGTGCCCGAATGTGCTCCGCTCGGCAGTGGGGTCGCGGCGCAGGACGACCTGCTCGTACAGTGTGTGCTCGGCCTGGCGTGGGGCGGCGCGTGCGCGACCGAGGTCGCGGTGCTCGCGCCGCTGAGGCCATCGACCGGCCTGCGATGCGAAGCTCGCCGAGGTCTCCGCGCCCGAGATCTGCACCGAAGCGGATGCCTCGGCCTATCGCGCGCGCGTCGCGGTCATACTCGTGCTCTCGGTCGTCACCCGACGTGCGGCACGCTCCCAGACCCGTTCGGCGCCGCGCCCGAGGCATCCGCTTCGATCGATGCGGTCGAGGCCGCCGTCAGCTCTCAGTGCGACGGTGCGTGCTGAGGTTCCGGCCGAGCCCTGAGCGCAGCTCGAGCGCGACCTGCTGATGTGCGAGGCGCCTGAGCGCGAGCAACACGGGTTCGTGCAGTGCGGTGCCGAGGACGGCGTACTCGACTGCGGCCCCATGATCGGCCGGGAGGTGGTCGAGGTCGAACGCCGCGAGGCGTGCCGTCATCTCGCCGTAGACGCGCAGCCTGTCGTCGTCGATGGGGAGGCCGCCGGCCTCGGCGGCGGCGAGTGCTGCCTCCAGCTGTGCGGTCGCGCTGAAGGCCGGATCAGGGGTGCGGCCGAGTGCCGCCAGTGCTGCGCGCGCCCGCGGGTAGGGGTCTGCGTCGTCGCGCGGAGCGGCGCCCTGAGGGGGCAGTACGTCGATCGCGCTCCCGAGCGTGCGGTACAGGTCGTCGCCCGGTTCGTCGACGAGCTTCAGGATCTGTCGCGTGTGATCGACAGAGAGGCCGACCGTGCCGATCAGGGCTCGGATCAGGCGGAGTCGCTGGAGGTGACGGTCGTCATAGGTCGCCTGAGTGGCCGAGCTCGCTGCGCCAGGGGGAAGCAGGCCCTCGCGCAGGTAGTACTTGACCGTGGCGACCGGGAGGTCGGCCGCGGCCGCGAGAGCCGAGATGCGCATAGGTCTCCTTGTATTGGATAGTTAGACTCTCTAATATTGGAGAGTCCAGCTATCTAATTATACGCAGGGTCTCCGGGCCCGGAACGGATCTTTCGATGTCGGCACCCGACACCATCCTCATCGGCGCACTGCTGCTCGCGCTGGTCACGGTCGAGAGCGGTGGGTGGTTCCTCACGCGCGTGGTTCGCGGCAAGACGTCCGCGAACGAGCTCCAGACCGGGTTCTTCCGGGCCGGACACGCACACGCGGGCGTGCTGCTCATCCTCTCCATCGTGATGCTCGCCGTGCTGCACGCGGCGGCCCTCGACGGATTCTGGCTGTGGCTGGCGCGCGTCGGCGTGCCGATAGCAGCCATCCTCATGCCCGCCGGATTCTTCCTGTCGGTGCTCGGCCGAGACCCGAAGCGGCCCAACGCACTCATCGCGCTTGTCTGGATCGGAGCCGGCGTCCTCACCGCCGCACTCATCACGGGTGGTGTCGGGCTGATCATGGGCGGCGTCGAAGCCCTCTGAGCCGGCCGGAGCATGTGGAGTCCCACAAGGGCGCGAAGGTGCGTACTCGAGACGGTGAGGCGATTCCAGACGGTGCTCGAGGTCTCGTTCACGGAGTCGATGCGGATCTGGCCGGCCTCGTTGCGAAGCCGCCCGGGGGCGTGACGATCCTGTCGGATGTGAGCGCACCACCGCTCGGTCCGACGGGCGAAGCGACCGTGTTCGGGCCGCAGAAGGGTGCCGGACCCGACGAGATCGCGTTCATCGGAGCGGCGCTGAGCAACTGGGCGCGCATGACCGGGCACGATCCGTCAGTCCCGGGCGCTGCCCGGCTTTGGCTCGAAGAGGACGGGCGTCGCCTCGCCGACGTCCACTCGAGGGGGACGTCACTCGCCTAGACGCCTGGCCGGCAGGGCGGGTCGAGCTGGGCGCGACCACCCGACCGAACAGCTCCAAAGGTCGCCCGGCCTCGCCCAGGCCGATTCGTCAGAGCGGCGCCATCGCGATGGCGCTCACTGCTGCCGATGCGGTCGCCCATCTGCGCGCCGAAGGGACGCTCGTCGACACGGACGTCTAGGGCGTTGATACCGCTGGTGGAACACCGATCACTCGGCGCCCTTCCGCTCGGGCCGAATGGGGTGTCGGTAGCGCAACGCGTTATGGTCCATGACATGGATCGAGTTGGTGGCCTGCCGGTGTTGGCCGATGTCGCGGCGCTCGCGAACGTGAGCCTGTCGACTGCGTCGCGGGTGGTGACCGGCCGCACCCCGGTGAGCGCGCGCGTGCGCGAGCGGGTGCTCGCGGCGGTCGACGAACTTGGATACCGGCCGAACGCGGCGGCGCAGGTGCTGGTGAGCGGGCGCCGGTCCACGGTCGCCGTGCTTGCCCGGAACACCCTGCGATACGGGTATGCGGCGACGCTGCGAGGAATCGAGGAGGCCGCGCGGGCGGCCGGGTATGCGGTCACGATCGCCGTCGTGGAATCCGAATCTCCCGATGACATCCGCCGTGGCGTGAACCAGGTCCTCACGCAGCCGCTCGCCGGCGCCATCGTGATCGAGTTCGATGCCGTCGGGGTGGCCACGCTTGAGGCCTTGCCTCGTACGGTTCCCGTCGTCGCGGCAGCTGGAGCGCGAGACGACTCCTCGGGGCGACCTCACGCGTTCCTCGATGACTACGAGGGTGGCAGGGCCGCGACGGAGTATCTTCTCTCGCTCGGGCACAGAACCGTGCATCATGTCGCCATTCCGTCCACTCGAGAGAATTCGGGCCGTGAGTGGGGCTGGCGACGTGCGCTCGAGGACGCGGGTGCGGAGGTTCCGCCGGTGATCGAAGCCGACTACGACCCGGTGTCGGGTCATGAGGCGGGGTTGTCACTCGATCTCGCCGGGGTGACCGCGATCCTCTGCGGAAACGACGAAATCGCCATCGGTGTGATGCGCGCACTTCATGAGCGCGGGGTGCGGGTTCCGGAAGACGTGAGCGTGATGGGGTTCGACGATCAGCCGTTCGCTGCGATGTGGGCGCCTTCCCTCAGCACCGTGAGTCAGGACTTCATCGACCTCGGACGGCGCACCTTCGAGCTTCTCACCGGTTGGGTGAATACCGACGAGGCCCCCCAAGATTCGCTGGTTGCGCCCGAGTTGCGCATCCGTGAGAGTACGTCCGCGCCTCCGTCGCTGTGATTCCGCAGTGCGCCGTTCGCGATGTGACCTACGTTTCCTGATGACAATTTGACCTACGTTTGCAGGATTGGCGCAGCTCGTGTTAGCGTCGCTGACGTACGTTTGCAGAACGTATCGAACTGCGCACAAAGGAGTACGGAAGCGTGTCAACGATGTCGGTCGCCGAGCCAGCGGGCGCGAGTGAATCCCCCCGCACCTGGTCGCCGATCGTTCGGCTCGCCGCAGCCGGAAGCTCCATCGTCGTCGCGTTGCCCGAGGACGGGCTTCCGCGAGTGCTCCACTGGGGTCCGGACACCGGTCAGCTGTCAGAGGCGGACTTTGCGGCTCTGGTCCAGGCGACTACGCGGCCGAATGCCGCGAATGGCATCGATGTCGACACGAGCCCCGCGATCCTGCCGGAAGCGTGGACGGGATGGACCGGCACCCCGGGAATCTCGGGCCACCGTGACGGACGGGACTGGTCCCCGCGCTTCCGGACGACCGCGGTGACCGTCACCCAGGAGTGGAACGGCGGCGGCATCGAGGTCGAAGCACGCGACGCCATCACCGATCTCGGCCTCACGCTGGTGATCGAGATGCTCCCGAGTGGCCTCGTTCGCGCACGTGCCTCGGTGCGCAACGAGGGTTCGGACGCGTACCGCGTAGACGGGCTCACGCTCATGCTGCCCGTGCCGACCCGAGCCGACGAGCTCCTCGACATGGCCGGCCGGTGGTCGAAGGAGCGGGTGCCGCAGCGTGGAACCTTCCGTGTCGGAACCTATACCCGCGAAGGGCGCCACGGCCGCACCGGTGCCGACGCGGCAACCCTCCTGACCGCCGGCACGACCGGCCTCGACTTCGGATCCGGCGAGGCGTGGGGCGTCCATGTCGCCTTCAGCGGAAACCACCGCACCGTCGCCGAGCGGATCTTCACCGGCGAACGACTCATCGGCGGTGGGGAGCTTCTGCTTCCCGGTGAGGTCGTGCTGCGGCCGGGCGAAAGCTACACCAGCCCGTATCTGTGGGGTGCGTACGGCAGGGATGGGCTCGATGACGTCGCGGCCCGGTTCCACCGGCACCTGCGCGCGCGGGCAGGGCACCCGAGGAGCCCGCGACCTGTGACGATGAACGTCTGGGAGGCCGTCTACTTCGATCACGACCTCGACCGCCTCCTCGAACTCGCGGATCTCGCCGCATCCGTAGGCGTCGAACGCTTCGTCCTCGATGACGGATGGTTCGGCGACCGCCGCAACGACACGGCCGGGCTCGGTGACTGGGCGATCTCAGACGCGGTCTGGGGCGATGGACGGTTCCGCAGGCTCGTCGACCATGTCAAGGCGCTCGGCATGGAGTTCGGGCTGTGGTTCGAGCCCGAGATGGTGAATCTCGACTCCGACCTCGCACGCAGCCATCCAGAGTGGCTGCTCCAGGTGCCGGGGCGTCTGCCGGTGGAGTTCCGTCACCAGCAGGTCTTGGACATCGCGCAACCCGACGCCTACGCGCACGTCCTGCGCAGCATCGTCTCACTCGTCACCGAGTACGGCATCGACTTCATCAAGTGGGACCACAACCGGGACCTCGTCGACGCCGGATCGACCGTCACCGGGCGTGCAGGGGTGCACGAGCAGACGCTCGCTGCCTATCGTCTGCTCGACGAGATCCGCGCCGCGTGCCCCGGTCTCGAGATCGAGTCGTGCTCGTCCGGCGGAGCCCGGGTGGACCTCGAGATACTCGAGCACACCGACCGGGTCTGGGCCTCAGACTGCATCGACGCGCACGAGCGCCAGCAGATCCAGCGCTGGACTTCGCAGCTCGTCCCGCTGGAGCTCATCGGCAGTCACATCGGGGCGGAGAAGTCGCACACGACCGGCCGCAAGCTCCCGCTGAGCTTCCGCGGCGGCACCGCCGTGCTCGGCCACTTCGGCGTCGAATGGGATCTCACCGAAGCCACCGCCGAGCAGCGCTTCGAGCTCGCCGACTGGGTGTCGTTCTATAAGGCGCAGCGGGCGCTCATCCACACCGGCACCCTGATCCGCCGCGATCTCGAAGCGGGTGCGCTGTGGCTGACCGGCGTCGTGGCGCCCGACCAGAGCGCCGGGCTCTTCGCGATCGCGTTCATGGAGCGTCCCGTCACCTGGCCGGCCGGACGGGTCCTGCTGCCGGGTCTCAGCCCGGAGGCGAGCTATGTCGTCACGCCCGCCGGCCCGGCCGACGGCGACGCCGGCAATCCGAAGATCTATCCCGAGTGGTGGCGGAACGGCTCGGTGACCCTCACCGGCGCAACGCTCGCGACCGTCGGGTTGGACGTCCCCGCGCTGCATCCCGACCGTGCTGCGTGGATCGCGGTCGAGCGCGAGCCCCAGACCCTGGCGGAAGGAAGCGGGTCATGACGAGCAGTACGGCCCGGCTGGAGCGGGTCGGCCGGGTCGACCGGCTCGACCAGCGTCCGCGAAAAGGGCGATCGGACTTCAAGGCCGCGATGTTCTTCATCGCCCCCGCGGCCATCGGGTTCATCGTCTTCTTCCTGATCCCGACCATCCGGGGAATCTGGTTCAGTTTCACCGACCAGAACCTCATCGGCAGTGGTGAGTTCATCGGCACCGGGAACTACGAACGGATGTTCGCAGATCCGCTGTTCTGGAACTCCCTCGGGGTCACCGTCCAGTACGTGCTGATCAACATCGGGGTGCAAACCGTCCTCGCCGTCGGCATCGCCGTCCTCATGCACCGGCTCACCCAGTCCATCGTCATCCGGGGCATCATCCTCCTGCCGTACCTGGTCGCCAACGTGGTCGTCGCGCTCGTGTGGTTCTGGATGTTCGACTACTCGACCGGCATCGTGAACGTGATCATCGACGGGCTCGGCATCGACCGGGTCGCATTCTTCGGTGACGCGGCGACCGCGATCCCCACCATCGCGCTCATCAACGTCTGGCGCTTCGTCGGCTACACCGCTCTCCTCGTGTTCGCCGGTCTGCAGACCATCCCGAAGGAGCTCTACGAAGCCGGGGCGCTCGACGGCGCGAGCGAATGGCGCATGTTCTGGACCATCACGCTTCCGCTGCTGAGGCCCGTGATGGCCCTCGTCCTGGTCATCACGGTCGTCGGATCCTTCCAGATCTTCGACACCGTCGCCGTCACCACCCAGGGTGGTCCGGTCAACTCCACGCGAGTCATCTACTACTACATCTACCAGCAGGCGTTCGAGCGATTCGACCTCGGCTACGCATCCGCGATCTCGGTGTTCCTGCTCGTCGTCCTCGCGATCATCGCCTACGCCCAGCTCAAGCTGCTGCGCTCCAACAAATCGGACCTCGCATGACCACGACTGCCCCCGCACCCAAGGACGACGTCGCGTCGCCGAGCCGCGCGACGCCGAGCCGCGCGACGCCGAGGGAACGCCGAGCAGGCCGGCCGCGCGCATCCGCGGGTCGGATCCTGGCCTGGGCGTCGCTGATCGTCGTGCTCATCGTCACGCTCTTCCCGTTCTACTGGATGCTCCGCACCGCACTCTCGAGCAACAGCGCGTTGTACCTGCAGCCCGGGAATCTGCTCCCGGTCGAATTCAGCTGGGGCGGATTCCGGCGCGTGCTCGGTCTGGCCACTCCGGAGGAGATCGCGGCCGACGGCGGCACCACGGCGGCGCTGAACTTCTGGCTCTACCTGCGGAACTCCCTGATCGTGTCCACCACGATCACCGTCGGGCAGGTGCTCTTCAGCTCGATGGCCGCGTACGCCTTCGCTCGGCTGACGTGGCGTGGCCGGGACGCGGTCTTCTTCCTCTTCCTCACAGCGCTGATGATCCCGCCGATCTTCGTGCAGCTGCCGAACTTCGTCCTGATCCGGGACCTCGGCCTGCTGAACACGCTCCTCGGAGTCATCCTGCCGTTCCTGTTCATGACCCCGTTCGCGGTCTTCTTCATGCGCCAGTTCTTCCTCGGTATCAGCCGCGAGGTCGAAGAGTCGGCCATGATCGACGGCGCCGGCCACGCGCGCATCTTCTTCCGCATCATCCTGCCGATGTCGTGGACGCCCATGCTGACGCTGGCCCTCCTGACGTTCATCACCGCGTGGAGCGAGTACTTCTGGCCGCTCCTCGTCGGTCGGAGCGAAGACTCCCGAGTCCTCACCGTGGCACTCGGCATCTTCCGGTCGCAGACCCCGCAGACCGGACCCGACTGGGCGGGTCTGATGGCCGCGACCCTCATCGCGGCACTCCCAGTGCTCGTGTTGTTCCTCATGTTCGGCAAGAAACTCGTCAACAACCTCGGCTACTCGGGCATCAAGTAGCGAGTCGATCGCGTGCCGACCGGCACCGAGCCCATCCCCCCACTGAAAGGTTCTGCAATGACGCACCTCACCCGCCGCCGCGGACGCATCGCACTCACTGCGGCTGCAGTCACAACGGCCTCCGCGATGGCCCTCGCAGGCTGCAGCAGCCCGGAGGGCGCGCAGTCCGAGAACGCGGCGATCACGTATTGGCTCTGGGACAGCAACCAGCAGCCGGCCTACCAGCAGTGCGCCGACGACTTCGAAGCGGAGTCGGGCATCTCAGTCAAGATCGAGCAGTACGGCTGGGCGGACTACTGGCAGGGCCTCACCACCGGATTCGCGTCCGGGACCGCCCCCGACGTCTTCGCCGACCACCTCTCGTACTACCCCGAGTTCGTCGGCCAGGGTCAGCTGCTCGGGATCTCCGATCGGATCGAGGCCGACGGCATCGATCTCGACATCTACCAGGACGGCCTCGCCGACCTCTGGCAGGACCAGGAGGGCGAGCGCTACGGCCTGCCCAAGGACTTCGACACCGTCGCGCTCTTCTACAACGAGCAGATGGCCGCCGAGGCGGGCCTCACCACCGAACAGCTCGCCGAACTCGAGTGGAACACCACGGACGGCGGCACCTTCGAAGCCGCGATCGCGGCACTCACCGTCGACGGGAACGGCGTGCGGGGCAACGAGGAGGGCTTCGACGCGAACAACGTCGCGGTCTACGGACTGGCGCTCTCGGGCAACGGCCTGAACGCGACCGGCCAGCAGACCTGGTCGCCGTTCGCACTCAGCAACTCCTGGTACTACGGCGACACCACCCCGTGGACCACGGAATGGAACTTCGGCGCCGACGAGTTCGTCGAGACCCTCACCTGGTACAAGTCGCTGCAGGAGAAGGGCTACATGCCGTCGGTCGATATCGCCCTCTCCGAGCAGGACCCGATGAACGGCTACCTCGCCGGCCGGTACGCGACCGTCACGGACGGCAGCTGGATGAACGGCTCGTACCTCGGTCAGTCCGATGTGCCCACGCTCGTCGCGCCGACGCCGGTCGGCCCGAGCGGTGAGCGGGCGAGCGTCTTCAACGGCCTCTCCGACGGGATCTGGGCGGGAACCGACCAGCCGGACGAGGCCTGGGAATGGGTCAAGTACCTCGGCTCGGCCGCCTGCCAGGACGTCATCGCAGAGTCCGCGGTCGTCTTCCCGGCGATCAAGACCTCGACCGAGAAGGCGACCGAAGCCTTCGCCGAGAAGGGCTGGGATGTCTCGGGCTTCACGGTGCAGGTCGATGAGGGCACCACGGCGCTCCTGCCGATCGCGGACCAGTGGTCAGTGGTCAACGACACCATCTCGGCTGCGGTCGAGCAGTTCCTGCAGGGCAACGGTGACGCCTCGACGTTGACCGACGCCAACGAGCAGGTCAACGCACTGTTCCAGTAAGCGCGCCAGGCGCCGCGACGACTCGCGGCGCCTGGACCACCCGCGCAGTGTCTGAAGGAGCGGCGCTGCGTCAATGCCTGCTGCCCGAACCAGGCCTCAATCCACTCGAAGAAGAGGAAGAGAGAAGATGAGTTCGCAACCCAACAGAGCGAGACGCCCATGGCGCACGTTCCTCGCCGCCTGCGCGGCCGTGCCAATGGTCGGCGGGATGACCGTCGTCGGCGCGACGGCCGCGGCGGCTGAGCCCGCTCCCGAACCCGCGATCCTGTACACCTTCGATGGGGAGGACGGCCCCTCGACGATCCAGAACGAGGGGGCGCTCGGCGAAGCGTTCGACGCGCGCGTGCGGAACTCGGACTCGCTCCAGCGGGGAAACGGGCCGACGGAAGGCGCCGGCCAGTCCGGCGTCTTCCCGGGCGGCGCGCAGGGAACGCCCCAGGCCAGCGCGCCCTACCTCGAGGTGCCCGCCGGGCTGTTCGACGAGGTGGACGCGATGACCGTCGCGACCTGGGTCAAGTGGGACGGCCGCAACGCGGGCCAGGTGCCCTACGCGTACATCATCGGCAGCGATGCGCTCCCGTCGAACAACTGGGGCACGTACTTCACGCCGAACGAGGGCAACATGTCTCGGGCCGTCGCGAACTCCGGTACCGAGGTCAAGGCCTCGGCGTCGGCGCCGTTGCGCGCCGACGCGTGGAATCACATCGCCTCGGTCGTCGACGGCTCGACCCTGTCGTACTACCTGAACGGGCAACTGGTCCGTTCCGAGGCGGTCGAGGTGGACTTCGAGCTGCTCGCCGCCGACGAGAGCACCCGGTCGGGGCTCATCGGGCGCGTCCCGTGGGCACCCCAATGGGCCGCGTTGTTCGGCGGGGAGTTCGACGATTTCGCGATCTACACGAGCGCCCTCTCGGGTGAGCAGGTCTCCACGCTCTTCACCGACCAGGCGGGTGCGATCGCCTCGCTCGCACAGGGGGCATGGAACCTCACCACGGATGCGGGAGCGCCGCCCATCCTGCCGGCCACGGTCGGCGTGACCTACGAGAGCGGCCTCGAGAGCACGGCAGCCATCGACTGGGCGCACGTGAGCCCGGCGCAGTACGCGACGCCGGGGGCCGAGTTCACCGTCGAAGGCACCGTGGCCGGCTGGGCGACACCGCTCACGGCCAGCGTGACGGTGACCCAGCGTCAGACCGAGGCCGTTGCGGTGGACTTCGCCCAGCGAACGGGTGACTTCCGCGGTGGTGCAGCCGGCACGCTGTACGGACTGGGCGACGAGGCATCCCCGACCCAGGCGCTCGTCAACGGAGCCGGACTCCAGACCGCCTCGCAGAAGCCGCCGTTCGGCACTCAGCACCCGGGCGGCGACGCCTTCAACGTCGAGGACACCTTCTTCGACAAGTACGGGCAGCACCTCTACGTCAACACCCAGGACTACTACCCGGATTGGCCCTACAACCGCGGTGTCCGACCGGGCGACGACTGGACGTACACGCGCGACGAGAACGGCATCCTCACGGGGGAGCGCGTCGAGGGCGGCAACGGCGTCTGGGACTACCTCGAGGTGCTCGAGATCGTCGTCGACACCATCGCGCGTGACTCGGATCGTGCCGAGGACTACGTCTACAAGCCGTTCAACGAGCTCGACCTGCAGTGGCTCCGGACGGACAGCCTCTACAACCGGTACCTCATCGAGGGCGGGCAGCCCGACAGCTTCACGCCGAACGGTGAGTCGGACTGGGTGGCCGCGTGGAACCTGATCCACGAGATCTACGACCGTCACGGCCTCGGGGCGCCGAAGATTGCGGGCCCCGGTGACTCGGTGTGGCGCGGCGAGGGAAACATCAAGCGGTTCCTCGAGATGGCCATCGAGACCGACACGGTGCCCGATGTGTATGTCTGGCACGAGCTGCGCGGCTACCAGTGGATGCCGACGCGTGCCGAAGCGTTCCGGCAGTACGCACGCGACCTCGGCATCGCCGAAGCGGACATCCCGCAGATCAACATCATGGAGTGGGGTGCGAGCACCGACATGAGTTCGCCCGCCAACATCCTGCGGTGGTTCTCGGGCTTCGAGGCGGCGAAGATCTACGCGCAGAGCGCGTACTGGACCGCGTCGGGCACCATGTCGGACAACCAGGCGAAGGTCAACGCCGCCAACGGCGGATGGTGGCTGTACAAGTGGTACAGCGATCTGCTCGGTGCGGAGACCGCACGCGTGACCGCCAATCAGGAGAAGGCGATCGCTGCGATCGATGAGGGCAATGCCCGCGCCCAGGTGATCCTGGGCGGCATTACCGCGGGACGTGACGGCGAACTGCAGGTCAGCGGCCTGCCCGCCGGGACCTTCGGTTCGGCGGTCGACGTCGAGATCCGTGAGAACGTCGTCAACGGCACCGACGGCGTCGCGGTGACGCCGCGGCTGGTCGCCGCGTACGACTCGGCAGAGGTGGAGGACGGCTCGCTCACCGTGCGCGTCCCCTCGTCCGCGACGAGTAGCGCGTTCCAGGTCATCATCACTCCGGCGAGCGATCGCGACGTGGCCGCAGGACTCACGGCGCAGTCGACGCGGCTGGTGGCCGAGGCGGAGCACACGCGTCTCACCGACGCGTACGTCCGGAACTCGCCGGGCGGCTACCGTGCCTCCAACGACGGCGATGTCGCCGGATTCAGTACCGCTGCCTCGCGTGCGGACTGGGACGTGGCCGTCGATGAGGCGGGGCTCTACCGGTTCACCGTGCTCGGCGCGACCCCCGGTCGCGCGGCCCAGCACGCGGTGTTCCTGAACGACGAGTACGCCGACACCGTGCAGTACGGCGTGAACGCCGTACGGCCACCCAATGTGCGGACCGTTGCTCGTGGAACCGCCGAGATCACGCTGCAGCTCGAGGCGGGGGAGCACACCCTGAGCCTTCGCACGAGCGTCGACGGTGCGACCCCGCTGCCCGGCGCAGCGGAGGACGGCGGAGTCACGCTCGACCGGTTCGAGCTGCTGCGCGTCGGTGACGACGTCAGCACCGAGCGGACCGAGTACCCGGCGAGCACGTTCCGTCTGATCGATGGTGCGGTGCTCGACAGCGGTGCCGTCGTGGTCGAAGCGGGGCAACGAGCCGACCTGTACGTCTCGTCGTACGAGTCGGGCTACTACGACATCGTGGCCGACTGGGAAGGCAGCGATCTCGAACTGCACGTGGACGGCCGTCTCGCGACGGTGTTCTCGGGCGGCTCCGAGTCGGAGGCCCGCGTGCACCTGCCGGAAGGCATCACCGAGATCGAGCTTCGCAGCACGGGCGGTGCGCACGTCGCAGCACTCTCGACGACGCGTGCCGTCGAGGGCGACCAGCACATCATCAGGATCGAGGCCGAAGACGGCGAGCTGGTGAGCCTCAACGGCACCGCCGAGGTGTCCGGGTTCGGTGACGCGCTCACCAACGGCGGCGGCACGGGGTACGTGACCGGGCTGGGCATCACCGATGCCGACCCCGAGAACGAGGGCACCATGACGGTTCCCCGGCTCGACGGCTTCGACGCGGCGGGTTCGTACAACGCGATCGTGCACTTCTCGAACGACGACATCGAGGGCACGCACGACTACAACCCGCAGGTGGTCGACCTCGGGCTGCAGGCCACGGAGGAAGGCGCGGGTGACGGGCTCGTCGGGCGATCGACGTTCCGGTACACGTACACCGCGACCAACTTCTGGGAGGCGATCATGCCGCTGGAGCTCTCGACCGACGGTGGAGCGCTGACCTTCGGGAACACGCGTCCGACCATCGTCATCGATGAGCGCGGCGGCATGTACGAGCAGGTCGTGCTCGAGGGCTACGCGATTGCGCCCGACGTCGACTGGATCGCGTTCGCGCCGCTGGTGCTGACGACCGATGGGTCGGATGTCTCGGTGCCGGACGCGCCCGCGGCCCCAGAGGCCACCGTCGACGGATCGACCGTCGAGGTGTCGTGGACGGCTCCGGCCGACAACGGTTCGGCGATCTCGTCGTACTCGGTCGAGCTGTGGCCGGCCGACGCGGTCGGCGTCGGCGAGCCGGCCCGGGTGCTCACGGTGTCCGAGGGCCTCGGCGCCGAGATGAGCGCACGCCTGGACGACGTGCCCGCCGGTGTGTGGGTCGCACGCGTGCTCGCGACGAACGGCGTCGGTGTCTCGCCGGCTTCCGCGCCATCCGCGCCGTTCGAGGTCGTGGGATCGGGCGGACCGGGTGAACCGGGTGGTCCGGGCGAGCCGGGTGGTCCGGGTCAGCCGGGACCGGGCGAGCCGGGCACGCCGGGCCAGCCCGGTGGGCCGGGCGGCCAGGACGGCGGCGGAGACGGCTGGCTCGCCAACACCGGTGTCACGGTGCCGATCGGCCTGCTCCTCGCGCTCGGGCTCGCGGCGGCCGGGGTCGGACTGGCCCTCCGGATGAAGAAGCGCGGCGCGGGCGACCCCGCGGCCGACGACATGCAGTAGCTCCGGTCAATGAGGTGGCGGTCGGCACGGATCACGTGCCGGCCGCCACGGCCTTCCCGCGCACACGGCGCTCCATTCCGATGGAGCGCCGTGGTGTTCTGTCAGGATCGTTGGATCCTGGCTTCCACGTTCGAGGAGGAACGACTGGCCCATGAAGCGACACGCTGTTCGGTACGTGCTCGGGGTCGTTCTCGCTCTGGCTGCCGCCGCGATCGTGTTGCGCCTGATCGTGGGCATCTCTGGAGCAGTGCGTGTGGAGCACGAGTTTGGGTTCAACGCGGTTGACCTCGTCGTCGGATCATTTCTCCTTTCGGCGATTCTCCTGGCGATCGGATTCCTGTGGCAGCGCCGGAACGCGCGCCAGGCGCTCAGCGTGCTGCGGCGGCGGTATCCGGACGCCATTGTCTTGCGGGTGGTCTTGCGGTCTCAAGACGACCACGTGTTCCAGGCGGGCGCACACACCACGCAACGCTACAAATCACCGCACGTGGCGTCGGCAGTGATCACCCGGGACTGGGTCTGCTGGTTCATCGGCGTCCGACCGAAGCTCGCCGCCAAAGCGGACATCGTGCCAGGTGGATTTCGACTCGCAGAACTCCCGCACAACGCTGGCACCTTCACAGCCCTGCTTGCTCGCACTCACGCCGAGGACAGTGCGGTGGAACTCCCGATAATCCCGATGCGCGAGGCATCCTTCTTTCCTCGTTCGTTCGATGGAGCGATGTACCAAGCGCTGTTGCGCGACGTGTGTGCTGATCTTCCCGGCGCTCAAGCACCGATCGACACCAGCCGGGCAGCGAACTGACGGGGTGGTGCTACGGCACGAGCACCTCTCGTTCCTGATCTCGTATCAGCGGAAGATGCACTCTTGTCATGCCCGGCGAGGTTTGGGGAAACTTGCTCCTAGCGAGGGCGTCGTCGGGGCGACGGCAACGAGGTGGGTGGGCTGATGCGCGGCGGGTACGACGAGATCGCTCCACGCCCTGAACCGGGCTGGTACGAGGATCCTGAGGAATCAGACCTCGAGCGGTGGTGGGATGGCTACCGATGGTCAGACACGGAGTTCCGCCCGCCGCGCCGCGAAAGCGCAGCGCGCGCGGTGGTGTCGGATTACGTGCAGAGCTACAAGGACCAACTTCCCAACTCGCCGACGAATGCCATCGCACGGTCGACGCTCATCGCGTCGTTCATCGCGCTCGCCGGAGTCGTCGCCCTCCTCGTTCTTGCGATTGATCTTCGCGCCGCGATGCTCCCGACTGTGGGCGCCGTGCTACTGGCTGGGAGTGTCGCAGCGGTTCTGTTTCTCTCCGTGTGGAATGTGTTCGTGAGTGTGATCGCCATCGTCAATGGCCAGCGCCATGCCGGGCGCCGTGCGGGGCAGGCCCGTGTTTCGCTTGCGGTGTCGTGCGTCGCTGTCGCGTTCGGAGTCTGGGCCCTGGTCGAAGCGCTCCCCCACGCGTACGAGGTGGTTGCAGTGGCTTCATAGCCTGCTTTCGGGAGTCCGTCACCGAATCTGAAGGATCGGCGCTTGTCGATATCACTGATCGCAACTCGACCACCGTGGAAAGTTTCACGCGTATCCCCTGGGAACGCGACGTGCCTTACGTTTGGACAAGCCGGACAAGCCTGAGCTCGTTGTTGATCGCACCCGAAGTCATCGCTTCAGTGCGTTCCCGGCATGCAGGTGCGATCGATCCCCAATCCGCGGCCGAGTGGGCGTTGAGCCTGAAGGGATACACAGATGCCCAGTTGGCGATCTGGAATCGTCCCCACGTTCCGAACCTCCGGGAACGTCGCCGCCCGCGCCCGCGCCCGCGCCCGCGACGCCGTAGCGTTTACGTATCGGCGGTTAGCGGCGATGGACAGTAGGAGAAGGATGAGTCACCACCTTGGACAGACGGCGTCGGCACCTCGTCCACAGGGGATGACTATGGCAGCGTTCGCGCTGCTCGGTAGTGCCGTGCTCGCACTGGTGGAAGCTGTGCTTGCGCTCACGACGCCGGCTCTGTCGGCGGTGTCGCAATCGGTGGCTGCGCTCTACGTGGCTGGCGCGATCATCACCAGCATCTGGTACGTCGGCGCCCCTCTCCTCTGTGCGCTATTCGCCTGGCTGGCATTTCGTTGGGTTCGGTTCGTTGTGATTGCAGTGGCGATCACGCAGTTTCTCTTCTTAGGTGGGCCGCTTACCTGGGCGAGCGCACTACTGACTGTGCTCGCAGCCGTGCTGTTGTGGCTCCCGGCAAGCCATCCGCGAGCGCGCCAACCACGAGTTGAATGATCGACAGTGAGCTCGTCAAGTTTATTCACGGTGGCCGCGAACAGTTCGACGGTCCTGGATGCGTCGGCTTCTCTGCGTGACTGGACAGGCGCGCCCTGGTGGTACCTTCCGGCGCTCATCATGTTGGGCCTCGTGATTGTTGGGCTCTACTGTCTGTCCGTATACCGCGATGCACGGCGCGGAGAGGATGCTCCAACCGAGGGGGACCCAGAGAAGGACGAGAAGCGACGGCGTGACGACTGACAGAACTCCAATCCCTAGAGGGTTCGAGCTCACTGGCGGCGGAGGTGGGAAAGATGCCGGGTCGTGTCGGGTTGGGGTCCTCCGTCTTAGGAGGACCTATTCCATCCGGTACAGCGCAACCCCATCGGGTGAAGATTTGTACGCCAGTCTCGACTAGGGCCTGTTGCTAAACCCATTTCTAGTCGCTCGTAACGAGGCTTGATGCGTGTCGCGCGACGTGCTCTCAGATGAGGTCTGGGCTGTGACGGCCCGTTGTTCCCGAAGGCGAAGTCGACCGGACGACCGCCGGTGGATCGGCGCACGGTGGTCGAAGCGACGGCGTGGCGATTCCGCACCGGAGCGCCGTGGCGTGACGTGCCGGAGCGATTCGGGAACTGGAACACGATCTACAAGAACTTCAACAGGTGGGCCGAGCAGGGTGTCTGGGCGCGCGTGTTGGAGAAGACGCAGTCGATCGCTCAGCAGGCCGGGGACCTCGACTGGGTCGCGTCGATCGACTCGACGATCGTGCGTGTGCACCAGCACGGTGCCACTCTGCCCCGCGCCACAGGGGGCGGGATCGAACTACAAGAAGTTCGGTGACGAGCCGTCCGATCACGCAATCGGCCGATCTCGAGGCGGGCTGACGACGAAGAGCCATCTGGTCTGTGATGGGAAAGGGCGTGCTCTCGCATTCATCCTCACCTCGGGGCAGGCGGCCGACACGCGCATGCTGACGGCGACGCTGAGCGAGATTCGCGTCGTCGGCGCACGAGGCCGACCACGGTCCCGCCCCGACCGGGTACTCGCGGATAAGACTACCCTTCCAAGAGCTTGGACGAGCAGCGCCGGGCGCCCAACTTGATCGGATGGAAGAGTTCTTCATTCGCCGAGGAGGAGGTCCGACGAACGCGGGCAATCCGGACGGCGGCCTTGCGAACCGTCGGCACCAGATGAACGATCAGAGGCACATGGACGCGGGTGGAGATCTGTGGTGATGAGGCTGAACGTTGGTGATGTGTTTATTGTCCCGGTCGGTGACGGACGTGCGGGCGTCGGTCAGATCGTCGCAAGGTACGGCGGCGCCGGATACTATTTTGCGATCTTCGAGGCCGTTCTGTCATTGGAGGATGCTCGCGCGCATGCCCGCCAAGCGTTGGGGCAGCCGATACTGTTCGTGGCGCTCTCGTTGGACGGGAAATTGCACGCTGGCCATTGGACGGTGGTCGACCACGCACCGGTCGGTGACGATCTGCCATTGCCGGCCTATAAGGTCGCGGTTGGCACGCCGGAGAATGTCGAGGTCGTCGATTTCACGGGTGATCGTCGGCGGCCCGCGAGCAAGGTCGAGACGGAACTGTTGCCGTACCGGAAAACGGTTGCGCCGGTTCGGCTAGAAAAAGCCCTGCGCGCCTGGCTCGGGCTAGCCCCGTGGCTCGAGGCCTTTGAAGAGCTCAAACCTGCCGGGCGTATGACGACTGCTGACCTTTTCGACTGACGAGCTCGTCGTTGACGGAAACGGTCCTGTGGGCGAAACCAGCCGGGTGAGTAGCCCGGCATCTGCAGTGTCGCGAAGTCGTGCTGAGAGAGTCTGGTGGTGGGTAATGCGCCGTTCGCTCTCTTGGATGCCCTTCGGCGCATACACGTTCTTCGCGTTCGCCTTCGCCGGTGGGGCGTGAGAAAGGTTTCGGTGACAGGTGTGGTTTAGGCCGCGAGGGATCGCGGCTCGATTAGCTTCGTCTCGAACTCGATCGGCGTCAATCCGCCGAGGGCGTCTTGGGCTCGTTGTCGGTGGTACTTCCGCTCGATCCAGACCACGATCGCCAGGCGCAGCTCCTGCCGGTTCGCCCAGCGTTGCTGGTTGAGCACGTTCGTTTGCAGCACTGACCAGAACGATTTTCATCGCGGCGTTATCTCCCGGCAGCCCCCACCCGTCCCATATCAGCGGGTCATGTTCAACCTTGACAGCGTCGAGGTATGGCCCGGATTGACTCGAGCTTCTTCTGGAGGAGGCGGCGCAACTGACTGGGAACTCTTGCAACTTCGCGGAGGTTCCTTCCCGAACGTGGAATACTGGAAGGGCGGACAGAAGGTTGGGAGCCCCTTCGAATGAACGCCGACTACTCGGATCGACGTTTCCAGCTGTGGGAGTACCGCGTCAGTCACGGATCGCTCCTGATTCGCAGCCCACGAGGCCTTGACGCCACACGAAGCGTTGACTTCATCTTCGTGGGCGTCGAGTATCTCGCCGTCCCGAGAGTTTTCAGGGGGCTCTCGCTCGACGCTCACCGCGAGTCGGATCGGGTTGCCGTGACGGCCGAGTTTGGCCCGTTCGAAATCGATCGCCTTCGCGTTCTTGTCTCAGCTGGCAAGCGGTTCCCGATCGTCGCGGCCGGGCTCAGGGTCGAGGAGCACGAGGGCGATATCTTCGACTCTCCATTTGCAGAGCGGACGAACTAGGACGGCTCTCCCCGGTCAAGTCGCTGGTGGTGGGGGAGCGCGGTGTCCTCCGATGTGAACGGCGCTGATCATTCATCAGCGTCGACCCGCTGCTCGATCTGACAGACCCGCAACAGCGGAACGGCTACGCGTACGCGCACAACAATCCAGTCTCGTTCACCGATCCCACCGGACTTCTGCCCCAGGGCTACTCGAGCGCAACCTTCGACAGCATGGATCGCGCCATGGCCGACCGTGCCAAGCACAAACAGGCGCCCGCCACCATAGATCTTCCCGTGGCCGGCGCGAGCGTAGTAGCGGTCCCCCTCGCTGCGGCCGGAGGAGCCTCGTGGCTCACTGAAATAACGTGGGGCGCAGTCGGCAGACTGCTTGGCTTTGGGGGCGCGCTCGGCGGCGTGCTCATGATGTGCGGTTCTTCAACCGAAAGCTGCGCAAACTCCAACGAACAGGCGCTAGGTGAACAGAGCACGCCGGCTCCGCCAGACATGGACGGCTGTCCGCCCATCGTGCTGGATTGCTCCGACTGGGAAGAATCGGCTGATCGCACCCTTGACGCGAGCGAGATGGTCAACGGAGATCCGTTTGCGCCAGCCGTGAATTGGGGCCAGCAGGAAAAGCACTTCCCGGACCATTTCAACGTCGATCCGAGAAAGAGCGTGTTGACGGCTGATCCCAGACTGCTCGCCCGGCACGCGGGTACCGGGACACCGGTTGGAAAGCTGCCTGTCGGGCACCCAGGTTCGAGGGAACGCGTGGACTTCGGCGAACCAATTGGGCGGTTCGTTGATAGAAATACTGGGGCGATCACTGAAACGACGAGAGGCATCACTCATTACGGAAAGAAAGGAATTCACGTGGTTCCGAGCAGGCCGATCGAATGAGTAGGCTTTCGTGTGCGCGTTCTGCTCTCAGTTCAGGGCGCTCTTTTGGGTCTAGTCACCCCGAATCTGCGTGGCGTGGCAGTGGCGGCTCGAAAGCCGACCATACGCCTACGATTCATATTCGAAAACGATCCGAGTGAAGACGATCGCGAGAATGTCGCGTTGGCGGAGACGTACGTGATTGCGGACTTCGAGGATTTCGTCACGGTCGAGGCTGACTGCGAATGGGTGCCCATGACCACTCGCCTTCAGCTACAAGACGGCGAAGAGGGTGTTTACATGAGGAAAGAGTCAGACTGAGGGAGGGGCCGGGCCACCGCGCTACTCGACGCTAAGGGGCACTGCTCCTAGCAGCGGACCGGTAGACGCTGCCACGCTGACAATCCGGACAATGGTCGCGCCCGGAACGGCTATCTGCTCCGCGAACCGAGCGCATAGATGGAACTCGCCCAGGTGCCGAAGCAGTCGAACGCGTCGTTGACGGCATTGTGCGACCTCCTGGACCAAGGGCTGGGGTTCGAGCACCAGCTTGCTACCGACAACCCGTCGCCTGGAAGCTTGCTGGCGACGTCGATCGCGCGGTCAGGCTCGCTGACGCCGCCGAGGCGGGTGTGGGCGATCGCGATGACGCGGCTGCTGTTGAATTGCGCTCGTTTGTCGTTGCATTCCGCAGACGGCTCGCGCTCAGCTCTTCGGGTTGACCTGGAAGTCGATTCCGTGGGCGGCGAGCTGGCTGACGGAGTGCGCCGCAATATGCGCAATGTGCCCGGCCGGCGCTTCAGCGCAGTCGAGACGTATCCGGATCGGTCCACTGGCGGTTTCGGGATACTGCTTGGAGAGGCTTCCATCGAGCACGTAGCCAGCGTATGTGTTGACCTTTTCTTGCAGCTGCCTAGCCTGGTCGGGATCGACGCCCCAGCGGCGATCTTCGACCATGATGAGCAGGTACGTGCCGTCAGCGTCCTGAGCAATGAGATCGATCCTGTTCGTCTCGGCGAGTCCGGGCATGTGGGCCTCCAGTGCGCTGTGTGAACTTGCAGTATTGGTGGTGACGGGGACGGATTCGATGCGGCAGGTGATCGCGGACGTGAGGTCGAGTTCTTGTTCGTCGGAGACACGCCGGTTCGGGCAGCAGAAAGCGTAATGGCGAGCGTACTCGGTTCGATGCTCGCGAGCGTTCGATTGTGGCTCCGTGCGAGCGAGTGCCGGACCGAGATGCAGCCTGCTAACAGCGTCCAGCGCAAGAGCGAGAAAGGCGGACGCCGCTCATATGTGCAGGGAAGGCGAACACGTCTGGCGCTCGAGGGCTGTCGACGATGGGGCCTGTCGGGTGGGGCGAGGTCTCCGAGGGATGCGGCCTACTGTGGGGCGACGTGTCGTTGGATGAGTGCGCTCAGTCGTGCAGGGTTGACTCCGGACGCGCGGAGCGTCGGGTCTCGACGGGCGCGCGTGGCGAGGGCGTTCAGGATGCGGGCGGCGTCCCGCCGGCTGCCGCTGAGCGCGGGTTCGGTGAGTGACCACCCGCCGATCTCGGTTGGCGGGTGCGCGTCGGCGATGGAGAGCAGATTGTGCAGATCGACCGCGTCCTTCACAGCGGCGCGGGATCTTGAGGCGTACGCCTTCAGCACGGTTGCGATCTCGGGCGTTGGGAGGCGGGTGTTGAGGCGCAGGGCCGAGCCGTCGCGGAGGATGACGGTGACGTCGAGCTCGATCGGGTCGGCTGCGAGGGCGAGGCTGAGGCCTGGTGCGGCGTCGAAGGTTCGGCCGCCGTGCTCTGCTCTGGTGAAGGTTCCAGCTCGGGAGGGGACTAGGAGGTCGATCGTCTGGTCCTGCTTGGCGTAGCTGTTGCCGGCGGTGGCTTCGTAGCCTGCTGCGGTGAGCTGGTCATGCAGGGTTCCCGCCGTTGCGAGCGTGGTCGAGATCGCGAGGTCAGCGTCGGCGGTTCGTCGGATGATCGCGTCCGGGGTGGGGAACGCGGCGAGCAGCAGCGCGACCATCTGGCCGCCCACGATACGGGCATCGGATGCGCCATCGAGCATCTTGGATGCGTCAGCGAGCGCGCCGAACGCGGCGTCGTCGGCGTTGGAGGTCGAGACGGTGTGGACGGTGCGTCGGATCACGGCCATGCCTCGAACGCGAGTGCTCTGAGTTTTGCGGCGGCTTCGTCGGCGTCGGCGCCGCCGATGCGGCTGACGTCCCAGGCCACGATCATCGGGTCGGCGGTCAGGGCAGCGCGGGGGTTGCGGTGCCAGGCGCGGGCTGTGGCGAAGACGGTGTGATCGTCGGGCACGGTCATGGCGAGGGTCGCATCGGCGGGGTCTGCCTCTGCGAATCCGAGCTCGGCGAGCTCGAGTCCGGTGGCGGCGTACATCTTGGCGCGTCGGACGGCGCGCCAGGGTGCGAGCTCGTCGGCCCCGGCGTCGCCGGAGATCAGGGCTTCCGGATGTCTCGCCTGCACCTGTGCGGACTGATGCGTGGGCGGGTCGAGGGAGTACCAGTTCGTGGTGATTCCGCGCGGGCCCGGGTACTCGGCGAGGAAGCGGTCCCAGAGCCGCTCGGCGGCCTGACGTGAGCCGGCACGTGCGTCAATCGCGACCGAGCCGATCGTGCCGAGCGCCTTGGATACGGCGGCCTGGGACACACCGGTGATGGCGGCCAGATCGACCTGACGTCGCCCCGGATGCTGAACGAGGGCCCGCATCACCGCGAACCGCCCCCACGCATATCGAGGCGGCGACGACGGCGCAAGCTCGGACGGATCGCTGTTGGCCCGGCGGGACTGGCCGTCCTCGATGATCACCCCATCGTCGACACCGACCACGAGGACGTCGGGCAACGCGGCTGCGGCTGCCGCGAGCGCCGGTGAAATCCGTGGCACCACGTACATGAGCCGGAGCGCCGGTCCGTGTTGCGAGAGTCGTTTGTGCTCCCGTCGAAGATCGGCCGGCGACGGCCGGCTGCGCACCTTGACCTCGTACGCGCGGCCATCGATGCGAAGTGCCGTCGAGCCCGCGACACGAACCGACTTCCCCGCCTGAGCGAGGACATCGTTCGCGCGCTCCAACTCGATGGCCACACCCAAAATATAACCCCGCAGCTAACAGGGTCTGCAAGGTTATATTCGGCTGGATTGAAGCGTGCGCGTGCTGTCCTGCGATGGGCGCAGCACGCGAATTTATGTCTACTACGTGGCCACTGAATGCGAGGCGGCCTGGTCGCACACCCATGGAAGATGCCTCTGTATAGAAACAAAAGCAGGGTGACCAGGTATTTCGCACATGGAGCCGATGACGGGAATCGAACCCGCGCTATCTGCTTGGGAAGCAGAAGTTACCAAGTGGTGGTTCACGGTGGCTCATTGAGGCTCACATCGCTGGAATTCCGCGGGAGCGTGAGCCGTGGTGAGTCACTGTGCACTTGAATTTGTGGTCATTAAGTAACCACTGGGCGCGTGGCCGGGCGTGAACTGGTTGTAGGTCACGCTACGTGCAGGTACTCGCGAAGTGCGTCGCGAATGACCTGGGAGGCGTTCGAGTTCTCACCTTCGACGCGTTCGACGAGCGCCTGGTGCAGGGTGGGGTCGAGGCGGACGGCGACCGTCGTCGCCGGTCCCTCGCCCATCGTAGGGCGCCCGGCACGCCGTGCCGTGACCCCGGGGAATCCGGCTTCGGCGTTTGCGACGAGGCGGTCGATCACGTCTTCGGAGATCTCGGCGCCGTTGACGGTGCCGTGGCTTCTGCTCATCGAGCCCTCCTGATCAGTTCGATCGTTCCTTTGCGTAGCGGCATCGCGTGAATGACGAGGTGTCGAGCGCCGCCGTCGAAGACGAGACCTACGAGTTCCCACGGTCGGCCGGCCTCGTCCAGACTGATCCGCAGGAGCCGCGTCGGGTCGAGGTCGTCGAGCCACGTGTCCTCCAATCCCACGGACCAGAGCCCGATGATCTCGTCGGCGCTCAACCCGTGCCGCAACGCGGATGGGTGCACGCGAGTCTCCGTCACGTCGTCTCGCTCCTCAAATCGTAAACGAAATCCGCCATTGTGTAAACGAAACCCGGCGGCTACCGACCGCGGAGGCTTATGTCAGCGACGTCTGGATGTTCTCAAACGAACACTAGAATTGCAATATGCTCAGAAATTGGGCATTTCGTCGTACGTTGGCGGCGACGCGGAACTCGGCTGGGTTAACGGGGTTGCGGTAGCGTCGCTCGACATGAAGGGTGGCCGAAGCGCTTCGGGCTGGATACTCGGCGTAGGGGCCATGCTCGTCGTCTTCGTGGCGAGTCAGGCGTTCGCGATCGGCCTGCGATCCGAGGATCCCGGCCTCCGCCCTTTGTCGGTGATCCTGCAATGGATCGCGATCGCATGCGGTTTCGCACTCTTCGCCTACACCGTCTTCCTGCGCTTCTATGGACGTCCGCTTCGAGCCCTCGAGGCCGCGAGGCGACACGGGGAGCAGGCCTGGCTATTCAGTCCGACAGCGGAGACGAGGGCCGCCCTAGCGAGCCTGAGCAAAGGTGCGATCGACCGCGTCCCGTTCGTGATGATGCTCGAGTTGAAGTCGGCTGCCGTGCTTGTCCGAGCGCCAGCCGAGCGAGGACCGAACCTCGTCATTCCTGTCGGCGCAATCGAGCGGGTGGAAATCGGCCAGACGTTCAACGTAACGACCGCGAATGAGTGCCTGGTGCTTGTCATCTCGACGGGCCGCGGCGCTGAGCCCGTCCGGTTGCCGCTGCTCCTGCAACGGGAGACAGCACCGAGGATCTTCACGATGGGCGGGCCGGCGCTCCAGGACGCCCAGAACGCATTGCACGCGTTCGTGACTCAGGCCCGGACTTGAACATGCGCGGCCTATCCAATCAAGCCCTCGCGCGAGGCTGAGCCCGAACTGGGATCAGGCTTGCCCGCGAGCTCTATGGCGGTGGCCGAGGCGGTGGCGGATCTTTTCACGGACTAGTGAAGTCAGCGACAATCTCGTCGGCTTCGTCCTCGGTCACAGCGGCACGGTGTCGCGCAGGATCCGGTAGCCCACCCCGATGCGACGTGCGCGTTCGAGCACGCGGTCGCGATCGACAACATCGACCGGCGCCTCGACGATTTGTCGAGTTTGCGGGGGGCAACCTCGCAAGAAGTGCGCGATCTGGTGCCCAGTACCTGGACCGAGAAGCCACTGAAGAAGGGCGCCGGAGTTCGATTCCTTAACCCCGACGCCCCCGGTGAATCAATCGCCATTGAAAACGGCTGGCCGAATCATGCCGACCCACTTCACTCGGGTCCCTATGTGAAGATAAGTCGAGATGGAGTGGTTGAGCGGATACCCCTGCAAGGTAATCCAGTGCTCGGGGAAAGATGATGTCGGATTTGAAAGCGCTGTTATGGCTAGGGATTGAGGACTATTCCGGCCTGTGGGAGGCGGTGTGGCAACTCAAATCACTTCATCCGAATGCTCTAGAGCGGGAACTCGCCGTCCGCGCTCGGTCGATTCTGATCGATCTGCTGAAATCGGACCTCGTGGCGCTCTATCACTGTCAGGAACCGTACGGTGCCTTAGCCGCGATCGACGCTGAGCTGGCCGTTGGTCTGCTGACCGATGAACGAGCTTGGGAGGCGCCCGAGGCTAACGCGGTTTCCATCCGGTACAGCGCAACCCCATCGGGTGAAGATTTGTACGCCAGCCTCGACTAGACGGAACTGACGCCGCGGCAGAAGCCGAACACGTCTGGCACTTGAGGTCGGCCGCGTTGCGAAAGCGAAACGCGTCCAAGGGGGGTTCTATTTCCCGAAGATCGTTTCGACGGACGCGAGAGCGGACTGCTCCCGATCGGTCAGTACAATCCCGGCCGCAAGCGCAGACCACAGTGGTTGCAGGATGGCATCCAACGCTGCCTCATTCTGATCGCGAACAAGGAGCCAGGCGCTCACAAGCAGAGTGACCGTGATCGAGCCCAGATGGTGCGTGACCCGGAGGGCCTCGGTGCCGCCGACTGCGCTGGCAACGAGCTCATCAGCGAGATCGGCCCACCGCTTCCAGACCGGATCCAGCGAGAGCGCGGGTTCGGTCGAGAGCTGAATGCTGGCCCGAAGGCCCGCATCTCGCATGAGGAGCTCCGAAAGGTCGGCGGAGAAGCACAGCAGCCTCTCGAACGCTCTCGGCAGCTGGTCCCTCACGTGCTCGGCGAGCGCTTCGACCTGCTCCCGCTGATTGTGAAGAAGCTCCTGAGCGATTGCCCATATGGAATCACCACTATCTACGCCGGCAGCCAAGAGATCGCCATCTCCGTTACCGGCATGGTCACCGCCACCAGGTACTACTCCTTCTCAAGCCAAACGGTGGCGATGCGAACGGGCCGCGGACTGGGCAACGCCGTTACATCCCTCGTGAACGACCACCACGGCACACCCATCGGCGCTATCTCCAACGGCGCACACCCCCGCACGTCCGACGTCACCCGGCTCTACACCACCCCGTTCGGCGGCGTACGCGGAAGCTCTCACGCCAACACCGTGCCCGGAGACAAGCAATTCCTAGGCAAGACCCGCGACGAATCCACCGGGCTCACCCAGATAGGCGCCCGCTACTACGACGAACTCGTCGGCTCCTTCATCAGCGTCGACCCACTCCTCGACCTCACGGACCCACAACAGTGGAACGGGTACGCCTACGCGCACAACAACCCCGTCTCCTTCGCCGATCCCACCGGGCTTCTGCCTCGAGACCCGAGCGGACACCAAACGGTCGCCGACCGCGCCGACCGCGCGACGCGGATCTCCATGCCGGTCGAGGTCGCCCCGCCTGGCTGTATGGCCCCTTCCGCTGGTGCGTGTGATGCTGCGGAAGAGATCACGGCGACTGAACGGGAAGCAAACGAGACTGTGTGGGAGCTCTTTGGCTTGTTCGTGACTGGGCTTGGGCGGCCAGACGGCCACTACAGGTTCGACGGCACGGACGCCTATGCAAAGCGCTTCATGCTAGGCGAAACGGCAGGATTAATGCGCGAGAGGATCGAGGAGTGGCTGCGGCAAGGAAAAAGTGCGGAGGCCGGCTCTGTGGAGGTAACACCTGAGATGTTCGTACGTGATGCGATTGTCATTGCGAGCAACGGCCACGGTGGGAACCTGCCCGAAGCGTTCACCGGCTCGTTCAACTATGAGTTCCAAGTCGTGGAGCAGTCAGTGGAACGTGCAGCTATTGTGCAGATTACCGTTACGAACCCGACCACCATCGAAAGTTTCACGCGAATCCCGTGGGATCGCGAGAATTTCTTCGAGTATTTCAAGGGTCCAATGGACATGTCCAATCAGCTTTTCGGCACGTACAAGCGAATCGATCAAACGCTCACCTGGACGGAGCGCGTTCACTACTAATGAGAACGGAATCTCGCAAGCAGAGGGTCATCGGTGCGGTTGCTATCGGTGTGGGGATCGTCGCTGCAACTGTGTTCGTGGCAGCCCTCATTTTCGCGGGAGTCCATATATGGGCCTCTCTGCGTCCTGTGACGGAAGCGGACGTCGTGGGGGCCTGGGTGTCCGAGGAGGATCCCAGCGAGTCTCTGGTGTTGCATTCTGACGGGACAGCCGCCGCCGTCGACCTGCAGTCCCGCGGCATGGAAGTGGGCTCGGGCACAGGGCGCTGGAGTCTTGTGGGGGGGGCGGTGCTGCTTGTGATCGACGACGGTAGGAACACTCCGGGTGCAGAATTCCTCGCTGAACGGTCGGGTTTCACACTGTTGCTTGCCGACTACATCGGTCATCCAGACGAGGGGGAGCGCCGCTTTCTCATGAGAGACGATGGGTAAGGTCACATTGACACGGCCCGTGCCCGCGCTCCCATTGTGGCTACGACTGGCGCCATCGCGAGGGCACGTGTTCGCTCCCAAAGGGCGGGACTCGCCCGTATCGGAAACAAGGCCGAAGCGCGAACGCGGCGTACGCGGAAGCTCCCAGGCCAACACCGTGCCCCGAGACAAGCAATTCCTAGGCAAGACCCGCGACGAATCCACCGGCCTTACCCAAATCGGCGCCCGCTACTACGACGAACTCGTCGGCTCATTCATCAGCGTCGACCCACTCCTCGACCTCGCCGACCCGCAACAGTGGAACGGGTACGCGTACGCGCACAACAATCCAGTCTCGTTCACCGTCCCCACGGGACTTCTGCCCCAGGGCTACTCGAGCGCAACCTTCGACAGTATGGATCGCGCCATGGCCGACCGTGCCAAGCACAAACAGGCGCCCGCCACGGTAGATCTTCCGGTGGCTGATGCGAGCGTCGTTGCGGTCCCGCTCGCTGCGACCGGAGGAGCCTCGTGGCTCACTGAAATAACGTGGGGCGCAGTCGGCAGGCTGCTTGGCTTTGGGAACAGGCGCTAGGTGAACGGAGCACGCCGGCTCCGCCAGACATGGACGGCTGTCCGCCCATCGTGCTGGATTGCTCCGACTGGGAAGAATCGGCTGATCGCACCCTTGACGCGAGCGAGATGGTCAACGGAGATCCGTTTGCGCGCCAGCCGTAAATTGGGGCTAGCAGGAAAAGCACTTCCCTGGTCATAACAACTACACCGTGGGTCGCAGTATGTTGACAGCTGACCCTCGAGTCCTCGGCCGACAGTCTGGGACAGGCGCACAGGCTGGCCGCATTCCTGTTGGTCAGCCGGGTTACAAGGAGCGGGTCGACTTTCGCGAACAGATTGGACAGTTCGTCGATCAAAGTACCGGAATGATCACACCCACAACTAGAGGGATTATTCACTACGGAAAGAAGGGGATTCACGTGGTTCCGAGTAGGCCCGGCGGATGATGAGCTTCCGCGTACGAGTTCTTCTCTCTGTTCAGAGGGCCATGTGGGATCTGGTCACCCCAAACCTGCGCGCCGTGGCGGTCGCGGCTCAAGAGCCGAACATTCGCCTGCGATTCATGTTCGAGAACGATCCGAGCGAGGACGATCATGAGAACGTCTCCTTGGCAGAGACGTACGTGATCGCCGACTTCGAGGACTCGGTTTCAGTTGATGCCACGTGCGTGTGGCTGCCCGTACCTGTTTCGCGTGACCTCGACATCGGGGAAGAGTGGGTTTACATGCGCAAAGAGTCGGATTGAGTACGGGCTGAGCGGACGCGCAAGCCGGGCCGGCGGGCGGTCGGCAGTAGTCCCAGCAACTGCTTCTTCGTCAGTCGGCGCTCCCACTGGCGGGCGCATCAGCGGTACCTCCGCCCGGGCCGACGTATGCAGCAACTGCTGTGCTGCTCACTCGTCCGGGAGAACAGGCCAGTGTGACGCATCCGGCCGTGATCGAGGCCGACGGAACGCCCGAGGGCAAAACGATCCTCGGTGCGGAGACCGTGACCACGGTCTACGACGAAACATCATCGACGCCGTCTTGGACCAGCGGCGGATTCGGGTGGGGCACCTACGTCGCGTCCTCCCGGTTCGCCGCCGACGGCCGACTCATGAGCACCGACCTCGGCAACACGTACGGCGCCGTCGTGACCTACGGCTACGAACACGGCACGAAGCGGTTATCGAGCATCAGCCTCGACCGTGAACAGATCAGCGGCACCGACATCGGTTTGCGGTACACGTACGACCCCGCGGGCAATGTCACCAGCCAGACCTCGCACTACGACGGAGGGAGTGATACCGCCACCCTGGATTACGGGGCAGGACCGGCCGGTCCGCACGCCGTGACGTCGGTGTCCGCAGCCGGCATGTCGTTGCTGTTCGCCTACGACGACGCCGGAAACCGCACGAGCTTCAAAGCCAACGTGTTCTACGAGGGCACTTACGACCTCATCGACTACACCTGGGATGCGGAAGGCGAACTCATCGGCTCCACCGGTATGGGGTTCCACGGCATGCCTGCCGATGACTCATACATTTACGACGCCGACGGCAACCGAATCGTTCGTGCCAGCAACGGATTCACCACGATCTACGCAGGCAGCCAAGAAATCACACTCACCTACAGCGGCGCGGTGAAAGCTACGCGGTACTACTCGTTCTCAGGCCAAACGGTGGCGATGCGAACCGGCCGCGGACTGGGCAACGCCGTAACCTCCCTCGTCAACGACCACCACGGCACACCCATCGGCGCCATCTCCAACGGCGCACACCCCCGCACGTCAAACGTATCCCGGCTCTACACGGATCCCTTCGGCGGCACACGCGGAGGCTCATGGGAGGACACCGTGCCCGGAGACAAGCAGTTCCTAGGCAAGACCCGCGACGAATCCACCGGCCTTACCCAAATCGGCGCCCGCTACTACGACGAACTCGTCGGCTCATTCATCAGCGTCGACCCACTCCTCGATCTGACAGACCCGCAACAGTGGAACGGCTACGCCTACGCGCACAACAATCCAGTCTCGTTCACCGACCCCACCGGACTCCTGCCCCAGGGCTACTCGAGCGCAACCTTCGACAGCATGGATCGCGCTATCGCCAATCGTGCCAAGCAGAATCAGGCGCCCGCCACGGTGGATATTCCGGTCACGAGCTGGGAGGATTCGACGGGTAGCGGGTCGGGCGAGGATCGTCCGTGGCCATACATCTCCGCGTACGACTACGTGATTGATGATTGGCTTGGGTCTTGGCCTCGAAGGCGAAACCCCGGA
Organism: Agromyces protaetiae; assembly: GCF_030866785.1. Lineage (NCBI taxonomy): Bacteria > Bacillati > Actinomycetota > Actinomycetes > Micrococcales > Microbacteriaceae > Agromyces > Agromyces silvae. The sequence continues at coordinate 3,796,103 of NZ_CP133018.1, read as the reverse complement.
GTCGATCATGGACGTTTTCAAGGATCGGCCGGCCGAGATTTTTCCATTTGAAGTTGGATGCGACGAGTTCACCCATGGAGGCCGGTGCGAGCTGATCGGTGCGATTCCGTTTCCCGACGGAAGTGGATGGATGGATGTTACAACAACGGCCACGAGCGTGACCTTCACGGTCGACGATGACACGTACTTCGACGGGCGCGGCTCGACCATCAAGTTCAGTATCGTGGACGCGCAGGAGACGTTGGGACAAGAAGGATATGCGCTTCGCCGCGAGGCGAATGCAACCGACGTCAATGTGTTCGCAGCGGTGACGGTGTACTACGGCGGGGCGTCCCTTCCCTGGCACATGCAGGCCGTCAGGCTTCGTGACGCGGTGCTGAGAGAGTCTGGTGGTGGGTAATGCGCCGTTCGCTCTCTTGGATGCCCTTCGGCGCATACACGTTCTTCGCGTTCGCCTTCGCCGGTGTGTTGATGGTAGGCGTTGTAGGCGTATACCTTGTCCGCGATGGCGTGATGGGCATCTACGCGGTCTATCTGGCTCCGCTCTACCTCATCGCGTTCTTCCTGGCGGCTGAAGCGGTTGTGATCGTATGGCTGATTCTGAGGCCGCGGTTCCAGCATCTTGAGAGGCGACCGCGGGCGGCCATCGTTGCGGCGATTGCCGCTCTTGGGGGAGTGCCGATCGCATATGCGTCGTGGTGGGTGTTCGAGTTTCAGGCACCTCCGATATGGTTCGGCGTTCTGGGCATTCTCGTGTCTTCTGGCGCATTCGGGTGGTACGCGGCGCGGTACGAATCCTCCGACGGACCCTCTGATGAGGCCACGTGAAGCCCGCACACCCACATTCGAGCGCATGGCGATCACCAGAAAGGAGCGTTGGCGACCGTCGATGAGTGCGCAAGGCTGGTGACGAGAGCGAGCCACGCGGGCGATGAGTCCGAACACGTCTGGCACTTGAGGTCAGCCGCGTTGCGAAAGCGAAACGCGCCGGTAACGCGGCCCTGTCGCTATCGTCCGAAGATCGTCTCGACGGACGCTAACGCGGACACCTCACCATCCGACCTGACGAGCCCGGTGACGAGCGCATTCCACAGCGGTTGCAGGAGTGCGTCGAAGGCTTCTTCGTCCTGGTCTCGAGTGAGCAGCCACGCGCTCACGATGAGGCTGACGGTGAGCGAGCCCAGTCGGTCGGTCACCCGGAGCGCGTCAGCGCCATCGGGTGCGGTGGCGGCGAGCTCATCGGCGAGATCGGCCCATTCGCGCCATGCGGGGGTGGCGACGGGTAGCGCCGGTTCCATTGACAGCTGAACACTCGCACGCACGCCGGGGTCCTGCATGAGGAGCTCTGAGAGGTCCGCCGAGAAGCACAGCAGCCGTTCGAAGGCGCCTGGGAGTGCGGTCTTTACGTTCGCGGCGACTTCTCGGACACGGAGTCGTTGGCGGCCCAGGATTTCTTCCGCGATCGCCCATTTCGAGGGGAAATGGTTGTACGCGGCTCCGGTCGTGACGCCTGCTTCCTTGGAAAGGCGCGCCATCGACGAGTTCTCGTACCCGAATCGCTCGAACTCCACCGCGGCGGCGTGGAGGAGGCGCTCGTGGGTCCGTTGGCTGCGCACCTGCCGGCGCCGTCGCTCCGCTGGTTCCTCAGTCCCCATGTCGGGATCGTACAGTCCCGAATCTGGGATTACAATACTGGATTCTGGACGGGTAAAGTACTTCGCATGTATGCGCGAGGCGCTGCGTTCACGCGAACGGTCATGGGCATCGTTCGGACCGAGCGCGAACAGCAACGACTCACGGTGGATGAGCTGGCTCGTCGAGGCGAGTTCAATCGCAGCACGCTGGCTCGGTATCTGTACGACGAGCAGGATGTTCCCATCGGGGCGCTCTACCGGATGGCGGTGTCGCTCAACCTCGAAGCATCGGCAATCGTTGCGCGGGCCGAAGCGGATCTCAACGGTCAAGTCGGCGACGCGAGTTCCGATGAGGAGCCTCACGGCCGAGGACGCTGATCTCGCAGCGTCGACATACCCATGTTCCGCCGACGGGGTGACATCGGGTCCCGCAGGACGGACAATCCGGATCTGTTGCGGGTAGCTCGTCCATGCGGCGGAGCCTATCTCGGCCTGGCGACCGCGGCAGCGCCGCGTGACGAGCGCGCACAGCGGACCATCACAGAGGTGTGACTCATCGCCGTCGTCCCCAGCCATCGCAAGTAAGCGCCGCTCACGACGAGGCGCTGCGCCGCGCCATCGAGCAGCTCGCACGGCCGGACGCCGCGCCACGTCGTGTCGGTCACCGTCGATGGGTGGCGCGGTGTCGCGAGTGCGGTGCACGCTTCAGCTCCGGATCGCGACTCGTCGAGCACTGCTCCGAGGAATGTCGCGTCGCGACGCGTCGTCGGCGACACCGACATGGCGCGACTGTCGCGACATCAATGCTTCGCCAGTGCGAGGGCTGCCTGGCGATCTTCGCCCCATCCCACCCGCGACACCGCTTCTGCCGCGACGCAGGTCGCACCCGCTCATGGCGCGACCAGAACCAGGTGACTGCGCCCCGCCGGTCGCGATGCCTGCACTGCGGCGACATGATCGAAGCCCGTCGTGCCGGCAAGCAGTACTGCTCATCGACGTGTCGCGCCTACGCGTCGCGTGAGCGCCGTCGGCCCCGGAGTGACGCGTGATCTCGATGGTCAAGATCGCGTCGGGCGAGGACGCGTGGCGCTACTTCCAGAGCACCGTCGCCGACGAGGCGAGCGTTGGCGCCGCCATCGACTATTACGTGGACGAGGGCACGCCGGCTGGTCGGTGGCTCGGCAGCGGCGCTGCCGAACTCGGGCTCGCCGAAGGGCGGTCCGCGACGCCGGCGGAGCTGTCGAACCTGTTCGGCCGTGGGAGGCATCCGCTCACCGGTGAACTGTTGGCGCGCCGCTATGTCGTCGTCACGTCCCTGGCCGAGCGCGTCAGCGCTCGCATCGAGGCCATCGACGCCGGCATCGATGACGCGCAGCGCGAGGCCGCGATCGCGAGGATCACCGCCGAAGAGACCGCCCGCGCCCCGACCGCCTCGGTGGCGGGGTTCGAGCTCGTCTTCAACCCGCCGAAATCGGTGAGCGTGCTCTGGGGGCTCGCGCCGGAGTCCGTGCAGTTCCAGATCCGCGCCGCGCATCATCAGGCGTTGCAGGAGACGCTCGCGATCCTGGAGCGTGACGCGCTCCGGACCCGGGTCGGCTCGGGCGGGGTCGCGCAGATCGAGGTCACCGGCGCCGTGGCGGCCGCGTTCGACCACTGGGATTCGCGTGAGGGCGACCCGCAGCTGCACACCCACCTGCTCATCGCCAACCGTGTCAAGGCGGCCGACGGCCGGTGGCGGACCATTGATTCGCGTCACGCGCTGTCGCCGCATGTCGTGACGCTGTCCGAGACGTACGACGCGGCACTCATGGACGCGCTCTCGAATCGGCTCGGGCTCGAGTGGACGGAGCGCTCGGTGCTCCGCGACCCGCTCGGCTACGAGGCGTTCATCGAGGCGAACCAGCTCACCGACTCGCAAGAGTCCCGCGGACTGTTCGCGGATGCCTCGGGCATCGAGCCGCGCAACCGCAAATGGGAGCTCGTCGGGATCGACCTGCCGCTCCTCGAGGAGTTCTCGCAGCGCGCCGCACGGATCGCTCAGACGAAAGACGAGCTGATCGACGCGTTCCGTGAGCGCGTCGGGCGGGAGCCCTCACGGTTCGAGATCTGGCGGATGCGGCACACCGCGACCCGGACGACGCGGGCAGCAAAGGTCGCGCGGTCGCTCGAGGAGCTCTCCGCCGATTGGGTCCAGCGCGCGGCTCCCTGGGGCGGCTTCGCGAGAACGGTAGACCGCACGATCTATTGAGCTGGATCGCCTCGGGCCAGGCGATCCTTCTTCTCGGCGAGATACATCATCGCGGAGCCGCCAGCCAGGACGTGCCTTGCTAGGTCAAACTCGATTCCACTCTCCAGCCGGACTGCCATCGCATTGAGTCCGTCCTGTCCGGCCGCTCGGATGGCGGCATCAAGCTCGTCGAGCGCGGGAGCCGCCACTTCAACCTTGAGGCGAGCGTCCTCCCACGCGCTCAGCAGCCGCGCAACCACTTGGTCATCATCTGGTCGCATGCGGTGAGGGAAGCGGGTGGACTCCGACATGAGCGAAGCGTAGCTGGGTCGAGGGCGACAGTCTCCCTGGATCGCCCGAGATGTGCTTCGTCACCCATTCATCCGCCCGCCTCGAGAACTGCGGCGATGGAGCGTCCCGTTGCTCGAAGGGGCCCGGGGCGTCGTTCATCTGCCTCGATCAGGCCGGCGTTCTAACGGGTGAACATTCGCTCGTGGCCGAGCGCGACGCGATCGTGGGCCGAGCCGGGGATCGGCTGTCGGGAATGCTCCGCTCGGTCCATGCAATCAATTACGTGCTTGAACGTCTACACAGCCGATCGGCGAGCGTTTCGCGAAAGGGTTGAACACCCCGCAACCCCACAATTGGAGCCGATGACGGGAATCGAACCCGCGCTGTCTGCTTGGGAAGCAGAAGTTACCAAGTGGTGGTTCACGGCGGCTCACTGGGGCTCACATCGTTGAGATTCCGCGGGAGCGTGAGCCGTGGTGAGTCACTGTGCGCTCGAATATGTAGTCATTAAGTAGCCACTCGCTGGGGTCGACGGCACGCTTACTCGGCTGCACGCGCGTAGCGATGTCGGCGCGCAATGGCCCAGCCCAGCGCGGCCCAGCCCAGCCAACCCAGCTCCGCTAAGCGCGAACGGTCCGCACCCGAAACCCGGTGCCGCTGAGCACTCCGATAGCCGGCTGCCACCGCGTGATTGCGCCGACACAGCGCCGTCGAGCCGCGTGCGGCATCCATCCCACCGGGTACAGGACGCTCGATTAGATCAAGCCGAGGCGAACCGCCCTCACGACGGCCTCGATGCCCGTGTCGACGTCCAAGGTCTCACATGCTCGCCTGATGCGACGACGCACTGATCGCTCAGAAAGGTGGCGTTCGTGCGCAATGGTGTTGAGCGTCCTGCCGGCCGCCAGGTCTTCGAGTATCAGGAGATCCTGGTCATCGACGTCCCACTCATTGCGCTCATTCTTGTGGGCGCGAGCCGCATGGGGCTCACACGCGCATCGGTTGGCAGGGACGGAGTGAGGCGTGACTCGTAGCATCGTTGCCTTCCGAGTGATTCGGTCCCGTCCAATCCATCGGGACCGCATGTGAACTCCGATCGCGTCGCTCGCACGTGGGCCGCGGAGGTGCGCAGATAGATTCGTCGACCGCGATGTTCGCGCGGTCGAGGCATCTCGCCATACGTGTGTCTCGAGGAGTTGCTCGGAGGACCCCGTCTCCGCACCAACATCACGAGACTCCCTTCGGAGTGGACGTGGAGTGCCGGACAACGAGGCGTGTCGGTATGATCACGGTCTCGGGCCCCGCTCCGCTGCCCATTGAGAGCGCAACGCGGAGGGCTTCGCTGCCAAGCCGATCCCAGGGCTGCGCGATCGTCGTGAGGGGTGGAACCAGCATCGCGACCTCGTCGATGCCGTCGAATCCGACGACGGACACGTCCTCGGGAATGCGCATGCCCGCTTCTTGAATCGCTCGGTATGCGCCGAGCGCCATCTGATCGTTCGCGGCGAAGATCGCGGTCGGTTTCTGCACTTCCAACAACCGCCGTGCGGCCATATAGCCTGACGCGGCGCTCCAGTTGCCACGTTCCGGCGGCGGAACCCTGCGGCCGTGGCGGCTCAGCGTTGATGCCCAGCTGAGCATTCGGGCGCTCGCGGAGAATGAGTTTTCGGGCCCCCTGATGTGGTGCACGGTCCGATGGCCCAGTTCTAGGAGGTGAGTGACCGCGAGTTCTGCGCCTCCGGCCTGGTCGAAGTCCACTGAAGACGCCCCCGGCAGAACCGGGGGTCCGATGACAACAGCGGGAACGCCCTTCGGCAGTCGCAGGGACCCATCCGCTTGAAGCTGGTCGGCGATCAGGGCGATGAGTACATCGACCGACATCTCACTCAGGCGGGTGAAGGCGCCATTCGCATCACGTGTCGACGAGGCGGCCAGCGGAATGAGTGTCGTTGCGTGGCCGCGTTCCGCGGCCCGTTCCGAGATCTCCTCAAGCGAGCGATGGATACCGACCGGTCCCAGGGTGTTGTAAACAACTCCCACGGCTCGAAATGCGCCGAGCCGCACAGCTCGAGCGGCCGCGTTCGGCCGGTATCCGAGCTCGATCATGGCGTGCATCACGCGCGCGCGCAATGCCTCACTGACATTGGATTCGCCTTTGGCGACTCGTGACACGGTCTGGGGCGACGCGCCCGCGAGCCGTGCGACGTCAAGCTGCGAGGGTGCACGCTGTCCTGCCATCACACTCCTTGAAACGAAAAGCGGAAGGTCAGACTACCCGTCGCGGGGAGACGGTACTGCGGGTGCGTGCGCGCGCCCCAGGAGTCGTCGCCGCCCACCCCCCGTCGCATGAGGGCAGGCCGCACCACGGTCTGGTAGACCGGCGGGAGTTCAGTGTGATGACGGGCGTTCTCGATCTCGTGCGGCGTCCACGGCAGCGCGGAAAACTCCATTCCGCCATCACACTCGAACCGCAGTCCCCTCCCGTTTCGATCGACGACCTCGGCCCAGCGGACTCCGGTGCGATTTCCGGCTTCCTGAGGGCGCAAGTACGGGGTCAGCGCGGTCGCCACATCACGCTGGTAGACGCCCACTCGGGCGCCGTCTCGACGATCCACGTAGCATTCGTCCGGCCCGTCGCCGTACCAGCGGAGCGTGTCGAGCTCAGGCTGAGTCGTGAGCTGCATGCCGAACTCGGGAAGGTCGGCCATGCCATCCGAGCGGTGCACGGTCTGCGTGACCTCGACTCGGCCTCGGCCGTCGACCCGATACGACACGACGCACGACGCCTCCCGCTCGGTGGGAAGTTGATAGGTGTAACTCACGGTCACGGCGAGATCGTCGGATTCGAAGGTGATGTCTCGCACAGGATCGGCAACGCGCGCGTATCGGCTCGCGAGCAGCCACTGGCCGTCCTCGAACGGAGCGCCCCAGCCCACCTCGTTCTCGGTGGGGGCGTGCCAGAAGGATGGCATCGGGATCGAGGTGAGCAGTTGACGCCCACTTTCCGGGCCTGACCCATGCCGATACGACTGCAGCCCACCGTGCAGACGCGAGAACACCGCACTGAACCCGTCTCCGTGAACGCCGAGGTTGTGCGTGCCGAGTACGAGTCGCGGCGGTGTCGGTGTCGGCGTGGGTGGTGTGACGCCGCCACCGGGTGCTCCCTGAGCCACTGTGGTCACGCGTTGCTCACGAGCTATCTCGTGACCGCGTGCAGCCCAGGGTGTATCCGCCTTGAGGCGGAACGACACATCGATCGTGTACTCACCCGGCCGCGAGGGCGTCTTGAACGGTATCCCGTACGTTTCAGCGTGCTGAGGGGCGCAGAAGGTGGGTACGCTTGCGGTGCGGATTGTTCTCCCCTCACGCGCCAGCGTGATGTTGCACTCAAACTCGTCCGTGGAGGTGAAGAGGAAGCGATTGCGGACTTCGAAGGACGTCTCGCCGATCCGGATGCTCAGCTGCTGGTAGAGGTAGCTGACCTCCTGCGCCTTCGGTGTCGGCGAGTGGTCGGCGAAGAAGATGCCGTTGCCGCAGAACGCGCCATCGTGCGGCGCCTCACCGCAGTCGCCTCCGTAACCGAAGTACGTCCGGCCGTGTTGGTCACTGAGCAGGATCGCCTGATCAGCGAAGTCCCAGATGAAGCCGCCCTGGAACAGCGGCTCTCGGAACGCGAGGTCCATGTACTCGCCGACAGCCCCGAATGAATTGCCCATCGCGTGGGCGAACTCGCACAGGATCATGGGCTTGTCGCGGTGTTCGCGAAGGTACACCTCGACCTCGGCAGCGGGCGTGTACATCCGGCTGACGATGTCGGTGGTGTCCGGGTACCGCGTGTCCCAATCGACACCTTCGTAATGAACGGGGCGGGAATCCGTCGAGCGGAACCAGTCGGCGAGGTCTCGGAGGTTAGTACCGCCGTACGACTCGTTCCCGAGCGACCAGATGACGATGCTGGCGTGATTCTTGTCGCGCTCGAACATGTTCGTCGCTCGTTCGCGCAGGGCGGGCAGCCACTCCGGGCGATCACCCGGGACGGCCTCTTCGACGGGCGCATCGAAGTAGCGAATGCGGTCCCACAGGCCGTGGGTCTCCAGGTTCATCTCGTCGATGACCATCAGGCCGTACTCGTCGGCCAATTCGTAGAACGGCGCACTGTTGGGGTAGTGGCTCGTGCGCACCGCGTTCACGCCGATGCGTTTGAGCTGGACCAGGTCGTGGGAGATCTCGTCGCGAGTCATCACGCGGCCACGCGGGCCGAACTCATGACGATTGACGCCGAAGAAGACGACGCGGCTGCCGTTCAGGGTGAGCACGCCGTTCTCGATGCCGAATCGGCGCACCCCGACGCGTTGAGGTATGACCTCGGTTCGGTTGCCCGCATCGTCGGTGACCTCGATGATCAGCTGATAGAGCCAGGGGTCTTCGGGACTCCAGAGGCGGGGTTCATCGATGCGGATCACGAGCAGGCCGTCACCGCGGTCCTCCAGGTGACCGACGCCCTCGAGATTCGCGGATACGGAGCCAGAACCGCGAACGTCGACCCTCATCGTGAGGTCCGCCCATTCGCCCGTCGTAGCGACGTCGGTCTCGACTCGCAGATTCTCGATGTGAACCGCGGGCCGTCGGTACAGTGTCACGTCCCGGAAGATGCCGGAGAAGCGATAGAAGTCCTGGTCCTCGAGCCACGACCCCGCCGTCCACTTGAACACCTGCGCAGCGATGACGTTGCGACCGTCGACCAGTGCGTTGGTGAGATCGAACTCGGAGGGGGTGAAACTGTCGGTCGCATATCCGACGTACTGCCCGTTGAGCCACACCGCGACCGCGCTCTCGGCCCCGTGGAAGACGATGCTCAAGGATTCGCCGAAGCGGAGAGGTTCGTTCAGCTCGAATGCGTGCACGTACGAGCCGATGGGATTGTGCCGCGAGGGGATCTGTCCGGGTTGGATCTGCTCGATCCCATCCCACGGATATTGCACGTTGACGTACTGCGGACGATCGTAGCCCTCGAGTTGAATATGCGCGGGGACCGGAATGTCGTCCCAGCCGGAGGTGTCGTACGAAGGGTCCTGGAACCCATCGACGGTTGTGCTCAAGTTGTTCGCGTAGTGAAACTTCCAGCGACCGTTCAGTGATTGTTCGAAACTGCTCACCGACTCGAGCGCCTCGCCCTCGTCGCGGAACCAGCGATGATCGGAATGCGCAGGCAACCGGTTCTCGGAGACGAACGTAGGGTCGGCCAGGCGTGTGATGGGGAAACTCACTTGATCGCTCCCGTGATGCCCTCGGCGAAGGCGCGTTGCAGGAGGAAGAAGACGAACATGGTCGGAAGCGAGGCCAGAAGGACGGCGAGCATGAGGACTCCGTAGTCGGTGACATATCCGGCGCTCAGGTTGGCGATCAACATCGGCATGGTGAACACCGCGCTGTCGATCAAAATAACCTTGGGCCAGAGGAAGTTGTTCCACGCGATCATGAAGGTGATCACCGCGGCGGCGGCGAATGTGGACTTCATCGTCGGGATGTAGATACGAGCGAAGATTGACAGCTCGTTCAGCCCATCGATCCGCGCCGCCTCGACGAGCTCGTGGGGGAACGAACGCGATGCCTGCCGGAAGAGCAGGATGAGGAACGGCGTAGAGATCGCCGGGATGATCACCGCCCACAGCGAGTTGACCATGCCGGCACCGGCGAAGAGCTGGAACAGCGGGATCATGATGGCGGCGAAGGGGATCATCATGGCCAGGAGCAAGACCGACATCAGCAGATCCTTGCCCCGCGAATGGAATATCTCGAACCCGTAGCCTGCGATCGAGCACACCGCGAGTGACAGGACGGTGGTGCCGACTGCGATGGCCGCAGAGCTCCACATCGCCGCCAAGACGTTGTGAGTCTGAAAGAGTACTGCGACGTTCTCGAACAGGTGGGTGCCCGGCAGGAGTCGAGATGACAGCACGTCTGCGCTGCTGTTGGTCGCCGAGACGACCATGAAGTACAGCGGAAACAGAGAGAAGATCGCGAAAACCGTTAAGAAGGCATATCCCGGCAGCCGGCGGAGCATGTTAGTCACGCTTGTCTCCGATCTTCATCTGGACGAGGGCGAGCACCGCGACAAGGATGAGGATCACGTAGGAGATGGCGGCGGCATACCCGAAGTTGGGGTTCTTGAGGAACGAGACTTCGTACAGGTAATGCGACATCGACATCGTCATGTATGCGGGGCCACCGCGCGTGAGAGCCCAAGACTCGTCGAAGAGCTGCAGGGTGCCGTTCGTGGACAGGATCGCCGTGAGCACGATCATCGGCTTCAGCTGCGGGACGGTCACATGCCAGAACACCTGGAACGCATTCGCGCCGTCCATGCGTGCCGCTTCGATACTCGAGCGATCCACGTTCTGGAGCGCCGCGAGGAAGAAGACCATGTTGTAGCCCGTCCAACGCCAGAGCAGACCGAGGATGATGACGAATCGCGCGCTCTCGGCGTCTCCCAACCAATTGACCTCGCTGTCGATGAGGCCAATGCCCATGAGCATGTCGTTGACGAAGCCGTTGTTGGCGAACATCGTGCGGAACACCAGCGAGTACGAGACGAGTGAAACCGCGCAGGGGAGGAAAATGGCCGTGCGCCAAAGGCCCTTGAATTTCAGGTTCTTGTCGTTGAGCAGGTTGGCGAGGATCATCGCCAGGATGAGCATGATGGGGACCTGAATGATCAGGTAGATGAAGGTGTTCTGCAGGGTCAGCTTGAAGATCTCGTCGTTGAGCAGTCGCTGGTAGTTGAACCACGGCGGATCCGCCCAGGTCAGCTGAGCTCCACGTCCAGTCTGCAGCGACAGCAGGAACGCCTGGAACATCGGGACGAAGTTGATGCCGACGATAAGCAGCGCCGCCGGGATAAGAAATCCCCAGCCGGTCAGGCTTCTCCGCCGACCGGGGTTCAGCCAAGGCTTTCGCCGGTCGAAGGAGGTGTTCAGCGGCGGAGTACCGCGCTTCTCTGGCGACTTGGCAGGCGCCTTCAACTGGAATGCCACAACGTTGTCTCTCTTCCGCGGGAAAGGCACTGCCGATGGGTTAGCAGGGATCGGCCGGCCGGATCTGGGCCGGCCGGCCGATCTGCTGCGTCACTGCATCGCGAATTCGACGTTCGCTTGGGCTTCGGCGAGGGCGGTGTCGCGATCCGCGCCGTTCAGGATCTGTGTGATGGCCGCACTCACCGCGTCCCTCCCTTCGTAGTAATACGCGCCGGTGTTGTTCGAGGGAACCTCTGAGCCGAACTCGACCACTTTGGCGAACACAGCCTCGCCCCCGAAGAACTCGACGGGCTCTGCGTAGACGGGGCTGTCGCCAGCGGGGATCCAGTTCGCCACTGCACCTGAGGCGGGGAGGATGATGTCGTACAGCTCGGTCGATCCGGCAAAGGTCGAGGCGAGGAAGTCCGATGCGAGCTCGACGTCGGCGTTCGACGAGACGGCCCACGACGAGCCCCCATTCGCGGTGTAGTTCGTCGCACCTGTGACCCCGTCAAGGCTCGGCACGTTGGTGATTCCCCACGATCCGCTTTGATCCTCGGCCGTCTGGATCGAGCCGACGATCCACACTCCCTGCTGCGTTCCGGCGACATTCCCATTCACGAAGCTGCCAACGTACTCATCCCAGGAGTTGACTTCGAGGAAGACCCCCGTCTCCACCAGTTGGGTGTACGCGTCGATTGCCCCGTTGAGTGCGTCGTTGTCGACGATGGTCGGGTTTCCGTCTTCGTCGAAGAGGCTCGCGCCGGCGGACTGCAGCATCATCACAACCAGGTCGGACGAGCCTGCCGGACCGGAGAGCAAGGGCTTCCCGGTCTTGGACAGGACATCCTGGCCCTGCGCGATGAAGGTGTTCCAGTCGATGTCGGTGAAGTCGTCGAGCGTGTATCCGGCCTCACCGAGGATATCCGTGCGGAGTGCCGTGACCGCGGTGCCCGAGTCAAAGGGCACGCCGTAATTTACACCGTCCAGCGTCGAATACGCTACGACCGACTCCGGGAACTGCGAGAAGTCGATGTCCGCGCCGCCGAGGTCGCTGAACAGGTCTGGGTAGTTGATGCCGTTCTTCTGGAACGCATTGTTCTGCATGAGGAAGATATCCGGCAGCTCCCCCCACGCCTGAGACTGCGCGATCGTCGTGAGCCGGGTCTGCAGATCCTCCCAGGGCACTTCGACGACTTCGAGCTCGAAGTCCGGGTTGTCTTGCTGATAGACCTTTTCCGCCTCTTCCATCGCGTAGATGTTGAATGCGGGATCCCACGTCCACACCGTGAGCGTGTTCCCCTCGTCCGCGGAATCCTGGCCCTCGTTTGCGTCGCCTGCCGCGGCGCATGAAGTGAGCAGCAGTGCGGCGGGGAGCGCGAGCGCGATTGCGGTCGTAGCGAGCCTCTTGGAACGTTTCACCTTCGAATCCTTCCGGGTTTCTGCAGCGTCGCAGATCGTGCCTCACGACATACGTGCAGACGAATATGCCCAGGGAAGGTCCGATCTGACGCGTATGCCGCGCTGTCGACCTCTTCCCTCGAGCGGAACGAGCTGTCCCGAGCCCGAAAGTAGCACTGGCAACGTCACCATGCCAGTGTTTGTCTGAAATTTATTTGAGCCGCCCGCGTGTTTCAGCGGGTCGAAATATCGGAGTTGGCCGGTTCCGGCCGCATCGTCGCCCGGCTATTTACTCCAACGGAATGTATGCGCAAACCTGTCGGGGAGCGCGGCGGAGTCCGGGCATCGGCCCCCTGCGATGTCCGACTGCCGATCAGTCATGCAAAGGAGCAAGAATGAGAAAGTCAATACGGACTGGAGCGGTCTTCGCGACCGCCCTGGCGTTGGCCGCAACCGGCGTCGGCGTCGCCTCGCCAGCGGCCGGACTGTTCGGGGAAGCCGAGATCAATCCGATCGAAAGCAACCTGGCGTCGAAGTACTGGGCATCCGCGTCGGCGACGGGTGGCGACGACACGGCACACTTCGCCATCGATCAGGATGCCAGCACCGCGTGGATCGCCGCCGCAGCCGGCGATGCACTCACGCTCGACCTGGGAGGCGCCTACAACAACGCCCGCAAGCTCGCACTGGAGTTTCCCGACGCCGGAGCGGTCTACCAGTACACGGTCGAGGGATCTGCCGACGGGCAGACGTGGAGCACGATCGCAGACGAGAGCGAGTCGACGCAGGCGCGCGCCGGCGGCGTGCATGTGTTCACGGTTGAAGGAACGCGGTACATCAGGGTGACGATCCAGGGGGCGACCGAGGGCGCCCGGCTGGGGATCACCGAGATCGCCGTCTACAACTATCTGCGCGATGAGATGGTGCTCGGGGCGGATATGTCTTGGGTCGACGGCGATACCCGTCAGTACTGGGTCTCACCCCTCGAAGCGGATCGCGGCGCCGGACCGCACCTGCTCGACGTGGCGAAGGACCGTGGTATGGAGTTCACGCGACTCCGTATCTTCAACGAGCCCCGGAACGAGGGCAACGGAGCGGTGCTCGCCGTTCCCTCTCAGGGGCCGGCTCGCTCGCTCGCGGTGGCCGAACAGGTCGTCGATCGCGGCATGCAACTCGGCATCGACTTCCACTACGCCGACTCGTGGGCGGACCCCGGTAAGCAGCCGAAACCGCGCGCATGGGCCGAGCTGCCGTTCGATCAGCTCACCGACGCCGTGTACGACTACACGCACGACTACGTCGGACAGCTCATCGACCAAGGCACCACGCCCGACAAGGTCGCGGTCGGGAACGAGATCATCCACGGCATGATGTGGGGCAGCGAGGCGCAGCTCTCCGCCGACGACAGTGCTCCGGTATGGTCAGGCGCGAACCCTGGATACTTCCGCAACCAGGCCGCCGTCTACCAGTCGCAGCCCGGCGGCGGGATTCTCTGGCAGTACTGGAACTCCGAGGACGCCGGTGAGCGGGCGCTGTACCTGGAATCGTTCGACCGGTTCACGACGTTGCTCGCAGCGGGAATCAGCGCGGTTCATGACGCGTCGCCCGAGACCAAGGTTGAGCTGCACGCCGTCGTCCGGAACGAAGGGTACGACGGCCGTACCGGACTCGAAATGACTTCGGAGTTCTGGGGCCAAGTGCTGAGTCGACTCGAGGCAAAGGGCCTCGCGCCGGACTACATCGCTCACTCGTACTATCCGGAGTGGCACGGCTCGCCCGAGGTCATGGAGCGCAACCTCCAGACCATCAGCGCCGCGCACCCGGAGTACAAGATGACCGTCGCTGAGACGTCGTACCCCGCGTCGGGGGCGAATGGGGCGCCGATGCCGAACTCGACCTATCCGAGGACCGTGCAGGGGCAGGCTGACGCGATTCAGCGTGTGTTCCAGATGGTGAACGATCTGCCGAACCACACGGGTGCGGGCGTGCTGACATGGGAGCCGCAGCGCTGGCAGTCCATGTTCCGCAGCGTGCCCGGTTTGACCAACACCTCCGAGCCGCACGCGTCGATTGACATCTACAACAAGAGCGCGGCGACGCACGTCGTGGAGGACCGAGTGTTCTCGTCCGCCGGGGTGGGCGAAGAGCTCACCCTGCCGTCGACTGTCGATGTCCTGTCTGTCGCGGATGGGGTGGTCTCGCCCGCAGCCGTGCAATGGATCACTACCGGCGACGAGACGGCCACTGCGGGTCGGGTCGAGGTCAGAGGATCCACCGAGTTCGGCACGATCGTCGCTATCGTGGACGTCGTTCCGACGGTGGGTGTCGAGGTGACGCCGCGATCGCTTGCAGGCAAGGTGTACCTGTCTGTCGCGGTGACCAACACGTACGACGTCCCGGTAAGCATCGTCGTGAGCACCGCGTACGGAAGCAAGACGTTCGCAAACGTCGCACCGGGTGCGACGGTGAGCGCATCGGCCAACTCGCGACTCACAGCGGTCCCCGCTGGCAACGTGACCGTGGCTGTCACCGGTGAGTCAGTATCCGAGACCAAGTCGGTGTCGTACGCGCCGTTCGCGATCGGCGGCTGACGACCGAGCTCCCAGGGTGGGGGCGGTACCCGCCCTCACCCTGGGTGCCGCGCAACCGTGCATAGGAATACCCGAAACGACGAAGAAAGGTCTGAAATGAAGAAGTCAAGTGCAGCCCGGGTCGGCGCCGCCGCGCTCGGAGCGTTGCTGCTCTCCGCGGGCGCGGCGATGGCCGCGGCCGATGAGATCGTGGATGACGGCGAAGTCGAGATCAACGTCGAGGTGACCGACCGGTACCCCTCCGGGGTGCTCGCCCTGAGCGTCGCCGCGAACTCCACCGCACTCGCGGAGGTGGACAGCGGCGATCCGCTGGTCCGAGAATTCACCGGCAGCCTGCCCGAGGTCACAGTGACCGACACGCGGGCGGACGTGCCCGACGTGCCGTGGTACGTCCTCGGCACCGCGAGCGATTTCGTCAGCGGCGGAAACACGATCACCGCCGATCACCTCGGCTGGGCGCCCTATCTCGCCGACGACTACGGACCCGCCCTCGAGGCCGGGTTCGACATCGATACCGTGATCGACGACCCCGCGAGCGAGGGGCTCGGGTACGCCGACGGCGAGCTGCTCTACGTGAACACCGACCAGGTCGCAACATACAGCCAGGGTTCATGGAGCGCATCCGCGGGCCTTCACCTCAAGGTGGATGCGACCACCGTCGAGCCAGGGAGCTACACCTCGGTGCTCACCCTGTCCCTCTTCGAATAGCCCGACCGACGGCGGGGGGCGGCCGCCCGGCCGCCCCCGCCTCCGTCCTCGCCTCACGCCGATCGATCGAGAGAGTCGCATGCATCGTCGCCTTCGCCGTCTGTTCCTCATCCTGGCCATCTCCATCGCCTCCGTCGTGCTGCCTGCAACGGCCACGCACGCGGCGACGACGGAATCCTCGGAGGAGACGATCACCTGGATGGTTCGCCCCAGCGACGGAACGGGTGAGGACGGCCGGTCATGGGTAGAGTTAGAACTCCGAGCCGGTGAGGTGGCAGAAGAGCATCTCCTGATCCGCAATCTCAGTCCGGCGGCGGTCACCTTCCGACTCGCTGCGGCGGATGGGTACTTCACCGAGACCGGGCGGTTCAACATGCTCACCGCGGGCGAGGTTTCGACAGGCGCCGGCACCTGGATCGGCATCCAGGACTCGGTTGAGGTGGCCTCCGGTGCGGACGTCGTCGTGCCCTTCTCTGTGACGGTGCCGGAGAACGCCGAACCCGGGGACCATCCCGCCGGCGTCGCGGCCAGCATCCGCTCCGGCGGAGACGCCGAAGTCGGGGTCGAGTCTCGTGTCGGCTTCAGGGTCATGACTCGCGTCGCCGGCGAGCTCGCTCCAGCGGTGGGCACGAAGCTCGGCGCGAACTTCAGCGGGTCGATCAACCCGTTCGAGCCCGGCCACGTCACATTCACCTATGACGTCGAGAACGAGGGGAACACACGGCTCGCCGTCGATTCGGTGCTGTCGCTTTCCGGTCCGTTCGGGTGGTTTGCGCGCGACGTCGCCGTCGAGCAGATCGACGAAATCGCACCTGGAGAGACGCGGACGATCCGGCAGCAGGTGAGCGGGGTCTGGCCGTTCGTCGCGCTGTTCCTTGATCGGCGCACGCAGGCGGAGGTCGTCGGCAACTCATCGGCGGAGGTCGCGACGACGACCACCGACGCATCGTCGGTCGTGTGGGCCATCCCGTGGTCGCAACTCGGAGTTCTCGTCATCGTCGCGATCATCTTGTTGCTCGCCCGGTGGGATCGTCGGCGTAAGGCGAAGCACATAGAGCGGCTGATCGACCGTGCCCGCAACGACGCACGGGCGGAATCGGCGGGAGTTCGTGCGGTGTCCAGCATCGCCCCCACGCTCCTGGTGATAGGTCTCCTGCTCACCGGCTTGCCTGGAACTGTGGCGCCGGCGTACGCGGCTGACGATCAGGATCATCGTCAGGTGTTGGTTGAAGTGGAGGTTACGCCCCCGCCAACTACCGTCCCTACTGCACCTCCATCGACTATCCCACCAGAACCGGACGACCTCGCGACGACCGGCGCGGGCGACTTCACGCCAATCCTCGCGCTTGCAGGTCTAGCGTTCCTTCTCGGCTCCGGGATCCTGGTCGGCAATCGAGCGCTCGCCTCTCGCAGGGAACGCGCTGGGGTCACCGCCCGCCGCTGAACTCGTCCACGGCCTCAAGCAGGGAATAGCGTCCCGCCGCCCCTTGCTCCCAGTTCCGGGCCTCGATCGGCGGGTCGAGTGGATGCGCGGCGGACTCGGAGGTGTGGGTGTGTGTGTGGTCACGATCGCATCGAGCGAACCTCGCTGTGCCGAAACGTTGACAAAGGATCTCCTGGAGGGCGGCGTTCATGGACGTGGTGCGAACGACCGCGAAGCGCACGGCGAGTATGAAAGACGTGGCTCGTCACGCTGCGGTGGGCCTCGGCACAGTCTCAAATGTGGTCAACGACTTGGCGACAGTGGCACCCGAGTTACGGGCGCGTGTGCTCGAGTCCGTCCACGAGCTCGGATTCGTTCGGAACGAGGCCGCGCGCCATCTGCGTAGCGGAACCAGTCGGACCGTCGTCCTCCTGGTCCCCGATTCCGGCAATCCCTTTTTCACTGAGATCTCACGAGGGGCTGGCGAGGTGGTGTGGGCGGAGGGGAGATTTCCGCTCATCGCGAGTGCCCATGGCGATGCCAGCCGCGAGAACGCCTACCTCGGGTCGTTCGACTCGATGCGGGTGCATGGCCTGCTCGCCTCTCCCGTCGGCGACGTCTCACTAGCGCTCGCTCGTCTTCGAACGAGGGGCATCCCGACCGTACTCGTGGACGCGCGACCCCCATCTGATACCTACTCGGCCGTGCGTACGGACCATGTCGCGGGCGGATGCCTGGCGACAGCGCATCTGCTCTCGAGCGGGCGTCAACGTGTAGATTTCCTGAGCACGCCGGCTGTCGTCCCGCAGATCGCAGACCGCATTGCCGGTGCGAAGACGGCTTTCCGCGTCCACGGCCTCGACCCGAACTCACTCGGAGTGTGGTACTCGGGCGGCCCAGCGCCGAGCTCAGGAGCGTCGGTGGTCGAGCGGATTCTCGCGTTGCCGCGAGCGGAGCGTCCCGAAGGATTCGTCGTGAGCAACGACGTGCTCGCGATTGAGGTGATGCACGCGATGCTTCGTGAAGGAATACGGATCCCGGACGACATCGCCGTCGTTGGGTATGACGACATTCCCTGGGCGGAGGCCGCCGCGATTCCCTTGTCTTCGGTGCGCCAGCAGAGCGTCGAGATGGGCGCCATCGCCGCGCGCGTCCTCCTCGACCAGATCACGGACGAGGATGCCCCCCGTGAAGACTGCATCCTCGCTCCCGAACTCATCGTCCGCGAGTCCTCGGCGGCATGAACGCCACAGTCCCGACGACTGCGCGGAGGGAAGTCGAGGAAGATGAACACGTCTGGCATCGTGGCGGTCACGCTTTGCGCGGCTGGCTTGAAGGTCCGTCGCCGTGGGGGTTGTGCCCTCGCGGTGCCTCGCATGGGCCCAATGTGCCGGAGGCGCGAGGGAGCTCGAAAATTCGTATACTATAAATCTATAACTCCCCGCCGTCCTCTGGGACTGGCGGGGCTTTTTTCTGCCGGCTGTCGTCGGCGAGCTTGGCGGTTGTTCGGAGCGTCCGGTCGGTTGGCGGTGATCACCCTCGGCGTGCTTGGCTGGCTAGGTGTGACTGTGCGGCTCCCCGATTGCCAGTTCCTGCCGGACAAGGAGCATTGCCTCGGACATTCCGTAGCGCGCTTCGAGTCTCTGTATGACCTCTTGGCGTGAGAGTGCGGGGCCGGAGTTCCCGCTCCGGGTGGCGATTTCGGTGAGGGCCACGAGGGCGCGTTCGGGACTGATATTCACGGCGTCGAGCGCGAATTGATGCGGCGGAACGGCGCTGATGCCGTTCGGGAGTCGCGCCACGGGGAAATCCTTCAGGTTCGAGGTGACGATGACCCCGGCGCCCGCGATCTGTGCGGCCGCGACGACGTGCTCGTCATCCGGGTCGGGCAGGCCGTACGTGCCCTCGAGTGGCTCCCAGCCTGCGATCTCGGCATCGACGAATGCGGATCTCATCCGTCCGACAAGCCGGGCGGCGCGCTCTTCGGCCAATCGTGATGGAAGGCCGTAGCGATTCTGGAGTTTGCGAGCCTCGTGGTACTCGAGCTCGTCAAGAATGGCGCTGCTCCAGATCGGCCGGTAGATCTGTTCGAACGCGAGTGAGAGCAGGAAATCTCGCTGCAGGCTCGGCCAGAGCACGCTCGTGTCGAGGAGAGCGATGAACATTCCTCGAGAATGTCAGCTTGCGTCCGCGTCGTTTCGGCGCCGCGCCGCGACGGCCCGCCGCGCAGTCTTGAGTTCGCCGAGGATCGCTTCCAATGGTGTGTCTTCATCGACGTCGCTCGACAGTGCGCTGAGCGCGGCATACTGCTCCTCGCGCCGAGCCTTGCGGAACTCGAGCAGGTCGCTGAGCGTGACCCTGCGGTGAGTGCCGACCCGTTCGAAGGGAATCTGCCCCTCGTTGAGGAACTTGATGACCGTCGGTCGGCTGACCCCGAGTAATTCAGCTGCCTGCTGGGTCGTCAACGTCTTCGAGATCGGGGAGATGGTAACCGAGAGCCCGCGCTGCATGGCCTCCACTGCCTGGCGAAGTACCAGGTAGACCTCCTCGGGCAGTTCAACCTGGTCGCCCGGTTCGGCACCGGCAAGAAGGTAGCGAGGCGCGGGGCGGTCGCGGCCCGTGGCTTCGTGTGCAGCGAGGAAGTCGTGAACGCGAGCGATGCCCGCGCCGTCGGCGGCTTCGTATGTTTCCGGCGTGAGTGCTGAACCGGCGTTACTCATGGTCAGTTCCCTCCTAAGCGCAAGAAACGTAACATATTTCGAGTACTGCGGCTAGGCCGGATGCGCCGCTGGGGATGAGGATGGATGCTGGAATTTATGTGCATTAAATAGCCACCAAGCGGGCTCGCCCATGCTCGTCCGCAGGGATGGCCGAAAATGGCGCGACAAAAAAGCCTATTGACCAGGGGATTTTTCAAGAGAGCCGATGACGGGAATCGAACCCGCGCTGTCTGCTTGGGAAGCAGAAGTTCTACCATTGAACTACATCGGCAGGGCCGCCTGGCGGCGGCGCCATGCGGCGCCTCACGGGCACCGCATCCACCATGCTAGCAACTCACACGGCCGCCGCCGTGCGAGTTCTCCCCAGCGGGCACCCGGCGCGCAGCGCCCGTCGCCCGCGTCTCGCTAGGCTGTTCGCGTGCTGCTCTCCGACCGCGACATCCGTGCCGAGCTCGACCGCGAGCGCATCCAGCTCGACCCGTACGAACCGGGCATGATCCAGCCGTCGTCGATCGACGTGCGGCTCGACCGGTACTTCCGGCTGTTCGACAACCACAAGTACCCCTTCATCGATCCCGCCGAAGATCAGCCCGAGCTCACGCATCTCATCGAGGTGCGGCCCGACGAGGCGTTCATCCTGCACCCGGGCGAGTTCGTGCTGGCGTCGACGTATGAGGCGGTCACCCTTCCCGACGACGTCGCCGCGCGACTCGAGGGCAAGAGCTCGCTCGGCCGGCTCGGCCTGCTCACGCACTCGACGGCGGGGTTCATCGACCCCGGGTTCACCGGGCACGTCACGCTCGAGCTGTCGAACGTCGCGACCTTGCCGATCAAGCTCTGGCCCGGCATGAAGATCGGCCAGATGTGCTTCTTCCGGCTGTCGTCGCCCGCCGAGCGCCCGTACGGCTCCGCCGATTACTCGAGCCGCTACCAGGGTCAGCGTGGGCCGACGGCGTCGCGCTCGTTCCAGAACTTCCACCGCACCGACGTCGGTGTCACCGAGGCCGGCGCCGCCGGCAACTGACCGCACCTGACCCCGGCCCTCGCGCGGCCGCGCTGGCGTCGGGTCGGCAGGATGCGACTCGCGGCAGCGGATGCCTCGGTCCCACGGTCTGCGCGCCGCCATTCCGGCTCGGGCGAACGCCCTGAACGGATGCCTCGCCGGTGCCCCATGCGCGACACCGCCGCCGAGGCATCCGAAACAGAGCAATGCTCAGTATCCTGCCAGGGTGACCTCGTCGCCTCGCTCGGCTCCGCCGGATGACCCGGCCCTGCCCGGCGACCCGGTGCCGCTCGAGCCGCATCCGTCGCCGCGTGCCGCCATGCACCCCGTCCGCGCGCCCCGCGCGCCCCGCGCCCGCCGCACCGCCTGGATCGCCGCCCTGGTCGGCCTCGCCGCAGCAGCCGTCGGCTACGCGGGCGCGGGCGTCCCGTCGTACTGGGGCGACGAGGCCGCGAGCGTCATGTCGGCCGAACGCTCCTGGCCGAGCCTCGTCGCGATGCTCGGCGAGGTCGATGTCGTCCACGGCCTCTACTACGCGCTGCTGCACATCTGGATCGACCTGTTGGGCCCGAGTGAGTGGTCGACGCGGGCGCTGAGCTCGATCGCCGTCGGTCTGCTCGCGGCCGGGACGGTGGTCCTCGGCACCCGCTGGTTCGGCGCGCGCGCTGGTCTGATCGCGGGCGTCCTCTGCGCGGTCCTCCCGCGCACGACGTACCTCGCCGTCGAGGCGCGCTCGTACGCGCTCGCGGCCGCGGCCGCGGTCTGGCTCACAATCGCGTTCGTCGCGCTCATCCGCCGGGAGCGTGCGGGCCGCTGGCGGTGGGGCCTGTACGCCCTCGGGCTCGCGGCCGCGATCGTGCTGTTCCTTCACCTCGCGCTCCTCGTGTTCGTGCACGCCGTCGCGCTCGCCGCACAGCGGCCGCGCCCCGCACGCGCGGTCATTCGCGGATGGGTCGCCGGGACGGCGCTGGCGCTGGCGCTCACCCTGCCGTTCGTCGTGCTCGCCTTCACGCAGAAGGATCAGCTCGGCTACCTCGCGCTCCGCGACTGGGCGCGACCCGAGCACGTGCTCGTCACGCAGTGGTTCGTGTCTCCCGGCGTCGCGGTGGCCGGCTGGATCCTCGCGCTCACCGGCGTGGTCGCGACGCTCGCGGCGGCTCGCCGGGGCCGGGTCGCGGCTCCGCCCGGGCTCTGGCCCGTCCTCGCATGGGTCGTGCTGCCGACCGCGGCGCTGCTCCTCGTCGATGTCGTGATCACCAAGTCGTACAGCCCCCGCTACGTCGCCTTCTGCGTCCCCGCGGTCGTGCTGCTGGTCGCGCTCGGCGTCGAACGCGTCGCGCTCTGGCTCGCGCTGTGGCTCGCGCCGCTCCTCGCGAGATCGGATGCGTCGCGCCGGGCGCGAGCGTCGAGCGGGACGGATGCCTCGCGCCGGGCGCTCGGGTCGAGTGGGGCGGATGCCTCGCCCAGCGCGCTCGGCTCAGACGATCCGGATGTCTCGCGCCGGGCGCTCGGCTCAGACGATCACGATGCCCCACCCCGCCTCGCCATCTCGGCGGGTCCGAGATCCGCGCCTCTCGCGCCCGCGCGGCACGCCGTCGCGACGTTCGTCATCGCGTCGCTGCTCGCCCTCTTCGCCCTGGCCGCCGCGCCCGAGTATCTGGCGCAGCGCACCGAGCTGGCGAAGGACGGCGGCGCCGACTTCCGCGCCGTGGCGGTGTACGTCCGGGAGCACGCACGCCCCGGGGACGCCGTCGTCTTCGGCCTCGCCGACCGGCGCTCCCGAGAGCCCCGGCTCGCCCTCCGGCTCTACCCCGACGCCTTCGCCGGCCTCGTCGATGCCCAGCTCACGACGCCGTACGACGCCCTGCCCGGACTCTGGGACGAGGTCGCCCCGCTCGCAGCGGTCGCGCACGACCTCGACGCCCCGACGGTCTGGGCGATCGACGCCACGGGGGTTCCACGCGGTGGCGACGAGCAGCGCGTGACGCCGATCGACCCGGAGGTCATGGCGGAGGCCGGGTACCGGCTCGCCGGCACCGAACCGTTCGCCCGCATGACCGTCTCGGAATACGTCCGCGTCCCGTGACCCCACACGAAGCTGGCCCTGTGGCCTCCGGATCGATACCGTGAGTGCTGTCGGGGCCACCCGAGGGTCCCGCCCGACGAAGGAGATGGGTCATGGCAGGTCAACGTCCGGTCGGCGTCACCGTGGTCGCGGTGATCGCCTGGATCTCGGGAGCGCTGAACATCCTCGGCGGGGTGATCCAGATGTTCCCCGGCGGCGACAACTTCGCGGCGGGGGTGTGGGCGCTCATCATCGGCATCGTCACCATCGTCGTGAGCCTCGGGCTCTTCCGCGGTTCGAACGCCGCGCGGATCGTCGTGACGATCGTGTTCGTGCTGAACCTGCTGTCGGCCTTCTTCCTCCTCTTCTCGCCGTTCACGCTCTGGTCGGCGGCGATCTCGGCGCTGCTCGCCGGCATCGGCATCGCGCTGCTCTACACCCGGCCCGCGAACGTCTTCTTCCGCTGATCCGTGCCGCTGATCCGGGCCCCGGGCCCCGGGCCGCGCGCCGCGAGCCGTCGGCCACGCCTGGCCCGACCCGACCCGCCATCCGGCGGTCGAGCTGGCCGGAACGTGGCACGGACGGCGGACGCCCTCGCCTGCGCGCTCCGTCAGGATGAGCTTCACAGGCCACAATGAGGTGGCCCCGAACGATGGAGTTCACATGACCGACACGCTGATCCGGCCGCCGTTCGACCCCGAGCTCGCGGCCGCCCTCGAGCTCATCCACGAACAACTGCCGCGGACGTTCACCGCCGACCTGATCCCGGCGCTCCGCGCCGGCATGACCGGCGCGGAGGTTCCCGCGTTGCTCGACGAGCGCGGCATCGAGTACCGCGATGTGACGATCGAGGGGTACGGCGGCGACGAGATCGTGGTGACGGTCGTGCACCGTCGCGGTCGCACGGGCACGGGTCCGGGCATCTTCCACACGCACGGCGGCGGCATGATCATCGGCGATCGCTGGATGGGGGTGACCGGGTTCCTCGACCTGATCGAGCAGCACAACGCGGTCGTCGTGACGGTCGAGTACCGTCTCGCCCCCGAGTTCCCCGACCCGTACCCGGTCGAGGACTGCTACGCCGGCCTCGTGTGGACCGGCGAGCACGCCGCCGAACTCGGCATCGATGCCGACCGCTTGATCATCGCGGGCGGCAGTGCGGGCGGCGGGCTTGCGGCCGGCACCGCGCTCCTCGCACGCGACCGCAGCGGGCCGGCGCTCGCCGGACAGCTGCTCATGTGCCCGATGATCGACGACCGGGACGCCTCGGTGTCCACGGTGCAGATCGACGGCATCGGCGTCTGGGACCGGGCGTCGAACCTCACCGGCTGGACGGCGTTGCTCGGCGACCGCCGCGGCACCGACGACGTGTCGATCTACGCGGCCCCGGCTCGTGCCACCGACCTCTCGGGACTCCCGCCCGCCTACATCGACTGCGGCAGCGCCGAGGTGTTCCGGGATGAGGACGTCGCCTACGCGACCGCGCTCTGGTCCGCGGGCGTGCAGGCCGAGCTGCACGTGTGGGCGGGCGGCTTCCACGGCTTCGAGGGACTCGCGCCGCAGGCGGCCGTGTCGCAGGCCGCGCTCGCCGCCCGCGCGAGCTGGCTGGCCCGCGTCCTCGGCGTCTGACGCGAGACGTCTGACGCGAGACGTCTGACGCGCCGTGTGATGCGTCGCGTCTGATGCGCACCGTCTGATGCGCACCGTCTGATGCGCGACGCCGCACCCGCGTCGCATTCGAGCTCCGCCGGCCGCGGGTCCGCCTGTCTCCCGCGGTCGGCGGAACCGTCGCGACCGGGCCCGCCGGAGCGGATCGGCGTCCGCCACGGCCGGTAGCATGCGGTCAGCGTGCACGTCACGAACGCGATGGAGCCGGGCATGAAGGAACTCGTCGGGCGGCTGACCGCCCTCGACCCCGAGGCGAGCGAGTCGCTGAAGGTCATCTCCTACTTCGACACGCTCGTCGCCGGCGGCGTCGGCGTCGAGGCGCTGCTCCGCGGTGCCGCGGCGCTCAGTGGCGCACCCGTCGGCTTTGCCTCGCCGGCCCGCAGCTCCCGCATCGGCCCGGACGGCGCGCGTCTGCCCCTCCATGAGACGGATGCCTCGGCCACGTTCCCGCCGACCGCGGATCCAGGCGCCGCCGGCGGGTCGGCCGCGGAAGGCGGCGCAGTGCCCGGGGTCGGCTCGCGCGCGCGGACCCACGTGCCCGCATCCGCCTCCTCCCGCCGCGTCGGCGACGACGGCGTCGTCTGGATCGAACGCGCCGGCGAGCCGCACGCCAACGACGCGATGGTCCTCGAGCGACTCGCGATCGCCGTCGACCTCACGTCCGCGCGCCGAACGGGTGATGCGTCCGCGGTCGTCGAGGTCGCGGTGAACCCGCATGCCGCGGCCGATGAGCGAGCCACGGCACTGGCCCGCCTCCGGCTCGACGGGGGTGCGGCGCTCCGCGCCGACGCGCTTCCCGCCGGGGAGCCCTTTCCATATGCCGCACCGAGCGCGATCGTCGCGACGGCGCACGGCCTCGCGCGTGCTGTGGTGAGCCCGGCCGGTGCCTCGACCCCATGGATCGGCTCATCGTCCGCGGGTCTCGGTCTCGCCCTGCCGCCCGACCGGCTCCCCGAATCCTGGGCGTCGGCGCTCGTCGCGCTGCGCATCGCGAGCACGGCCGAGCCCGTCGTCGACGCCGCCGATCTCGGCGCGCTGCTGCTGTTCGCCGAGGCGGCCGACGCCGCTCCGGCGCTTCACCCGGACGCCGCCGCACTCGCCGCGCTCGACGACCGTTCGCGTCGGGTGCTCGACGCGCTCGCGGACGTCGGCAGCGTGCGCGCCGCCGCCGCGCAGCTCGGTATGCACCACTCGAGCGTGCAGGCGCGCGCCGCAGCACTCACCGACACCCTCGGCTACGACCCGCGCACGACCCGGGGCCGCACGCGCTACACCCTCGCGCGCACCCTGCTCACGCTCGCCGAGCCCCCCGGCTGACGCCCGATCGGACGCGCGGCGCTCGCCGCCGGGCCACGGCCTCCGTGTGCGGCGGCCAATGCGCGCGCGACATGCGAGCACCGGTGCAGGAGGCGCGCGCCGCAGTGCTCACCGGCACACTGGGCTACGACCCGCCACGCCCTCGCGCACACCCTGCTCATGCTCACCGCGCCAACCGGCTGACGCCCGGGCGGCCGGGCGGCGCTCGCCGCCGGGCCACGGCCTCCGTGTGCGGCGGCCAATGCGCGCGGCACGCGAGCACCGGTGCAGGAGGCGAGCGTCCTGCGCGCGGTCAGCCGGCGACCGTGTCGCGCGATCCGAGCCCGGCCGCATCGACGGCCGCGAGGCCGCCGGTCGTGAACGCGACGACGGCGTCGAGCGTCGCGTCGGCGCCGAGCACGCGGGTGTGTCCCGAGCCGCTCGAGAGCACGTAGCGCGAGCGTTCGCCGTGGGCGGCGTGCACGCGCTCGGCCTCGGACACCGAGACCTCGCGGTCGCCGCGGTCGTGGACGACGAGCAGCGGCACCTCGGCCGGGAGCGGGAGCTCGGCGACGTCGAACCGGCGCCA
Organism: Agromyces protaetiae; assembly: GCF_030866785.1. Lineage (NCBI taxonomy): Bacteria > Bacillati > Actinomycetota > Actinomycetes > Micrococcales > Microbacteriaceae > Agromyces > Agromyces silvae. The sequence goes on along the minus strand of NZ_CP133018.1, from coordinate 3,769,474 downwards.
GACGGCCGCCGCATCGTCGGCGGCCGTCGAGGCGGATGGCTGCCGCACCCGGCGCGCGAACGATCGCCCGAGTGCGTCGCGGGACGCCGAGCCGAGGCCGACGCGCTCGCCGAACGCGTCGACGAGGTAGCGCGCGCTGGACATGCCAGCGATCGCGACCACGCCGCCCGTCGTCACCCCTTCGCGCGCGGCGGTGAGCGCCGCGAGCGAGCCGAACGAGTGGCCGACGATCGTGTGGAAGCGGCCGTGCCGCGACTGCAGCGCCTCCATCGCGGCGAGCCAGTCCCGAATGTCGGTGCGCCGCCCCTCGGAGTCGCCGTTCGCGGGTGCGTCGAACGCCACGAGCCGGAATCCCTCGGCGCGCAGCTCCCGGACGATGGGCGCGAACTGCGCCGCCCGCCCACGCCACCCGTGCGCGAGCAGAACGGTGTCGGCGCCCTGCCCCCACTCGAAGACCGCGAGGTCGCGACCGCGCACCCGGATGCTCGAGCGGCGAGCCTGCTCGTGCACGGCGCGTTCGTGCGGACGCACCGGCCGCCGTGGGCGGGAGCTCATGAACAGCGGCAGCGTGAGCCGCGCAGCGGCGGCCGGGGAGACGCGATCGGCGGCGCGCGCGGCCGCGACCGCGGTGACGGTGGCGATGGGGTGCATGGGTCACTCCCGAGAAAGAAATACGAACGGTCGTACGGCAACTATACGCACGATCGTGCGTAAACTGAAGACATGAGTGAGATCGCGGTCGACGGCCGCCGGGCCCGCGGGGATGCCTCGCGCCGAGCGATCCTCGCGCACGCGGTCGATCTCGCCTCACTGGAAGGCCTCGACCAACTCTCGATCGCCCGCATCGCGGGCGCCGCGAGCCTCAGCAAGTCGAGCGTCGCGACCCTCTTCGGCACCAAGGAACGGCTCCAGCTCGCGGCGGTCGAGACCGCGGCCGCGCGTTTCGCCGAGACCGTCGTCGAGCCGGCCAGGGTGCAACCCCGAGGCATCCGCCGCCTGGTCGCGCTCCTCGACCGGGTGGTCGCGTACTCCGAGGGCCGTGTCTTCCCCGGCGGCTGCTTCTTCTCGGCGTCCGCCGCCGACTTCCACGCGAAGCCGGGCGTCGTGCGCGACGCGATCGCGCTGCAGCTCGACCGTTGGCTCGGTTACCTCGCGGCGTCGGCCAGGTACGGCGTCGAGCAGGGCGAGCTCCCCGGCCTCGACGACCCCGACCAGCTCGCGTTCGAGCTCCAGGGCACGTTCGAGTGGATGAACCTCATGTCGGTCATCCACGACGACGACCTGCCGCACCGCCGCGCGCGGCGCGCCTACCGCGACCGACTCGTCGCCCTCGGTGCCGACCCCGCGATCGCCGAACTCGTGCTCACCCCCGGCGCCGCCCTGCGCTGACCCGCCGGCGGCCGCGCCGTGACCAGTCGTCGGGAGTTCTGTGCGACACGCCGTCTGCGGGCGCGGCGTGCCGGCGTGTCGCGCACGAATCCCGACGACTCGTCGCACGCCATCCGTGCGCTGATGCGGTCTGGGCGGCATGCGTCCGCATCGACCGCCGGCGGGCGCCAGACCAGTCGTCGGGAGTTCTGTGCGACACGCCGTGTGCGGGCGCGGCGTGCCGGCGTGTCGCGCACGATTCCCGACGACTGGTCGCGCGCCTCGCTCGGGCCGACGTCGTCTGGGCGGCATGCGTCCGCATCGACCGCCGACCTCGCCGTGACCAGTCGTCGGGAGTTCTGTGCGACACGCCGTGTGCGGGCGCGGCGTGCCGGCGTGTTGCGCACGATTCCCGACGACTCGTCGCGCGCCCGTCACAGCGGCGAGGTCACAGCACCAGCGCGAGCGACGTGTCGCCGCACGGCACCACGACCGCACCGTCGGGCAGCACGGTCGGCGCGGCAGCGCCGGCGGCATCCGTGCCCTCGACGCCGCGCAGCAGCGCAAGCGACTCGGGCAACCCGTCGAGCCGCAGCAGTGCGCCCGTCGCCCGGTGCGGGTCGGTCGACAGCACGATCCGGCCGGAGGCGTTCACGAGGGTGCACGCCCGCGCCGACTCCGCGAGCACGGGCAGCAGCTCCTCCTCGAGCTTCGCCACATAGAGGTCGACGCCGACGAGGCCGACCAGCTCGTCGCCGACCGTCACGGGCGTCGTGATCGTCACGGTGTAGTCGTCGGTGCAGAGGTAGTCGACATAGGGGCCCGTCAGGTGGCGGGTGCCGGTGCGTGCGGGCACCCGCCACCACTCCAGCGTCGTGTAGTCCCGGAACTGCTCGGAGTCGGGGTCGCTCACCGCGATCAGCCGGCGCACGCCGGTGCCCGCGTTGAATCCCGTGCCCCCGGCGAGGGAGAGCGCTGCGGCGCTGCCGAGCCACCAGGCGAGGTGCCACGGCGCGTCCGCGAGGTACCCGGGTGCGGCCACGAATCCGGCGCCCGTGATGAGCCCGCCCGGGTGGGCGAGGTCGTCGTGCACGAGGCGTTCCACCGCGGGGTCGAGCTCGCGCGCGAGCGGTTCGGGGTCGCCGGTGAGCCGTGCCGCGAGCGCGTCGCGCCAGGCGTCGACGGTCGCGAACACGGGGTCGATGGTCGAAGCGATCCGGCTCGCGACCTGCAAGGCGGCGACGTCGACGGTGACGGTCATGGCCTCACTCCTTCCGGGTGGGCGGTGCGGATGCCTCGATCCGCGCTTTCTCGTCGATGAGCCACTCGACGGCCTGCTGGATGTGGTCGGTCGTGGCGCGGCGTGCGGCCGCGGGGTCGACCGCCCGGATCGCGTCGATGACCTCGAGTCGCATCGTCCTGCTGCGGTCACGATAGTCCTCATCGCGCAGGCACAGCCAGAGCAGGGGGCCGGCGTCCGCCTGCAGCCGCAGCTCCTCGTGCACGAGCCGCGGCGACTGGCTGAGCGCGGCGACCTCGAGCTGGAAGCGCCCGGCCGCGCGGCGCGCGCCGCCCGGCGTGCTGAGGTCGGCGCGCGCGTCGATGTCGACGAGGCTCTGCACGTCGTCGTCGCTCGCGCGGTCGGCGGCGACCTCGGCGGCCATGCCCGCGATCGCGGCCACGTGCAGTGACAGGTCGCGCAGCTCGATGCGACTGAGGGCGTGCACGCGCTCGTCGATCATTCGGGTCGAGACGTCACGGTCGTAGGTCACGAAGCTGCCGCCGTCGCGGCCGCGGCGGGTGAGCACGAGTCCTTTGTCGCGCAGGGCTTCGAGGGCCTCGCGGGCGGTGACGACCGCGACCCCCAGACTCCGCGCGAGGGCCGACTCGCTCGGCAGGCGTTCGCCGTCGTGCAGCACGCCCGCGACGATCGCGTCGGTCAGCCGCTGCTCGACGAGCACGGCTCGCCCGGCGCCGTCGAGCGGCGAGAAGACGACCGCGTGGGCCGCGTCGGCGCGGCCCGTCGCGTGCGGCATCGGTACCTCCCGGGGGCAGCGTGAGGATCTGTGACACGACCGTAACACGGGGCTATGGACGAAGACATCTGGAACCATATGATTTCAAGTGCGGGTGCGACGCTGCGCCCGGAGGGAGCAGCCATGCCGCCGATGCCGCCCATCGAACCCACCCAGCCCGCCATCCGCCTCACCGGGCTCACCAAGGAGTTCGGCCCGGTCACCGCGGTCGACGGCGTCGACCTCGAGATCGCGGCCGGCGAGTTCTTCTCGATGCTGGGGCCGTCGGGCTCGGGCAAGACCACGGTGCTGCGCCTCATCGCCGGGTTCGAACAGCCGACGGCCGGCACGATCGAGCTCTTCGGCCGCGACGTCACGTCGCGCGCCCCGTTCGAGCGGGACGTGAACACCGTCTTCCAGGACTACGCGCTCTTCCCGCACATGAACGTGCTCGAGAACGTCGCGTACGGGCTGCGCGTGCGCGGCGTCGGCCGCGCCGGGCGCAGGGAGCGCGCGACGCGCGCGCTCGCGAGCGTGCGGCTCGAACAGCTCGGCGGCCGCAAGCCCTCGCAACTGAGCGGCGGGCAGCGCCAGCGCGTCGCGCTCGCGCGGGCCACCGTCGTGCAGCCCAAGGTGCTGCTGCTCGACGAGCCGCTCGGCGCGCTCGACCTGAAGCTCCGCGAGCAGATGCAGGTCGAGCTGAAGCAGATCCAGCGCGACCTCGGCATCACGTTCATCTTCGTCACGCACGATCAGGAGGAGGCGCTGACGCTCTCTGATCGCATCGCGGTCTTCAACGCCGGCCGCATCGAGCAGCTCGGCACCCCGGCTGAGCTTTACGAACGCCCCGCCTCGCGCTTCGTCGCCGACTTCGTCGGCACCTCGAACCTCTTCGGGCACGAGCACTCGCAGGCGCTGCTCGGCCGGGCCGGCCACCACTCCGTACGGCCCGAGAAGATGACCGTCACGAGCGCGGGGCTGACCGGTGAGGGCGTGCGCAATGCGCCGGGCACCGTGGTCGAGGCGATCTACCTCGGCAGCGGCATCCGTCTCGTCGTCGACCTCGACGCCGGCACCCGGGTGACCGTGCTCGAGCAGAACGACCGCGACCGCCTGCACGACGACGAACGCGGCGACCGCGTCGTCGTCTCCTGGCACGACGACGACGTCGTGCCGCTCGGGCTGGAGGCCATCCCCGCCGTCGCGGGGTGAGTGGAGGAGAACACCATGATGAGAACACGCAGCGCCCGCCGCGGCGCGGGCGCCGGACTCGCGATCGCCGCGGTCGCCGTGCTCGCGGCCTGCGGCACGTCGGGCACCAGCACCAGCTCGACCGAGGAGGCGATGACCGAGCTCGGCGACATGGAGGGCAGCCTGTCGGTGCTCGCCTGGCCGGGCTACGCCGAAGACGGCTCGAACGACCCCGAGGTCGACTGGGTCACGCCCTTCGAAGAGGAGACCGGCTGCGAGGTCACCGTGAAGACCTTCGGCACCTCCGACGAGGCCGTGAACCTCATGAAGACGGGCGACTATGACGTCGTCTCGGCGTCGGGCGACGCCTCGCTGCGGCTCGTCGCCGCGGGCGACGTCCAGCCGGTCAACATGGACCTGATCCCGAACTACGAGAACATCTACCCGTTCCTGAAGAACAAGGCGTGGAACACCGTGGACGATGTGAACTACGGGGTGCCGCACGGCTACGGCGCGAACCTGCTCATGTACAGCACCGAGACGTTCCCCGAGGCGCCCACGAGCTGGAGCGTCGTGTTCGACGAGTCGGCGCCGTACGCGGGCAAGGTGACCGCGTACGACTCGCCGATCTACATCGCGGACGCCGCCATGTACCTCATGGCGACAGAGCCCGACCTCGGCATCGAGAACCCGTACGCGCTCGACGAGGAGCAGCTGGCCGCCGCGGTCGAGGTGCTGCAGCAGCAGCGCGAGAACATCGGCGAGTACTGGTCCGACTACCTCAAGGAGATCCAGGCGTTCACGACCGGCGACACGGTCGTCGGCACGAGCTGGCAGGTCATCCAGAACGTGCTCGAGTCGCAGGGTGCGGCGACCGCGGTCACCGTCCCCGAAGAGGGCGTCACCGGATGGTCCGACACCTGGATGATCTCGTCGGGCACCGAGAGCCCGAACTGCGCGTACGCCTGGCTCGACTACATCGCGAGCCCCGAGGCGAACGGCGCGGCGACGGAGTACTTCGGCGAGGCGCCGTCCAACGACGAGGCCTGCGAGTTCCGTAGCGACTGCGAGGCGTACCACGCCGGGGACGCCGCGTACGCCGAGAACATCTGGTACTGGACGACGCCGATCGAGGACTGCATCGACGGCCGCACCGACGTGACCTGCACCGACTACTCGGCGTGGACCGACGCCTGGCAGCAGATCAAGGGCTGATGACCGAGACCCGGACGGCACCGACTCCCGGATCGGCGCCCGTGCAGACTCGCCCTCGCCCTCGCCGCTCGCCGGCGAGGGCGGGCTCGGCATTCCTCGCGAGACATCCGCGACTCCGGCTCACACTGCTGCTCGCTGCGCCGCTGTTCTGGCTGGGCCTCGTGTACATCGTGGCGCTCGTGCTGCTGCTGGTCACCGCGTTCTGGTCGGTCGACACCTTCACGGGCGAGATCACGACCGAGTTCACGCTCGACAACATCGTCGAGGTCGTCACGGGGTCGCTCTACCAGACGGTGACGCTGCGCACCGTGGGCGTCGCGCTCGCCGTGACGCTCATCGACGTCGCGCTCGCGCTGCCGATCGCGTTCTTCATGGCGAAGGTCGCGTCGCCGCGCATGCGGCGCGTGCTCGTGATCATGGTGCTCACGCCGCTGTGGGCGTCGTACCTCGTGAAGGCGTACGCGTGGCGGTCGGTGCTCTCGCAGGACGGCATCCTCGAGTGGCTCGTCGCGCCGTTCGGCGGGTCGACGCCCGGCTACGGGCTGCCCGCGACGATCATCACGCTGTCGTACCTGTGGCTGCCGTACGTGATCCTGCCGATCTACGCCGGGCTCGAGCGGGTGCCCGACTCGCTGCTCGAGGCATCCGCCGACCTCGGTGGACGCACCTGGCCGACGCTGCGCCATGTCGTCTGGCCGCTCGCGCTGCCGGCCGTCATCGCGGGCACCATCTTCAGCTTCTCGCTGTCGCTCGGCGACTACATCACGGTGAACATCGTGGGCGGCACGAGCCAGATGCTCGGCAACCTCGTCTACACGAACGTCGGCGCGGCGAACAACCTGCCGCTCGCGGCGGCGATCGCGCTCATCCCGATCGCGATCATCTTCGGGTACCTCTTCCTGGTGCGTCGCACGGGCGCGCTCGACAACCTCTAGACCGGCAGACAGGAGCGACGGATGCGTCTGAGCAGAGCTGCCCGGATCACACTCGGTGTCGTGACCGGCCTGATCCTGGTCGTCGTCTATGTGCCGCTGGTCGTGGTGCTCGTGAACTCGTTCTCGACCTCGACCTCGCTGACCTGGCCGCCGCCGGGGTTCACGCTCGAGTGGTGGGCGCGCGCGTTCCAGAGCCAGGGGGCCATGGAGGCGGTCGCGACGAGCGTCGTGGTGGCGCTCATCGCGACCGCCATCTCGCTCGTGCTCGGGACGCTCATCTCGCTCGCGCTGCAGCGGTTCGCGTTCTTCGGGCGCGATGCGATCAGCCTGCTCGTGATCCTGCCGATCGCGTTGCCGGGCATCATCACGGGCATCGCGCTGAACAACTTCTTCCGCACGATCATGGGCGTGCCGCTGTCGATCTGGACGGTCGTGATCGCACACGCCACGTTCTGCATCGTGACCGTGTTCAACAATGTGATCGCGCGGCTGCGCCGGCTCGGCACGAGCCTCGAGGAGGCGTCGGCGGATCTCGGGGCCGGGGTGTGGACGACGTTCCGGCTGGTGACGTTCCCGCAGCTGCGGTCGGCGCTGCTCGCGGGCGGACTGCTCGCGTTCGCGCTGAGCTTCGACGAGATCATCGTGACGACGTTCACCGCGGGCTCGGGGGTGACGACGCTGCCGATCTTCATCCTGAACAACATGTTCCGGCCGAATCAGGCGCCCGTCGTGTCGGTGATCGCCGTGGTGCTCGTCCTGGTGTCGATCATCCCGATCGCGATCGCGCAGCGCCTCTCGGGCGCAGAGGAGGCACGCAAGTAGCGCGGAGGAGGCACGCAAGTAGCGGAGCCGGTCACAGCGTGCACGTCGGGGCCTCGTCGGGCAACTCGAGATCGATGAGATAGGTCGCGGCGATCTCGTCGACGCATGCGCTGGCTCCCCGTGCGACGACCGTGTGGCCGCCGCCCTCGACGGTCAGGAGTGTGCTCCCGAGCGTCTCGGCGAGCGCGATGCCGTTCGCGTGCGGGGTCGTGGGGTCGCCCGTGATGGAGATGACGAGTGTGCCGGGCAGCCCTTCGATGTCCTGTGCGTAGGGGATCCCGAGCTCGCCATGCGCCGGGAAGTCGGCGCACTTGTCGCGCAGCGGCCCGTCGGCTGGTGCGCCCGGGTCCATGATCGGGACCTGCGCGAAGGTGTCGGTGCGGAGTTCGACGAGCTCGTCCGGTGTGAGCAGATCCTCATCGACGCAGTTGATCGCGAGGGAGGCATCCACCTGGTTCGAGCTCTCGCCGTCCGCCGAGACCCCGCCCAGCCCGTTCGCCAGCGCGAGCAGCTGGTCACCACGTCCCTGCTGCACCTCGCGGAGGCCGTCGGCGATCAGCGGCCAGAGCTCAGGGAGGTACAGGCCGGCCATGACCCCGCTGATGGCCAGGTTGAAGTCGAGCTCGGTGTCCGCGGCCGGGACCGGGTTCGCACCGAGCGGCTGGATGATGGATTGCAGCGTCGGGGTCCATCCGGCTGGGTCGGTTCCCAGCGGGCAGTCCGCCTCGGCGGCGCACGCCGCAGCCATGGCGTCGAATGCGCTCTGGAAGCCGACGTACGAGGCCAGCAGACGATCCTGCGAGCTCAGGTCGGGGTCGAATGCGCCGTCGAGCACCATGGCGCGGACGCGGTTCGGGAACTGCTCGGCGTAGACGGCGCCGAGGCGGGTGCCGTAGCTCTGCCCGAGGAAGTTCAGCTCGTCCTCGCCGAGTGCCTCGCGGAGGACGTCCATGTCGTTCGCGGTGGTGCGTGTGCCCACGTGCGCGAGCGCGTCCATACCTCCCGAACCGTCGGCGCACCGCTCGGCGAGGGCCGTCGTGTCGGCCTCGGTCAACGACGGCGTGACGGAGCCGAGCTGCTGCAGCAGCGCTGCGGCCTCGGGCGAGTCATCGGTGAGGCGACAGTCCACGGCGGGCTCGGTCGCGCCGACGCCCCGCGGGTCGAACCCTACGAGGTCGAACCGCTCGGTGATGGCGCTCTCCGACATGAGTGCGGATGCCGCGACGGTACCGATCAGCCCGGATCCGCCAGGGCCGCCCGGATTGAACAGCAGCGGCCCAAGCGACTCGCCGCGCGCCGGGATACGAACGACCGCCACCGAGGCGGTGGCGCCCTCACGGTCGGCGTAGTCCATGGGTACTTCGAGGCGGGCGCATTCCGCGGTGGGCACCGCCGCGAAGACCTCGTCGTCCTGCGCGGTGGTGGCGTAGTCCTCGCATCCCTCCCAGGCGAGCTCCTGGGTGTCGAATCGGTCGATCGGCCGATTGCGCGGGTCGTCGGCGGGCACGCCGCCGGGCGCGGTGCACGCCGCCAGGACGGCGGTGAGGGCTGCGACGGCGGCGATCAGGGGCAGTCGGCCGAGTGGCCGGCCGCCGGGCCGGCGGCGGGGAACAGGTCGTGGCTGGAGCTGATCGGAACGATGCATGAGGAGCAGCACACACTGTGTCCCCACCACACGGTCAAGTCTGCTCGCCCTCGCACGCGACCGTGGTCCCGAGCACACCACTGCTTCCGCACGGCCATGGGCGGGCCCCCGGCGCCGCCGGCGTCTCACGTCGCGGGGTCGATGATCACGGCGGTCTCCGCCGGAGTCGCCGGGTCGACCACCGCGGGTCCGTCGTGTTCCGCGTCGCCGCGCAGCGGCGCCCAGGACTCGAACGTCCTCTGCTCGAGCGGGAGCGGTTTCGCGGGGGCGACGATCGTCCCGGATGGACGCTCGCCGCCGAGCAGGAACTCGATCAACGGCTCGTCCACCTCGGCGGTGTTGTAGGGGAACACGCCGTGGACGCCTTCATTGTCGACCACGAGCGAGGTGGCGTCGGGAAGCGCCGCCACCAGGTCGCGTCCCTGCTCCCACGGCGTGAGCGCATCGAGCTCGCTCTGCACCACGATCGTCGCCGGGAAGTTGCTCGCGATCGGAGGCATCTTGACCTCGGTCGGCCAGAACGCGCACATCGGCGCCGTGTCGACGCGGCGCAGCTGGGCAGCCAGCGGCGAGGCTTCCGCGGTCTGTTCGTTGGCCTCCGCCCAGTACGACGAGCCCTGGGTCCATTGCCCGTCGGCGCATCGGGAGTAGTCGAAGGCGCTCGGGAGGCTCGACTCGACGAGTCCAGTCTCGGGATCCGCCACGGGTTGAGTGGTCGAGGTCTCGACCGCTGCCAGGACGGCGGGCCGGTCGGCCTCGGGCAGGACGGCGGTATCCATCCGCTCGATCGTCCGGACCGCGCGTTCCGGCGCGGTCCCCGGCAGTCCCGACTCCCCGTCCGCGATGAGCTGGACCACCACCTCACCCGCGATCGGGTACAGCACGTTCTTGTTGAACGCGGTGACGGCGCCGGTCGCGGACCACACGAGATACGCGGCATCGTCGGCCTCGGTGCCGGCCGTCGCCTCGAAGTACCGGTCGAGGATCGCCTCGGGGTCGGTGCCCAGGCCGTAGACGGCGTCGTTCCGCGCGAGCCAGTTCATCATGTGGATCTCGAAGTGCCGGTCGATGGCGCGGGACTGGTCCGTGAAACTCTTCTCGTAGGTCGGACTCGAGCCGTCGATCACCGAGTCCAGGACCATCCGGTCGATGTTCTCGGCGAACAGGTTGCCGAACCACGTCCCGAGCCACGTGCCATAGGAGTAGCCGAGGTACGACACGGTCTCGGCTCCCAGCAGGTGCCGGATGAGGTCCATGTCGTACGCGATCTGCTCGCTCGTCATGGTGGCGAAGTCTGCGTGCTGCGAGCACGCCTCCCCGGCCGCACGCGCGTCGGCGGCCGCACCCCCGGCTGCGTCGTACTCGTACTCGCACACCACGCTGCTCGACTGTCCGAGACCGCGCTGGTCGAAGCTCACGTAGTTCGTCGTCGGCCGCAGCTCGGGCGTCGCGTGCTGCGTGGTGGCCGCGAAGGACAGCCCGCTGAACGGGCCACCGGGGTGCAAGAACAGCGTCGTGGCGCTCTCGGCGCCGGCCTCGACGTTGCGGGCCTGTGAGATCTCCACGTCCCAGGTCGCCGGCGAGGTGCTGTCGTGCCAGTCCCTGGGCACCTGTACCGTCGCGCACTCGACGTTCGATACGTCGACGTCAGGGAGGGGCGCCGTGATCGGGTCGGAGAAGTCGCATGCGTGCCAGTCGAGCGTCTGCGACGCGAGCGGTCCGGCCAGCTGCTCGATGTCCGGCGTCGCCGAAGCCGTCGCTGAAGGCGCCGGCGAGTCCGTGCCCGTGATCCCGACGACCACGATCGCGACTGCAGCTATCGCGGCCACCGCCGCGATGACGGCGCCCCAGATCGTGCGCCGCAATGTTCTGCGGTGCTCGGACGAGGTGGGACGCGAGGATTCGGTGGGGTGTCGGCGATGCATGACGAGCAGCACACACCATGTTCCAGGCACACGGTCAAGGCCGACCTCGTGGCCGCTGCCCTCGCCCGGGCTTCACGTCGTACCGGTTTCCTGAATGACTTGACTCTGTTCTAAGAACATGGTTTTTACTCGACTTCGTTCAGAGAGATCGAATCGAGAAAGGGAAACCCATGTCCAGTCCGTACGAAGGTCTTCAGAACTTCGTAGATCAATTGCCCGAGGTCGTTCAGCCGCTGATCGTGGCCGGTCTCGGCATGATCCCCTATGTCGAGGGTGAGGGCTCGGCCGCGCTGGGCATCCTCGTCGGCATCAATCCCATCGTGGCGGCGCTGGCGGGCATTGCGGGCAACCTGCTGAGCGTGATCCTGGTCGTGCTGCTCAGCTCGAAGGTGCGGGAATCGGTCGTCGCCCGTCGTGCCGCCAGAGCCGCCGACGCGAAGGCCGGCGCCGAGGTCGGTACCGAGGCGAGCGCCGACGCCGGAACGGCGACCATGACCGAGGATCGCCCCGCGGGCGAACCGTCCGGCGACGCCAAGGAGACTCGCCGGTCCAAGGGGCGCAGGAAGCTGGGTGCCTGGATGGTGCGGTTCGGCGTCCCAGGTGCCAGCATCCTGGCCCCGTGGGTGCTTCCCACGCAGCTGACCGCCGCGTTCTTCGTCGCCTCCGGCGTGAAGAAGGGGTGGGTCATCCTGTGGCAGGCGGTGGCCATCGTGCTCTGGACGGGCTTGGTCGCCGCGGCCGCCCTCGGGGTGGTCAGCCTCCTCGGCTGGTGAGCACCCCGAGGGTGGCTCGATCGTCGGGTCAGTTCAGGACGGCTGTGGCTTCGATCTCCACGAGGAGCTCGGGGGTCCACAGCGCCTGAACGCCGATCACGGTGATGGGCGGCAATGGCGAGCTGAAGCCTTCGGATTCTTGAGCGCGTGACGCGCCCTCCCAGAGGTCGCTTGCCATGTCCTGCGTCCAGCCGACGACGTAGAACGTCATTCGTGCGATGTCGCTGACGTCGCCGCCGGCGCCCGTGACTCCGGTCGCGACGTTCTGGAGTGCGGAATGGACCTGGCCCGCGAGATCGGCCGCGGTCGGCTCGCCCGCGGGTGTCACCGAGGCCTGTCCGGCGAGCAGCAGCAGGCGTGTTCCGGTCGCCAGAGCGACTGGCGCATAGTCGGACTGCTGGAGCAGGCCGTCGGGGTGGCTGAGGTGCACGGTCATCCGGATCTCCTTCGAACGCGATCACGGCGTCGGGCGACGCCTCGGCCGAGTTTAGCACTGCTAAATTAGAGGGTGACCAGGCAGAGTTCCAGCCGGTTCGGCAGGCCGCGACGCCTCAGGAGACGGAGTTCAGGACGAAGCGCACGTGCTGGTGCCGCAGGCGCTCCTGCTCCTCCTCGGGCAGCGTCGCCATGGGCGTGTCGATCAGCAGCATCGCCATCCCGTGGCACGCCGCCCACACATGGATCGAGGTCTCGCCGGTGTCGGCGTGCGTCTCGGTGACGGTGCCGGATCCAGCCCCCTTGCCTTGCCCGAAGTCCGCGACGGCCCGTTGCAAGACCTCGAACGCCGCCAGCCCCGCCCTCCCGCGGGCGGAGTCCGCAGGGTGCATGAGCTCCTCGATCGAGGAATTCAGGACGACCGCCTGGAAGAGGCCCCGATGGTCACGCGCGAACTGCAGGTAGCCGAAACACACCGCCGAGAGGTCCGACTCGTCAGTGCCCGCTCGGCTGGCGATCGCATCGACCAGGGCATCCGCGAGTGCAGCGGTGGCTCGGCGGCTCACCGCGAGCAGGAGGTCCGCACGGTCCTTGTAGTGCCAGTACGCCGTCGCGGCGGACACCCCTGCTCGACGTTGCACGTCGCGAAGTGACACGGCAGCCGGCCCCGACGCCGCGGTGAGGTCATAGGCGATGTCCAGGAGGCGGTGGGCGAGCTCGGACGGCGATGAGTCGTGCACCTCTCCATTGTCGGGTCGGAACGACCCGAGCGGTGGGTCGGGGTCGATGTCCCACGCGCGGGCGGATGCCTCGTGCGCAGATGTGCAGCAGAGGCATCCGCGCGCGCGAATACGCGCGTTCACCGGAACTTCGCGTGGCGAGGGCTTCCGGGGTGTCGGTGGGCGCCGCTAGCCTGACCCCAGTTCGGGGGGCGCAGGGCTCCCGCGTGTGAGCTGGGGAGTCGCGCATGCCTCGTTCTGTTCGTCGATCGACCGTGGCCGTGGTGGCCGCGACCGTGCTGGGGGCGGGGGTGCTCGCGGCTGCGCCGCCGGCGCTCGCCGCCGAGGCGGCGCTCCTCGAGCACCCCGTCATCAACGAGTTCTCCGCGAGCACCGCGGGCACCGACGTCGAATACGTCGAGGTGCTGGCCGCGCCGGGCGCAGACCTGAGCGGATACCGCGTGCTCGAGCTCGAAGGCGATGCGCCGGTGTTCGGCGTGGTCGACGAGGTGATCTCGTTCGGCGCACCCGACGCCGACGGGCGCGCGCTGGCCTCGCTGCCCGCCAATGCGCTCGAGAACGGCACGGTCAGCCTGCTGCTCGTCACGGGCGAGAGTTTCCCGGCGCCCGGCGCCGACCTCGACGCCGACGACGACGGGGTGATCGATGCGTCGGCGGGGCTCACGATCGTCGACTCGGTCGCGGTGCACGACGGCGGCGCGGGCGACCGCACCTACGGCCCGGTGACGCTCGGCGTCTCGTACGACGGGCAGCCGTTCGCGCCGGGTGGCGCGTCGCGCATCCCCGACGGCGTCGACACGGATGCCACAGGCGACTGGGTGCGCAACGACTTCGATCTCGCCGGCATCCCGGGCCAGACCGGCACGCTCGCCGACGGCGAGGCGTTGAACACGCCCGGGGCCGAGAACACGACTGAGGCGGGCGGCGGGCCCGATCCGGTCGAGGCCGACTGCGAGGCATCCGTCGTGTCCATCGGCTCGGTGCAGGGGACCGGTGACGTCTCGCCCGTCGTCGGCGCGACCGTCGAGATCGAGGGCGTCGTGGTGGGCGACTTCCAAGACGGCGGATTCGACGGGTATTACCTGCAGGATGCGGGCGACGGCGACCCGGCGACCTCCGACGGGGTGTTCGTGTATGCCCCGGGTGGCGCCGCGGTGACGTCAGGCGATGTGGTGCACGTCGTCGGCACGGTGGGCGAGTACTTCGGGCTCACACAGGTGACCGCGTCCGCGGTCGCGGTCTGCGAGACGGGTGCCGCATTGCCCGAGGCGACCGCACTCGAGCTGCCGCTCGACCCAGCCGCGCGCGAGGCGTACGAGGGCATGCTCGTGACGCTGCCGCAGACGCTGACCATCGGCGAGACCTTCGAGTACGGCCGGTACGGGCAGGTCTCGCTGAGCACCGGCCGGCTCGACCAGCCGACCGCGGTCGCCGTGCCGGGCTCGCCCGAGGCGGTCGCGATCGCCGAGGCGAACCTGCGCGACCAGATCGTGCTCGACGACGCGCGTGGCCGAGAGAACCCCGACCCCGCGATCCACCCGAACGGCGAACCGTTCACGCTCGAGAACACGTTCCGCAGTGGCGACCGCGTGACCGGGGCGACCGGTGTGCTCGACTACCGGTTCGACACGTGGGCGGTGCAGCCGACGCAGGGCGCCGAGTTCGAGGTCGCCAACCCGCGGCCGACGGTCCCCGAGGTGGGCGGCGATCTGAGGGTCGCGAGCTTCAACGTGCTCAACTACTTCACGTCGCTCGACGGTCGGGGCGCCGACACACCCGAAGAGTTCGAGCGGCAGCAGGCCAAGATCGTCGCGGCGCTGGCTGAGATCGACGCCGATGTCGTCGGCCTTATCGAGATCGAGAACAACGGCACCGCGGTGCAGGCCCTCGCCGATGCGCTCAACGCCATCGTCGGCGCGGGCACGTACGCGGCGATCGAGACGGGCGTGCTCGGCACCGACGAGATCACGACCGCGCTGATCTACAAGCCGGCCGCGGTCACGCCGCAGGGCGCGTTCGCGTCGCTCGACACCGCCGACGACCCGCGGTTCCTCGACGACTTCAACCGGCCGGCGCTCGCGCAGACGTTCGCCTCGGTCGTCACCGGGGAGACCGTCACGGTCGTGGTGAACCATCTGAAGTCGAAGGGCTCCGGCTGCGAGGCGGTGGGCGACCCGACCGACCCGAACGGGCAGGGCAACTGCAATGGTGTGCGCACCCAGGCCGCGGCCGCGATGGCCGATTGGCTCGCGGGCGACCCGACCGGGCAGGGCGCGGGGCGCGAGCTCATCATCGGCGACCTGAACGCGTACGACTACGAGGACCCGATCGCGACGCTGACCGCTGCGGGCTACACCGACCTCGTCAAGCAGTTCCAGGGCGAGCACGCGTACTCGTACATCTTCGACGGGTGGCTGGGCTACCTCGACCACGCGCTCGCGGGCACGGCGCTCGCGCCGTCGGTGACGGGGGCGGCGGTGTGGCACATCAATGCGGACGAGCCGAGCCTCATCGACTACGACATGACGTTCAAGCAACCCGCGCAGGACGCACTCTTCGCGCCCGACGCGTACCGGTCGAGCGATCACGACCCGGTCATCGTCGGCATCGCGCTCACGCCGCCCGACACGACGGCGCCCGAGCTCGACGTCGATGCGCACCCGAACCGCATCCTGATCCCGACGGGCGGCTGGCGGACCGTGAAGCTCGACGTCGACGCGTCGGATGACTCGGGCGAGGTGACGGTCGAGCTCGTGTCGGCCGAGGCGCACGGGTCGAGCCGGGCCGACATCCAGCAGCTCTCGGACACGAGGTTCAAGGTCCGTGCGGTGCTCCGCGGGTACTACACGTTCGAGTACCGCGCGACGGATGCCTCGGGCAACACCACGACCGCGACGGAGACCGTGAACATCGGCCTCCGCGGGCTCTGGCCGTTCGACCGGTAGATGCCGCGCGGCGCTGGCGCTGACGGTGGCGGTGGCGGTGGCGGCTGGCGTCGGGCGCTGACGTCAGGCGGTGGCGGCTGGCGTCGGGCGCTGACGTCAGGCGGTGGCGGCTGGCGGCCGGCGGTGGCGGATGGCGGTGGGCGGTGGCGTCGAACGCTGAGAACGCCGAGACAACGACGGACCGCCCGAGGATCTTTCGATCCTCGGGCGGTCCGTACGTATGCCCGGGTCCCGAGGGGGCACCGCGACGCCGAACCGTCGCGAGGCGTCGGCATTCGTGCGGATCCGCCGACGGCGACCCTTCGTTCCCGACAGTTCGACGAATGGTGTCGTCGGTCCGGACCCAGCTGTTCGGCGAACAGTCGCGGATGGTGGGTGTTCGCGCGGCGGACCCACCATCTGCG
The DNA here is from genome assembly GCF_030866785.1 of Agromyces protaetiae. NCBI lineage: Bacteria > Bacillati > Actinomycetota > Actinomycetes > Micrococcales > Microbacteriaceae > Agromyces > Agromyces silvae. The sequence goes on along the minus strand of NZ_CP133018.1, from coordinate 3,753,061 downwards.
ACCGTTCGATGCGGGGTTGGGGGCGGTCAGGCGTCGTGGTGCGGGCGGCGGTGGCCGTCGTGCACGTGGACGTGCACGTGCACGTCCTGACGCGGGTGCCGTGGCCCGTGGCCGAAGCGGCTGCGCGTGCCGAAGCGCTCACGAGAGTCGAAGTGCTCCCCCTCGCCGCGCTCGCCGAAGTCGCGCTCGCCGAAGCCGCGCTCGCCCAAGCCGTGGCCGCCGAAGTCGCGCTCGCCGAAACCGTGGCCGCCGAAGCGACCATGTGCGCCGAAGCGGCCGTGGCCGCCGAAACCGCCGTGGCGGCGGCCGAAGCCGCGCCCGCCGCGTCGTCCGCGCGGCATCGGCTGGGACTCGTCCCAACCGAGTTCGCGGGCGATGGCTTCGAGGGTCGCGACGGTGGTCGCGAGGTCTTCGGGGGAGACCGCGTGGGCGACTCGGGCGCGAACGGCGCCCACTCGCTCGCTCAACCGGTCGAGCGCCTCGCGGCCGGCGGGCGTGAGCGTGGGCGGCGTGCCCTCGACCCAGCCGCGCTCGGCGAGTCCATGCACGAGACCGGGCTTGGCCTCGAGCTTCGCGGCGAGGTGCTCGTCGCGGGCGGTGCCCGCGAGCAGGTTGAGCGCGCGCCACTCGCGGCGCGTGAGATCGTCGTCGGCGAGGACGCGCTCGATCTCCTCAGACAGGCGGCGGTCGACGAGCTTGAGCCAGAAGCCGAACGGGCGTCCGCCGGCGGACACGTCCGCCTCCGTCGCCTCGGTCGGAGCGGTCGGCTCGTCGTGGTGTTCAGGTTCAGGGATCTGCTGATCGCTGGTCATGATGGTTCCTTTCTCGGTGCACCCTCGGGTGCCCGGCGCGCGATGCGCGGATCTGACATTTGCATGTCACATGACATGTATATGTACAATGACATGTATGTCAGGTCCGGGTCAAGCTCCGCACGGCGAATCCTCAGACTCGAACCCGATCGACGCCATCGAGGCGGCCCTCGACGCGTTCCGCGGAGGCCGGGGCGGTCCGGGTCGCCCGGGCGGGCCCGGTGGTCCCGGTGGTTCCGGTGGTCCCGGTGGTCCCGGTGGTTCCGGTGGTTCCGGTGGTCCCGGAGGCACGGGGGGGCCGTGGAGCCCGGGCGGTCCCTGGGGCGGCCGAGGCCGAGGCCCGGAGGGCTCGTCGCCTCACCCGGGCGCGTTTCGCGGGCGCGGTACGTGGTCGAGCGGGAGCGACCACGACGCGCAGGACGCGCACGACGACGCGCACGACGCGCACGGCACTCACGACGCCGAACCATCCGAAGATCGGCACGCGTTCGGCCCGCACGGCGGTCTCGGCCCGGGGGGATTCGGCCCGGGGGGCGGGTTCGGGCTCGGCCGAGTGGGCGGCCGCGCGGCCTTTCGCCTGGTCGCGGTCCTCGCTGCGAACGGGCCGGAATCGATCAGTCAACTCGCCGACGCGATCGGCGTCGACCAGCCCCGCGCGAGTCGGCTCGCTCAGGCGGCGATCGCCGCCGGTCACGTCCGGCGCGAGGTCGACCCCAATGACGCGCGGCGGAGCATCCTGAGCGTGACCGATGCCGGCCGTGCGATGCTCACCGCCGCGGTCTCCCACCGCCGGGCCGCCATCGAAACCGCTCTCGCCGGTTTCACGGACGCCGAGCGCGCCGAGTTCGCCGCCCTCTTCTCTCGATTCGTCGAGGCGTGGCCCCACCACCGCTGATCACACATGCCAGGTCCGGTTGCCCGTACCACCGCCGACATGCGACGCTGCCGTCGACCGCCCGGGATGGAGCGGTGCGTCGGCCGTGGCGCTCCTGGGCGCTCGGGCACGGCGGGCGTTGGTGTGCCTGAACGCGGCTGACCCGCGCTGAATGGTCCGAGGCGACCGGTTCGCGGTCCCGTGCAAGACGCTCGAGGCGAGGGGGCGCTCCGAATCACGGGTGCCATTCCCTGTTCGCGTATGCCAGTTCCGCCTCGATTGAGGCGCAACTGGCATACGCGAATCGCACCACGCCTGCCCAGTCCGCGAGGGCGGTCGAACGCGTGGTGGCAGCGATTCGGCTCGTGAGCGAGATCGGAGCTCGCGATGCGTGCACACGTCGGAGCATCCGATCAGCGCGCGACAGGCGCCGACTTCACCGGGATGAACAGCACCAGGCCGAGGGCGAGGACGAGGACGATGCCGAGGATGCCGAAGTAGGGCGCGCCGCCGATCGCCACGAACACCGCGAACGCCATCGGCGCGAGGAAGCTCACGGCCCGTCCGGTCGTCGCGTAGAGGCCGTAGATCTCGCCCTCGCGCCCGGGCGGGATGAGTCTGCCGAGGAACGTGCGGCTCGCCGACTGCGCCGGCCCGACGAAGAGGCAGAGCGCGAGGCCGGCGATCCAGAACACGAGCTTCCCGGCGTCGTGGAGCACGAAGATGAGCGTCGCCGACACGACGAGGCCGATGAGCGCGGTGATGATGACGGGCTTTGCGCCGAGGCGGTCGTCGAGTGCCCCCACGGCGATCGTGGACACCCCGGCGACCACGTTCGCCGCGATGGCGAACACGATTACCTCGCCGGGCGAGAACCCGAACACCGACCCCGCGAGCACCCCACCGAACGTGAAGACGCCGGCCAGCCCGTCACGGAACACCGCGCTCGAGAGGAGGAACCAGAGCACGTTCCGCTGCTCGCGCCAGAGCCGGGCGATGTCGCGGCCGAGCCGCGCGTAGGAGGCGAGGAATCCGATGCGCTCGCGGCGCATCGCGGCCGGCGGCCGGAACTCGGGCACGGAGAACAGCACCGGCAGCGCGAACACCGCGAACCAGGCCGCGGCGACCACCATGGTCACCCGCACGTCGAGTCCGTCGTCGCCCGTGATGCCGAACAGCCCGACCTCCGGCTGGATGAGGCCGAAGTACACGATGAGCAGCAGCACGATGCCGCCGACATACCCCATGCCCCAGCCGAAACCGGAGACCTTGCCGATCGTCGCGGGCGTCGAGACCTGCCTGAGCATCGCGTTGTAGTTCACGCCCGCAAACTCGAAGAACACGTTGCCGACGGCGAGCAGAACGAGCCCCAGCAGCAGGAACGACGGCTCGGGTCGCACGAAGAACATGCCGAACGTGCACGCGACCACGAGGGCGGTGTTGATCGCGAGCCAGAACTTCCGGCGCCCGCTGGTGTCGGATCGTTGCCCGGTGACGGGCGCGAGCACGGCCACCACGAGCCCTGCGGCGGCGAGCGCCCAACCGAGCTGGGACTCCACGGCGCCCGCCGGCCCGAACGATCCGCTCGAGAGGTACACCGTGAACACGAACGTCGTCACGACCGAGTTGAACGACGCCGAGCCCCAGTCCCAGAGCCCCCAGGCGAGCACACGGCTGCGGCGGATGCCCGCGTCGCCGGGTGCGCCGGAGTCGCCAGCGGTGCGCGTCGCCGAGCGCGCGGATGCCTCGGATGCCGAGGTGGTGGGGTCGGTCATGTCGGCAGTCTCATTCCGTCGGGTGGCGGGTGCCACTCCACTGGGTGAATGGCTGGTGACGGATGTCACCCGCCGGAGTCGTCGCCCACGATCAGCAGTGGTCGCGTCTCGAACGATACGCCCGCATGCGACCGCGGCGGACGCAACCCGCGGCTCCCGAACGATCAGCCGCCCACCTCCCCGACGAGTCCGGATGGCACCAGCCCATCGTCTGATCGGGTGGCGAGGCATCCAGGTTGACAAGCCGCGCCATCATGCTTATAACTGTTCTCTAGTTGTATAAACAAATCAGCCCGCGGTATACGCAAGGTGGGGACATGGATGTCTTGAAGATGGCGGTCGTCGGCGTCGGAGTGCAGGGCAAGCTGCACGCCGAGACGCTCGCCGGCATGCCGAACGTCGAACTGGTCGGCGTGGCCGACCTGAGCGACCGCAATCGCGAATGGGCCGAGCAGACGCTGGGCGTGCGCGCGACCTCGTCGATCGCCGACCTCTTCCCCGAGATCGACGCGGTCAGCATCTGCATGCCCGACCATCTCCACGAACAGATCACGATCGAGGCCCTCGAGGCCGGCAAGCGCGTGCTGCTCGAGAAGCCAATGGCGGTCACCACCGAGAGCTGCGATCGCATCCTCGACGCGCTGGAACGGCCGGACGACCTCATGATCGGGCACATCCTGCGATTCGACCCTCGCGTGATCCGGGCCCGGGAACTCGTGCAGTCCGGCGAGCTCGGCGAGATCTGGCACGTCAAGGTGTGGCGATGCACGTCGCAGGCGGTCGGGGCCGGCATCTGGGACCGGACCTCGGTCGCGTGGTTCCTCGGGATCCACGACATCGATCTGGTGCGCTTCGTCACCGGGCTCGAGGCGGAGGTCGTGCACGCGTCGGGCCGCAAGGTGCTGTCGCCGAGCTACGACGTCGTGCACGCGACCCTCGATCTCAGCAACGGGGGCCTGCTCAGCATGGAGAACAACTGGACGCTCCCGCACGGGCGCCCGTCCCGCGCCGACGCCGGCCTGCGCATCATCGGCGAGCGCGGCAGCGTCGAGGTGAGTCTCAGCCACAACGATCTGCTGCACGTCGATCGCGACGCGGCCGGCGGCAATTACCGCGACACGTACTTCTGGCCGAGCCCGAGCGGGGAGGGCGCCTTCAACCTCAAGTCCGAGCTCGACGCCTTCGTCACCTCGGCCCGCACGGGCGGACCCACGCCGGTCAGCGGCGCCGACGGCCGCGCGGCCGTGCAGGTCGTCGAGGCGATCGAGGCGGCACTCGACGACGCCGGGCGATAGCCCCATGCTGTCCTTCATCGCCCGGCGCGCGGGTCACTCGCTGATCGTCATCCTCGGCGCCGCGACGATCGTGTTCTTCGCGATGCGGCTGATCCCCGGTGATCCGGCGCGCGTGCTCCTCGGCCCCGATGCGACGAACGACGCCGTCGAGGCGCTCCGGGAACGCAACGGGCTCGATGCGCCGATCGGGGTGCAGTACCTCAGCTTCCTGACCAGGCTGGTGACGTTCGACCTCGGCGACTCGTTCCGGCTCGGAGAGTCCGCGGCGAGCCTCGTCGGCGAGGCGTTCGTCGCGACGGCGGCGCTCGCGCTGGCCGCGACGGCCATCGCCGTGGTCATCGGGTTCCCGCTCGGCATCGCGGCCGCGCTGCGGCCGCGCGGGGTCGTCGACCGGATCGTCTCGGTGCTCTCGATGGTCACGCAGGCGATTCCGACGTTCTGGGTCGGCATCATGCTGATCCTCATCTTCGCCCGGGTGCTGCATGTCCTTCCGAGCTACGGCGCCTCGACGCCGCAGGCGATGATCCTGCCCGCGGTCGCACTCTCACTCCCCTTGCTGAGCGTCATCGTGCGGCTCGTGCGCTCGGGCATGCTCGAGGTGCTGCAGGAGGACTACGTGGTCACCGCGCGTGCGAAGGGATTCGGCGAAGGCCGGGTCATCGGCTGGCACGCCCTGCGGAACATGCTGATCCCCGTCGTCACGGTGGTCGCCCTCGAGTTCGGCGGGCTCCTGGGCGGTGCCGTCATCGTCGAGACCGTCTTCGCCTGGCCGGGCGTCGGGCGACTCATGACCGACGCGATCGCCGCGCGCGACTACACCGTGGTGCAGGCCTGCATCCTCTCGGTCGCCGTCGTGTTCGTCGCCGTCAACTTCCTGGTGGACGTCGCCTACGGACGGCTCGATCCGCGGGTGCGAGCGAAGGGCCGATCGTGACGACGCAACTCACCACCACCCCCGGACTCGTCCCGACCGCGCTGCCGGCGGACGCCGTCGCCGCGGGTCGTCGTCGTCGCTCGATGCTGCTGCTCGCCTTCCCGCTCGCGGTGATCGGCGTGTACGTGCTGGTCGCGCTCATCGGCCCCCTCTTCATGCCGGCCGACGTGCAGAGCACGAACGTGGCCGACCGTCTGCTCGCACCGGGCAGCGTCACCTCGAACGGCACGGTCGCGCTGCTCGGCACCGATCAGGTCGGCCGCGATCTGCTCAGCCAGATCGTGCTGGGGGCGCGCGTCTCGCTCGTGGTCGGCGCGCTGAGCCTGCTGATCGCCGGCGTGATCGGCACCGTGCTCGGCCTCCTCGCCGGATACTTCGGCGGCGTGCTCGACACCGTCGTCATGCGGGTGGCCGACATCCAGCTGGCGTTCCCCTCCATCCTGCTCGCGGTGTTCATCGCGGCGGTGCTCGGCCCGAGCGTGACGAACGTCATCCTGACGCTCGCGATCACCAACTGGCCGGCGTTCGCCAGAGTGGCGCGCGGGCAGGCCCTCGCCACTCGCGACCGGGACCATGTCAACGCCGCGCGCACCCTCGGCGCGACCGACGGCTTCGTCATCAGGCACTCGATCCTTCCGGTCGTGCTGAGCCCGGTGCTCGTCATCGCGACCGTGCAGTTCGGTCTCGTGGTCGTCGCCGAATCGTCGCTCAGCTTCCTCGGCCTCGGCGTGCCCATCAACACCCCGAGCTGGGGCGCGACCATCGCGAACGGCCGGGACTACCTCGACACCGCGTGGTGGATCTCGGCGATGCCCGGCATCGCGCTCGTCATCCTCGTCACCGCGGCCGGCATCGTCGGCGACCGGGTCCGCGACATCCTCGACCCGCGGAGCGTCACGCGATGACCGATCCACCCCTGACCACCCCTCCTGCACCATCCCACCCACGACACCCTCGAGAAGCGGAGCACACCTCGTGAAGAAGCACACACGTATGACGGCGCTGGGAGCATCGTTGCTCGCAGCCGCCCTCGCCCTGACCGGCTGCGCGTTCGGCGGCGACGACGGCGGCACCGGCGGCGACGCCGGCGCAGACGACGCGATCCTCCGGGTCGCCAACCCGACGCCGATCGCGTCGCTCGACCCGCTCGGTGCGAACTCGGCGGATCTGCCGACGCTCGCCGTCACGCAGATGGTGTTCGAGACGCTGGTCGCCCGGGTCGACGGTGAGTTCGAGCCGCGCCTCGCGACCAGCTGGGAGAACCCGGACCCGCTCACGTGGGAGTTCACCATCGCCGACGACGTGGAGTTCGCCGACGGGACGCCGGTCACCTCGGCCGACGCGAAGGCATCGCTCGACCAGCTGATCGCGAACGAAGGCCCGCTCGTGAGCACATGGGCGGCGGTGGAGACCGTCGAGGCGCCCGACGACACGACGCTGCGGATCACGACGAGCGACCCGCTCGGCACGGTGCTGAGCAACCTCGCCCTGCTGCCGGTCGTGCCGGCGGACAAGGTCGCCGACGCCGACTTCTTCGCGGCGCCGTACGGCAGCGGGCCCTTCGTCGTCACCTCGTTCACGCCGAGTCAGCAGGTCGAGCTCGAGCGCAACGACAACTACCACGGCGCGACGCCGGATCTCGCGGGCCTCCGCTACGAGTACATCCCCGAGGTGTCCGGTCGCATCACGGCGCTGCAGAACGATGAGATCGACGCGACATGGGGCCTGCCCGCCGACCAGCTCGCGAGCGTCGAGGGCAACGCCGATCTGACCGTGGAGAGCTACCCGACCTACGGCAACTACTACATCTGGTTCAACAGCTCTCGTGAGCCGTTCACCGACGTCCGCGTGCGCCAGGCGCTCTGGCACGCGATCGACCTGGAGGCGATCGCCCCGGCCCTGTTCGAGGGCGTCGGCGAGGTCGCGGAGGGCCCGATCCCGGAGGCCGTGTTCGGTTCGGCCGCGCAGTCGCCGTACGACTACGACCCCGAGAAGGCGAAGGCGCTGCTGGCCGAGGCGGGATACCCGGACGGGATCAGCACCACCATGATGTGGAGTGCCGGATGCTGCGCCGCGGGCGACCAGTTCGCCGAAGCCATGATCAGCGACTGGGCGAAGGTCGGCATCACGGTCGAGCCGCAGCGCCTCGAGCGCGCGGTCTGGCTGGACCGCCTGCTCGCGCTCGACTGGGACTCGACCATGAGCACGGGGAGCACGATCACGGGCGACGCCGACTTCACCCTCGCCCGGCTGTACCTGTCGACGGCGAACCGCATGGGGTACGCCAACCCCGAGCTCGACGAGCTGCTGCTCGCGGCGCGCGCCGAGCTCGACCAGGAGCGCCGTGCCGAGCTGTACGCGGATGCGGGCGAGATCATCTGGAACGACGCGGTCGGCATCTTCCCGCTGGACCTCACGAGCAACGTGGTGCTCCGGTCGGACGTCAGCGGATTCGTGCCCACCCCGAACGATCTGCCGAACTTCGCCGGCGTGACGATCGACTAGGACGCGCATCATGGAACGGACCTCCGCGACGGGCGTCGACCCGTTGCTGCGAGTGGAGCGGCTGGGTGTCACGATCGACACCGACCTCGGGCCGCAGCAGGTGATCAGCGACGTCTCGTTCGAGGTGGCGCCCGGCGAGACGCTCGCGATCATCGGGGAGTCCGGATCGGGGAAGTCGGTCGCGGTGCGGGCGGTCATGGGTTTGCTGCCCCCGCGCCGCGGCCGGATCACCGCCGGTCGCGTCACGTTCGACGGCGTCGAGCTTCCGGCCCGGCCCACGCGGGCGAGCCGGAGACTCTGCGGCACCAAGATGGGCATGGTCTTCCAGGACTCGCTCTCTGCGTTGAACCCCGTGTTCACGGTCGGCTACCAGATCGCCGAACTGTTCCGGGTCCGGCACGGGTGGAACCGATCAAGGGCCTGGGCGGCGGCGGTCGAGGCCCTCGAACACGTCGGCATCCCCGACGCCGCCCGGCGGGCCCGCGCCTACCCGCACGAGTTCTCCGGCGGGATGCGGCAGCGCGCGGTGATCGCGATGGCGATCGCGCTCCGGCCGCGGCTGCTCATCGCCGACGAACCGACCACCGCGCTCGACGTGACCGTGCAGGCGCAGATCATGGAGCTGTTGGAGCGGCTCCGGCAGGAGAACGGCATGGCCATGATCCTGATCAGTCACGACCTCGGCGTGGTCGCCCGATACGCCGACCGGGTCTCGATCATGTACGCCGGGCGGGTGGTCGAGACCGGGCCGCTCCGCGAGGTGTACGACGGGCCGAAGCATCCGTACACCCGGGCGCTCATGCAGAGCATCCCGTCGGAGGCCGTGCCGGGAGCGCCGCTGCGGACCATCCCGGGCCTGCCGCCCTCGCCGAACGCGTTGCCCTCGGGTTGCGCCTTCCATCCGCGCTGCCCGATGGCGCGAGAGCGCTGCACCGTCGAGCGCCCGGCGCTGCGTGTGCTCGAGGGCGGCCAGAGCTCAGCCTGCCACTTCGCCGAGGAGGTGCCCGCATATGCCATCCGCTGAATCGACCCCGCTGCTCAGGCTTCGCGATCTCGAGGTGTCCTACGGTGCGCGCGGCATCGGGCGCGCCCGTCCGGCCGTGCGAGCGGTCGCCGGCGTCGACCTCACCGTGCGGCACCACACGACGCTCGGCCTCGTGGGCGAGTCCGGCTGCGGCAAATCCACACTCGCGCGGACCGTGATCGGCCTGCAGCGCGCCTCGGGCGGATCGATCGAGTTCGAAGGCGAGCAGATCCAGGCGGCCAGCCCCCGGCGCCGGCGCGAGCTCACCCGCGAGATCCAGATGGTGTACCAAGACCCGTACACGTCGCTGAATCCGCGCAAGACCATCGGGTTCATCGTCGCCGAAGGCTGGCGCGCGCACGACGGTCCGGTGCCGAAGCCCGAACGACGCGACCGCACGGTCGAACTGCTCGAACGCGTCGGACTCCCCGCGCACATGATCGACCGGTACCCGCATCAGCTGTCCGGCGGCCAACGGCAACGGGTCGGCATCGCCCGTGCGCTCACCCTGCACCCGAAGCTCGTGGTCTGCGACGAGCCCGTGAGCGCGCTCGACGTGTCGGTGCAGGCGCAGACGCTCAACCTGCTCCGCGAGCTGCAGGCCGATCTCGGGCTCGGGTACCTGTTCATCGCCCACGACCTCTCCGTCGTGCGGCACGTGAGTGACGACGTGGCCGTCATGTACCTGGGCCGGATCATGGAGGTCGGCCCGGCGGCGACGGTCTACGAGCGTCCGCTGCATCCGTACACGATGTCGCTGCTCTCCGCCGAGCCGGCCGCGCGGCCATGGGCCGAGCCGCCGCGCGAGCGCATCGTGCTCGCCGGCGACCTGCCGTCGCCGGCGGACCCGCCGAGCGGCTGCCGCTTCCGGACGCGGTGCTTCATGGCCCGTGACGTGTGCGCGACGACGACGCCCGAGCTGCGGGTCGTCGAGGGTCGCGAGGTCGCCTGCCACTTCGCGGAGGAGAACATCGACGGTCGCGCACTCGCCGCATCGGCCGGAGGTCGTGCATGAGCATGCTGCACGTGGGGGTCGACCTCGGTCAGGGCGGATGCCGCGCTCGCGCACGCGCGATCGACGGCGAGACGAGCGAGGCGACGACCGCCGGCTACTGGTCGAGCCGTCTGCCTGCCGTCGTCATCGCGGATGCCGTGCACGCGGCGGTCAACGGCCGATCGGCCGACGCGCTTCGCGTCGGTGTCGGCATGACCGGGCTCAACGGCGGGAAGGGCGATGCGGGCGCGGTCCTCGCCCGTATCGCGTCGCTCGCCCGCTCGGTGACCGTGGTGGTCGCCGACGACAGCTTCACCGGCTACCTCGGCGCGCTCGGCCCGGTCACGGGCGCGGTGATCGCCGCCGGGACGGGTGCGGTGGCGCTGGGCGTCGACCTGCCCAACCGCGTCGCGCGATCCGACGGCTGGGGTGCCGCGCTCGGCGATCGCGGCTCCGGGCACTGGATCGGCCTGCAGGCGATCCGCGGCGCGCTCGCGCAGTGGGACGGCGGACGCCCGGGCCCGTTGCTCGACGCGGTCACCGACCGGTGGGGTGACCTCGACGGACTCGCGGCCCGATGGCGCGCCGAGCCGCCGCCACCCGACGACGTCGCTGCGATCGTTCCGGCCGTCGCCGAGGCGGCCCGCGCGGGCGACCGGCTCGCACTCGACATCTGGCGTGGCGCCGGCACCGCACTGGGGTCGTCGGTCGCCGACGTGCTCGAGCGACTGCACCTGGCGGCCGACGCCGTCCCGGTCGCGGGCACGGGCGGCGTCTTCGGCCAGACGGACCTCCTCGGCGAGGGCTTCCGCGCGGCCCTGACGCAGCGGTGCCCGGCCGCGCAGATCGTGCGCGCGCACGCCGATCCGCTCGCGGGCGCACTCATCCTCGCCGAGGCGCCGACGATGCCCGATGCGATCGAGACACACCTGAGCCGCGAAACGAACGAAATGAGCACCGAACGATGAACATCCCCGAGCAGATCCGAGGGCGGCTGGTCGTGTCGTGTCAGGCGGCTGAGGTCAGCCCCTTCCACGACCCCGACGCGATGCGGATCATGACGCGCGCCGTCGTCGCCGCGGGCGCCAGCGCACTCCGGCTCGAGAGCGTCGCGCATGTGCGGGCGATCGCCGGGGGAGCGGTCCCGGTGATCGGTCTCGTCAAGCGCCGCACGGCGGGAAGCGAGGTCTACATCACTCCGCGGGTCGAGGATGTGGTCGAGCTGGCCGGGGCGGGTGCCTCAGTGGTGGCGATGGACGGCACGCCCAGAACCCGGCCGAACGGGGTCCCGCTCGCCGACCTGGTGGCCGCCGCGCACGCGCACGGCGCCCTGGTCATGGCCGACGTCGACGGCGAGGTAGGCGCCGAGCATGCGCTCGAAGCGGGGGCCGACTGGATCGGGACCACGCTCGCCGGGTACACCGGACGCGCCGCGCCGAACGGGCCCGACATCGCGCTGGTCGGCCGGCTCGCGGCGATGACGGCCAATCCCGTCATCGCGGAAGGACGCTACAGTCGCCAGCAGGAGGTCGCGGCCGCCTTCGAAGCGGGCGCGTGGTCAGTCGTGGTCGGAACCGCGATCTCCGATCCGTATCGGCTCACGCAGCAGCTCATCCGAGCCTGCCCGACCCCGACCGAGGTACCGTCGTGACGACCAAGATCCGCCGCATCGATGCCGAACTCCGCCGCCGCATCGCCGGGATGGCTGCGCACGAACGTCTCCCGCGCGAGGTCGACCTCGCGCATGCACTGGACGTGAGCCGGTCCACGCTGCGGCAGGCGCTCGGCACGCTGCAGCGCAGCGGGCTGATCTACACCGTCCCCGGGAGCGGGACGTTCGTCTCCGACCGGCGGGTGACGAAGGGCTCCTCGCTCTCGGGCTTCAGCGAAGACATGCGCGCGCGGGGCATGGAACCCGGGTCCCGGCTGCTCTCGGCCGCGCCGGTCGTGGTGACCGGATCGGTCGCCACCGAACTCGGTGTCGCCGACGGCGAGCTCGCCTACTCGATCGACCGGTTGCGGCTCGCCGACCGTGAGCCGATGTGCGTCGAGTCGGTGCTGCTGCCGGCCACGCCGTTCCCCGGACTCCTCACGCACGACCTGACCGGCGGACTGTACGACCTGCTCCGCACCGAGTACGCCGTCGAGGTGGCGACCGCGCAGCAGTCGGTCTCGGCGGTGACCGCGGACCCCGAGCAGAGCGCCCTGCTCGGCGTCGCGGAGGGCGATCCGCTGCTCGCGGTCCATCGCATCGGACTCGACGATCGCGGTCACATCGTGGAGCGGGCGGTGTCGCACTATCGCGCCGACCGCTACAGCTTCATGCTGATCGCCACGCGCGACGGGGTGAGCTGATGTCGTCCGACTCGTGGTCGACCGAGGTGCTCGTCGTGGGCGGCAGCCTCGGCGGCGTCGCCGCGGCGCTCGCCGCGTGCGAAGGCGGCGCGCGAGTCGTGCTCACGGAGCGCCATCCGTGGCTCGGCGGTCAGCTGACCTCGCAGGCGGTGCCGCCCGACGAGCATCCGTGGATCGAGACGCACGGCTCGACCGCAGCGTACCGGCGGCTCCGCCGGGCGATCCGCGACGCGTACGCGCGCTCGTATCCGCTCACGGCCGAGAGCCTCGGTCGTTCCGAGTTCAACCCGGGAAACGGATGGGTCAGCGCGCTCTGCGCTGAGCCGCGCGTCGCGGCCGGGGTCATCGAGGAGCTGCTCGCCCCCTGGGTCGCCTCCGGGCGGCTGACGGTGCTGCGCGAGTCCTGGCCGGTCGCGGCGGACGTCGACGGTGACCTCGTCCGCGGCGTGGAGTTCGAGTCGAGACGCGGGGCACGCATGCGTGTGGAGGCCGCCTACGTCCTTGAGGCCACCGAGATCGGCGAGCTCCTCCCGCTCGCGGGCGTCGAGCACCGCACCGGGAGCGAGTCGGCCGCGCTGACGGGCGAGCCGTCGGCGCAGGCGCATGCCGATCCCGGCAACGTGCAGGCGGTCACGCACGTCTTCGCGCTCGAGCTCGCCGACGGCGATCACACGATCGACCGGCCCGAGGACTACGAGCACTGGCGCACCGCCACCCTGCCGGGGTGGCCGGGACCCCTGCTGAGATGGGAGTACCCCGACCCCCGAGGCGGGCGCGTCGTGCACGGCCGGTTCGAGCCCGAGCAGTCGGACGGCGCGTCCGACATGGAGACCGCGCTCATCCGGCCCGAACTGTGGAGCTACCGCCGCGTGCTCGACCGGGCGAACTACGAGCCGGGCTTCTTCACGAGCGATGTCTCGCTCGTGAACTGGCCGATGAACGACTACGCCGAGGGCGGGCTCTACGACTCAGGCGACGACGAGCGTCACGCGCGGCAGGCGCGCGCCCTCAGCGCCTCGTTCCTGTACTGGTTGCAGACGGAGGCGCCGCGCGCCGACGGGGGAACGGGGCATCCGGGCCTCAGGCTCCGGCCGGACGTGACCGGCACGGACGACGGCTTCGCCCAGGCCCCGTACATCCGTGAGAGCCGTCGCATCGAGGCGATCACCACGGTCGTCGAGCAGGATCTCTCGGTCGCGGTCCGCGGCGACCACGGTGCGGTGACCTACGCCGACGCCGTCGGGACCGGCTGCTACCGGATCGACCTGCACCCGACGACCGGAGGCGACGGCTATCTCGACGTCGCGGCTCATCCGTTCCAGATCCCGCTGGGCGCGCTGCTGCCCGTCCGGGTGCGCAACGTGATCGGCGCGGGCAAGTCCATCGGCAGCACGCACATCACGAACGGCTGCTACCGGGTCCACCCGTCCGAGTGGTCGATCGGAGAGGCGGCGGGCGCGCTCGCCGCGCACTGCGTCACCGCCGGCGTCGAACCGCACCAGGTCCAGGCCGCGCCGGACCGGCTCGCGACGTTCCAGCAGCTGCTCGATCGCCGGGGCGTCGACCGCCACTGGCGCGGCGGCGAGCGCCTGCCGGTGTGACCGGCGGCGGAGCAGGTTGCTTTATCCGCTTGAGATTCTTGAGATTTCTCCGCCCGGTGTGGAGAACGTCACCGGCACCAGTCCGACGACCCGCCGCTCTGGGTCAGCACCACGTCGCCGGTCTCGAGGTCGACCACGGTCGTGAGCCGCTCGACGTACGAGGGTGCGTGCGGGTAGCCGTCGGACGCCGCGCCGTCGGCGACGGTCTCGACGGCCGCGGAGCGGCCGTTCGGCGCGACGCAGTAGTCGAGTAGGCGGCTGCCCTCGCCCGTCGCATAGCGCAGGCTCGTTCCCTCGGCGTCCACGCGGGCGAGCAGCGACTCGGTCGTCACACCGCCCGCGCCGTCATCGCCCGTCAGCAGCACCGAGAGCAGGTGCGCGCCCGACGCGTCGAGCTGCTCCACCTTGCCCGGGTACGCCTGTTCGGGCAGTTCGGCGATCGGCAGCTCGTTGGGCGCTTCCTCGCCGGTCTCGAGGTCGAAGATGCGACCGCGGTCGGGGTCGGCGACCACGAGCAGGCGCGAGCCGGGGATCAGCCCGCGGAGCTCGGCGGCCGATCCGAGCGGGGTCGGCGGGGTCAGCCCGAGCGCGTCGACGACGAACAGCGCGCCGTCGAGGTCCTGCACGACGAGCGACGTGGTGCCCGGCACGAACCGCCAGTCCATGACCCGGAGCGGTTCGCCGTCGAGCCCGAGCACCGGCTCGGGCGCCGCGGCGACGCCTGAGACGTCGAGCGTGAAGAGCGTCTCGCGATAGGCGGGCTCGGCCCCGCCGGGGAGCGTCACGCCATCGTGCACGAACGCGATCAGCGGATGCGTCGTGGAGCCGCCGATCGAACGCACGATGCCCGGCTCGGGCAGCCCCATCGTCTGCGTGGTCTCGTCGATCCCGGCGACGCGCAGGGTGTTGGTGTCGTCGTCCTCGACGGCGACCGCCACGACGGCGTCGCCCGCGTGCGCGAACGACTGCAGTCGCGTCGCCTCGAGCACGACCTCGGGCGTGCGCTCGCCGAAACTCGACCGCAGGATCACATCGGTCTGCCCGGCGGGGCTTCGCCGGGCGAGCGTGTACACCGGGGCATCCGTCGTCGTGAACCGGTGCTCCACGGTGACCGCGGTGGGCTGGGCCTCGCCGACCACGCCGTCGACCGTGACCGTGTACTCGGTGTCGTACGGCAGCGGCTCAGCGAACTCGACCACGAGTGCCCGCCCGTCGATCGTGAGCTCGGCGGGCTCCGCCGGCTCGACGCGCACGTCGCCGTCGACGCGTGCGATGGGCTGGTTGAGTGCGAGCACGAGGCGGCCGTCGGCGAGCCGCGTCACGCGCTCCACATCGACGGATGCCTCGGACAGGCGCGGCCCCTGCACCACACCGGCGAACGCGAGCGAGACCGCCGCTGCGGCGAGCACGGCGATCGTGCCGAGCAGCCGTCGCCGGAACCGCCGAGATGCGGCCGCGGTCGGCGCGGCGGGTTCGGCCGGATCGAGCAGCTCGACCGGGTCGGCAGCGTGTGCCGGCTGGGCCGGCTCAGAAGACATACGGCTGCTCCGGCTGCTCGGTCGGCTCGACCGCGTCGGGCACGAGCACGAGCTGCTCGCCGCCCGCCGGGTCGAGCGCGAAGCCGCCGGTCGCCTCGACCCAGTCGTCGACCTCGAACGTGTCGCGCCAGCCGGGCAGGTGCACCGCGACACCGATGGGCTGCGCGTCGACGGCGCAGCAGGTGACCGTGAACCGGGCCACGTAGAACGAGTCGTCCGGGTCTCCGGGCGCGGGCGTCACGAAGCCCGTGAGGGCGACCTCCTGGCCGGCGAACGCCGACGGGTCCTCGGTCTGCCGCAGCAGCAGTGCCCAGTCCTTGACCGTGAACCGGCTCGGATCGGCGCCCGCGAGGCTCGGCGCGTCGCCCGCCAGGTCGGCGGTCGTGCGGTCGATGTCGCGGTCCATCGCGGTCGATGCGGTGAGCGTCGCGGGCGGGAACACCAGCAGCGCGACCAGCGCGCCGACGACGATCACGGCACCCATGATCGCGCCGACCACCGCACGCCCCCCTGGTCGCTTCGCGCCTCGACCAGTGGCTTCCTCGTGATCGTGGTCGTGGTCGTGGTCGTGGTCGTGGTCGTGGTCGTGGTCGTGCTCGTGCTCGTGCTCGTGCTCGTGCTCGTGCTCGTGCCCGTCGCCCTCGTCGCGACCCGGCACCAGCGCGAGCGCGAGCAGCGCGAGCACCCCGCCGACGATCGCCATCACCGCGGTGAAGCCGAAGTACCGCGGGTGGATGTACAGCCCGAGTTGGCCGGTGACGGTGAGCCACACGGTCGCGACGACGCCGATGAGGGTCAGCGCGACGCCCTTCCAGCGTTCGATGAGCCTAGGCCACAAGGTTGACCCCCAACCCGATGGCGGCGCTCGCGAGCCCGACGATGGCGGTCAACTGCACGAGCGTGCGCGCCGTGAAGGTCGTGCGCATGAGCGCGAGCATCTTGATGTCGATCATCGGACCGAACACGAGGAACGCGACGATCGCGCCCGGCATGAAGGTCGACCCGAACGACAGCACGAAGAACGCGTCGACGTTCGCGCAGATCGAGATGACGAATGCGAGCAGCATCAGCGCGAACACCGAGAGCACGGGGTTCTGGCCGAGCGTGACGAGGAAGTCGCGCGACACGGCGACCTGGATGAGCCCGGCGATGGCCGAGCCGACGAACAGCGCCGGCATCATCGCGCTCGTCTCCTCGGCGAACATGCGCGCCGCCTTGCGAGGCTTCGACGAGGCATCCGTGCCGGGGTGGGCGCAGGCCGCCTGGAACCGGGGCGTCAGCAGCGACATGGGCTGCGGGTGGCGGCTGTACACCCAGCCGATGAGGTTCGCGACGATGAAGCCGCCCGCGATGCGGGCGATGAGGATGCCGTCGTCCCAGCCGAACGCCTGGTACGTCGTGATGATGGTGACCGGGTTCAGGATGGGCGCCGCGAGCAGGAACGTCATCGACTCGCCGACCGTGAGCCCGCGCTGGATGAGCCCGCGCGCGAGCGGCACGTTGCCGCACTCGCAGACCGGCAGCAGCACCCCGAGGAGCGACACCACGATGCGCCGCAGCACGGGGTTGCGGGGGAGCCGTCGGATGAGGAAGTCCTCGGGCAGGAACAGCTGCACGGCGATCGACAGGCCGATGCCGAGGAACACGAACGGCAGGCTCTCGATGACCACGCTCACGGACAGCGTGATGAAGTCCTGCACGCGGTCGGAGAGCACGTCGCCGAGCTCGGCGGGCGCGAACAGGCGGATCGAGACGAGCGCGAGGATGCCGGCGACCCCGATGCCGATGCCGACGGACCTCGCGCGGGCGCGGCGAGTCGGGGCGAGCGTCTGAGACATCCCGATCAAGGGTAGGCGAGGCGCGCACCGGAAAGCTGATGGTTCGCGGCCGGTCCGTGACCCCGTCGGTGGGCTTCGCCGGCGCGGGTGGCGCGGAGCGCCGTTACGGCGCGGGCGCGAGATCCGTCGCGTGGGCCGGCGCGCTCATGAACGTGATGCGCGTGGTCTCGACGATGGCGATCGGCGCGATGCCCGTGCCGGGCTCGACCGGCCCGGTGTGTGCGCCCGGCACGGGATCGTCGGTCGGCGTGTAGCCGTTCTCGGCCAGCACGCGTGCCCACGCGTCGTGCTCGCCGTCGGCGACGGGAAGCTGCACCACGGTGAAGAAGATGTCGGACTGCCGGACCGACCACGTGCAGGCGGTGCCGCCTGCGGCGGCGAACTGCTCGGCGAGCGGATACCCCGGGGTCGTGCCTTCCCGGAGCTCGAGGCCCTGCTCGGCGAGCGCGCTCGTCGCCTCGGGCGTCAGCACGGTGTCGCACGTGACCGGCTCGGGAACGGGAGCGGGGGCCGGCTCGGACGTCTCCGTCGGCGGTGCCGTGGAGGTCGCGCTCGGCGACGGTGAGGCCGTCGGCGACGGGCTTGCGGTCGGCTCGGGCGCCGACGTGCATCCGGCGAGCATCAGGCTGCCCGCGAGCAGCACCGTGCCTCCGAGTAGCAGTCGGGCAGCGGTGGTCGCGGTTCGGGCGGTCACTCCCGCAGCCTATCGACCTCCACACCCCCACCGAGGAGCGGCTCGCCTCTGGGCGGCTCGGCCGGGGATCGGGTTGAGATCTGCGCGGGTGGTGATCGCGTTCGCGCGCCGGTCATGTGGAGCCCGGGCGAGCGGCGAGGCATTCCATCTAGAGATGTCTACCGATATCTAGCCTTTCGTTAGACTCCAGTAGACTTTGGTAGGTCTCTTCAATCGGAGGAAGCATGGATCCGATCCGGAACCCGTATTCACCTGGAGCAGGCCGGAAGCCGGCGGCGCTGGTCGGGCGTGATGATGCGTTGTGGGCATGGTCCACGTCGCTTGCGCGCGCCGAACGCGATCGCACGGACCAGCCCGTCGTGCTGTATGGACTTCGCGGCGTCGGGAAGACCGTCCTGCTGTCCGAGTTCCGTCGCAATGCCGCGAAGAAGGCATGGATCGTCGCGCAGGTCGAAGCGGGATCCGGGAAATCGCTACGGGAACTGGTCGGTGAGGCGCTGTACGAGCCACTGGCGGACCTCGCGCACGCAGGTGCCGGCCGGCGTCTGCTCAAGGCACTCAAGACCGCCCTGAGTTTCAAAGCGTCGTACGACACCACCGGAGTCTGGACCTTTGGGCTCGATCTGGCCGGAACAACTGGAGGCGGAGCCGACACGGGCATCCTCGATACCGACCTCCGCAAGCTCATTCACGATCTCGCCCAAGCAGCCGAAGAGGAAGGCGTCGGCCTCGCGATCCTTGTAGACGAGGCGCAGGACCTCACGGTGGAGGAACTGACGACGCTGTGCGTCATCGCCCACGCCGCAGCACAGGACAGCTGGCGGGTCCTGTTCGCGTTCGCCGGCCTGCCCAGCCTGCCTCGGATCCTCGCTGAAGCGAAGTCCTACGCCGAACGGTTCCAGTACGCGAAGATCGAGCAGATCGGTGTCGACGTCGTCGCTGAGGCTCTCACGATCCCCTCCGCCCAGGAGGACGCAACCTGGGATGACGATGCCGTCGATGTCGTCGTCCACGCATCGGGTCGCTACCCTTACTTCCTTCAACAGTTCGGGCAGGCGACCTGGAACGTCGCTGCCGGGCCGGTCATCGTGAAGCACGACGCGGAACTCGGAGTGGTCCAGGGCAATCACCAACTCGACAATGGATTCTTCCGGGTCAGATGGGACCGCGCGACCCCGTCCGAACAGCAGTACCTGCGCGCGATGGCAGCAGATGGCGATGAGGGCAGCTCCTCAGGCGTGGTCGCCACACGGTTGGGGAGGAAGCCGAAGAGCCTCGGACCGACCCGTGCCGCGCTCATCGCGAAGGGCTTGGTCTACGCACCAGAGCACGGCGTCGTCGCCTTCACCGTGCCCGGCATGGCCGCGTTTATCGAACGTCAGATCGTCCCCTGACCGAGTAGGCAGCGGTGTCTGCGGAGCGTAGGGCGCCCCGAGCATCGCGGGGCTCGACGAGTCCGGCGAACTCGGCACCGATGTCGGGGTCGCCGCACTCATGCGATTCCTCGAGCACCACGAATGGCATGCCGTTCTGCGCAACGCCGCGGCGCATCGTCGGCTTGCTCTCGAGCCGGCAATCCCACTGGGCGTACACGGATTCCCACGGCACCGAAGACCAATATGCCTCGAGTGATCGTTGGAACGCGGCGTAGGCGTCGGTCGATGAGCCGGGCAACAGCTCTGGCATCGTATGGGACTGCGAGAATCGCTCGACGATCGTCTCGGCCTCGTGTTGCTCACTGAGTGAGAAGAACTTCGTGGTCGACGTGGGGAGCGATGCCTCGTTCGCCGTCGCGGTCGTCGGCGACCCAAAGGCGAGCCCCGTGATGGTCACGGTAGCTCCTGTCAGGATTGCGGCCGCGCGCGAAGAGTGTTGATTTCTCATGGGGGCAGAACGTAAGGCTGGAGCGATCAGGCCACAAGAGATTAACCCGCTAATACATAGGTACATTGCTCCTGCGGTACCGCGGTCATTTCCGAACGGGCTGAGGTGGGTCGCTTCCGAGTCCTTCGGGGAGCTCAGGATCCGGATTGGTGCGGGAGCGCCAGTATCTCGCGGATGCGAGTGAAGCGATCGCGGCTCCGGCGGCGTTCAGCAGGACGTCGTCGACGGAGGCGACGCGGCCGAGCGGCAGGGTGAGCTGGATGGCCTCGACGAGCACCGAGAGTCCGCCGGCCACCAGTCCGACGATGCCCGGAACCCACGCCGGCCTGGCGAGTCGGAACCGGATCGGGAGGAAGAACCCGAGCGCAGCGAACACCAGGAGGTTGCCCACGACTTGCACGATGCTGTCGTCGCCGGTGAGCACGGCCCGAAGATCGCGGAACGGCACGAGCTGAAGGCCGCCTGAGCCGGACGTCGGCGCCATGATCATCCAGACCCACGGCGCGGTGCCCAGCACGAGGCAGACCTCAGCCGTGCTGGCGCGCCATGCCCATCCTCGTGACCAGCCGCGCGCGATGCGACGCCGCGCAAGCCAGGCGATCGCGATGATGCCGATCGGCAAGCCGATCAGGATGCCGGCCGCGATAACCGTCCCGTACCGTTCCCACACCGATGACATTTCGTACACCGTAACCGCCGTCGGCTCGGCGCGCCTGAGCATCCTGAACACCTGCTGAGAGTTGAGTCGAACCGGCTCAAGTTTTACAGAGTTCACTTGACATGCCTCGACGCCTTTGCGAAGCTTGAGCCGTTGAGACTCAAGTCTTGACGACCCACATACTTTGGAGACACACACATGTCACGTGCAGTTGGTATCGACCTCGGCACCACGAACTCGGTGGTTTCGGCCCTCGAGGGTGGCGAGCCCACGGTCATCCCGAACGCGGAAGGGTTCCGCACCACCCCGTCGGTGGTCGCGTTCACGAAAGACGGTGAGGTGCTCGTCGGCGAGACCGCCAAGCGCCAGGCCGTGACGAACGTCGACCGCACCATCTCGTCGGTCAAGCGCCACATGGGCACCGACTGGAAGACCGAGATCGACGGCAAGACCTACACGCCGCAAGAGATCTCGGCGCGCATCCTGCAGAAGCTGAAGCGCGACGCCGAGTCGTACCTCGGCGACACCGTCACCGACGCCGTCATCACGGTGCCGGCCTACTTCAACGACGCCGAGCGTCAGGCCACGAAAGAGGCCGGCGAGATCGCGGGCCTCAATGTGCTCCGCATCATCAACGAGCCCACCGCGGCGGCGCTCGCGTACGGCCTCGACAAGGGCAAGGAAGACGAGCTCATCCTGGTCTTCGACCTCGGTGGCGGCACCTTCGACGTCTCGCTCCTCGAGGTGGGCAAAGACGACGACTTCTCGACCATCCAGGTCCGCGCGACCTCCGGTGACAACCGTCTCGGCGGCGACGACTGGGACGAGCGCATCGTCGAGTGGCTGATCAAGCGGTTCAAGGACTCCACCGGTGTCGACGTCTCGAACGACAAGATCGCGAAGCAGCGCCTCAAGGAGGCCGCCGAGCAGGCGAAGAAGGAGCTGTCGTCGAGCATGTCGACGAGCATCCAGCTGCCGTACCTGTCGCTCACCGAGAACGGCCCCGCGAACCTCGACGAGACGCTCACGCGCGCGCAGTTCGAGAACATGACCTCCGACCTGCTCGACCGCACGAAGAAGCCGTTCGAGGACGTCATCCGCGAGGCGGGCATCAAGGTCTCCGACATCGCGCACGTCGTGCTCGTCGGTGGCTCGACCCGCATGCCGGCCGTCTCCGAGCTCGTCAAGCAGGAGACCGGCAAGGACCCGAACAAGGGCGTGAACCCCGATGAGGTCGTCGCCGTGGGCGCGGCCCTGCAGGCGGGCGTCCTGAAGGGTGAGCGCAAGGATGTGCTGCTCATCGACGTCACCCCCCTGAGCCTCGGCATCGAGACCAAGGGCGGCATCATGACCAAGCTCATCGAGCGCAACACGGCCATTCCGACCAAGCGCAGCGAGACCTTCACGACCGCCGACGACAACCAGCCGTCGGTCGCCATCCAGGTCTTCCAGGGTGAGCGCGAGTTCACGCGCGACAACAAGCCGCTCGGCACCTTCGAGCTGACCGGCATCGCGCCGGCCCCGCGCGGCATCCCGCAGATCGAGGTCACGTTCGACATCGACGCCAACGGCATCGTGCACGTGTCCGCGAAGGACAAGGGCACCGGCAAGGAGCAGCGCATGACGATCTCGGGCGGCTCGGCGCTGCCGAAGGAGGACGTGGAGCGCATGGTCCGCGACGCCGAGGAGCACGCGGCCGAAGACAAGAAGCGCCGCGAGTCCGCCGAGACCCGCAACCAGGCCGAGCAGCTCGTCTACCAGATCGACAAGCTCATCAAGGACAACGACGACAAGCTCCCCGCCGACGTCAAGTCCGAGGTCCAGGGCGACGTCGACGCGCTGAAGTCCGCGCTCGCGGGCGACGACGACGACGCGGTGAAGACCGCGTTCGACAAGCTCTCGCAGTCGCAGACCAAGCTGGGCGAGGCGATCTACGCCTCGCAGTCGGCCGACGCCGGCGCGAACCCGGGCAACCCCGGTGAAGACGCATCAGCCACGGGCACCGACGGCGGCGAGTCCTCCGACGAGGACGTGGTCGACGCCGAGGTCGTCGACGACGAGGACGAGAAGAAGTAACCATGACTGACGAGAACCAGAGCCACGAAGAGCCGATCATCCGCGACAAACGGCGGATCGACCCCGAGACGGGTGCGGTTCGTCAGCCCGAAGGCGGCGAGCAGGGTGCGGATGCCTCGACCGAGGCATCCGCCCAGCCCGCCGCCGCCCAGCCCGCCGCCGCCCAGCCCGCCGCCGCCCAGCCGGCCGGCGACGAAGAGCTGACCGTCGATGACATCCTGAACGCGGCGCAGGCCGAGGTGCAGGAGCCGTCGGCCGAGCACCTCGCCGACCTCAAGCGGGTCACCGCGGAGTACGCGAACTACCGCAAGCGCACCGAGGCGAACCGCGAGCTCGAGCGCGAGCGCGCGGTCGGTGCCGCTGTGGCCGTGCTGCTTCCGGTGCTCGACGACCTCGACCGGGCCGAGAAGCACGGCGACCTCGAGGGCGACGCGCCCTTCGCGACGATCGCGGCGAAGCTGCGCGGCGCCGTCGAGAAGCTCGGGCTGAAGCCGTTCGGCACGCCGGGTGAGCCGTTCGACCCGACGCAGCACGAGGCGATCTTCCAGCAGCCGTCACCCGACGTCGAGGTCGACACCGTCGCCGACGTCGTGGAGACGGGGTACCTGCTCGGCTCGACGCTGCTGCGCCCCGCCAAGGTCGTCGTCAAGACGCCCGCGTAACGCCAGTCACCCTTCGGTGGTCGGGGAGCGGTTCGCGCTTCCCGACCACCCGGACGTTTCATCAGAGAGGAGGTGCCGAATGGCCAGTCAGGACTGGTTCGACAAAGACTTCTACGCGACCCTCGGGGTCGGCAAAGACGCCAGCGAGGCGGAGATCAAGAAGACGTACCGCAAGCTCGCCCGGCAACATCACCCCGACTCCAACCCGGGTGACGCCGCATCCGAGGCGAAGTTCAAAGAGATCAGCGAGGCCTACTCGGTGCTCTCCGACACCGAGCAGCGCAAAGAGTACGACGCCGTGCGGGCGATGGGGTCCGGCGCGCGATTCACGGCGCCCGGCGGCCCGGGGGCCGGCGGCTTCGACGACGTGTTCGGTGGCATGTTCGGCGGCGGTCAGCCCGGCGGCGGCCGCGGGTACACGTTCCAACAGGGCGGCGGCGAGTACGACGACCTGCTCGGCAACCTGTTCGGCGGCGGCCGGTTCGGGCAGACGAGCGGGGGCTACCGGGGATTCGGCGGCCCGACCAAGGGCCGCGACTTCACCGCGAGCACCACGCTCGACTTCATCACCGCCACCAAGGGCGAGCAGATCACCCTGCAGGCCTCAGACGGCAAGCCGATCACGGTGCGCATTCCCGCGGGCGTGGCCGACGGTCAGAAGATCAGGCTCCGGGGCAAGGGCCAGCCGTCGCCCGACGGCGGCGAGGCCGGCGACCTCATCCTCACCGTCAACGTGCGAAAGCACCCCGTCTTCGAGCGCGACGGCCTGAACCTGCGGGTGAAGGTGCCGATCACGTTCGGCGAGGCCACCCTCGGCGCCACGATCGAGGTGCCGACGCTCGGCGGCGACCCCGTGAAGCTCAAGGTCGCTCCCGGCACCCCCAGCGGGCGTGTGCTGCGGGTGAAGGGTCGCGGCGTCGAGACGAAGAAGGGCACGGGCGACCTGCTCGCCGAGGTCCAGGTCGCGGTGCCGTCGCATCTCGGCAAGGAGGCGAGCGAGAAGCTCGAGGCGTTCCTCGCCGAGCTGCCCCGTGAGAACCCGCGCGACGATCTCATCGCGCGCGCGAAGGCCTAGCGCAGCATGAACGAGACCAGTCCGCTCTTCGTGATCTCGGTCGCGGCCGAGCTCGCCGGGATGCATCCGCAGACGCTGCGGCAGTACGACCGTCTCGGACTCGTCTCGCCCACCCGCACCGCCGGCAAGTCGCGTCGCTATTCGATGCGCGACGTCACCCAGTTGCGCGAGATCGCGCAGCTCTCGGCCGAGGGCGTGAGCCTCGAGGGCATCCGGAGGGTGCTCGAGCTGGAGGACGAGGTGATCGGGCTGCGCCGCCGCGTCGGCGAGCTCGAGGCCGCGCTCGCCGACGAGATGCTGAACCGGCCCGGCCGTCGGGTGTTCGCCGCTGGCAGCGCGGGCGAGATCATCACGATCAAGGGCGGCACGCGCGTGCGGCGCGAGACCGCGGTCGTCGTCTGGCGTCCGCTCGAGCGCGAATAAGGGGGCGTCCGGTCGTTCAGCGACCCCAGGCCGCGGCCGGGGCCTCGACGACCGGCACGGGCGACGTCGTCCAGTGTGCGCCGTTGCCGTAGTGGCTGGTCGCCCAGGGCGAGGCCCAGATCGCGGCGGCCGTGGCGCCGGCGTCGGTTCCGGCGTCCAGTCCGGCCTCGATCGCGTCGTAGAACGAGAGCCGGCGCAGGCTGTCGGCGGCGTAGACGGCGCCGACCTGCAGCGTCTCGTAGCTGCCGAGCCCCGAGCCGCCGCCCGATCCGTTGCCGTTGTTGAGCGGGTTGTTCCGGTTCCACCAGTTGTCGGGGCCGTTCTCCTCGCGCATCCACTCCGTGATGACCGCGACGTTCGCGTCAGTGATGGGGAACCCGCCCTCCACGAGCACGAGCTTGGCCCAGTCGTGGTTGGTGCCGCCGAGCACGAGCGTCTCGGGCCCGGTGGACGCGGTGTACGACTCGCGCGAGACGGCCTGCTGCTTCGCGGCGCCCGCGATCGTCACGCGCTGCACGGCGTCGCGGTTCGCCTCGGCGGCGGATGCCTCGGCGAACGCCGGGCCGCTGGGCGCCGTCGTGTGCAACGGCGCCAGAGCGACCGTGCCGACGAGCGCGAAGATCGCGGATGCCGCGAGCACTCCGCCGGCCCGACGGAGCCGTCGGCGGGGGCTGATTCCGGCCCGCTTTGCGGGTACACCGAACGTCGCCGCCTCGCGGGTGCGTGCGGCGCGTCGTTCCCCGGTGTTCGTCCTTCTGTGCTGACGCATGCGGTGCCGAGGCTAGCAAACGCGGCTTGAGGTCTCCATCGCCGGTTGCGGGCGTCGAACGGTCGCAGATGGCGAGTGCTCGGCGGACACACCCGCCATCTGCGACCGTTCGATGAGCAATTGCGGGGTGCATGACGCGCGGGGCGGTGTTGGCAGCGCTCGGACGCCAGGCCGGTATTGGGTTGCCTGGCGCCCGATGCGCTGCCGCCGGCGGGATCGCCCGGCGGGGGTGTTGGGCTGGCGCGTGCGGGGAACACCTTCCAGCCCAGGTCCGTGTGTGGTCCCCGGGTACCGCTCTGGTGAGCGGTGTTGGGCTGGCGCGTGCGGGGAACACCTTCCAGCCCGGTTCGTGCTTTCCCCGGTGAATCGAGTATGGCATATCGATATATCACAACGCAAGTCCATGGCGGAACTTTTTCAGAAGGAGCCATCCCGCGAGACCGCACGCGGAGATCGCCGGTGAGCTGCCCGGAACCGGCGCACTCGACGGAGTCGGTAGTCTGCCGAGATGGATCTCACGCTCCTGCGCCGGGCGCCTGACGTCGAAGGGCCGGGGCTCGAGGCGTCGGATGCCGCCGACCGGCTGATCCTCGACGAGGCGCAGCCGATCCTCGCGCATTCCCCCGGCGGTGCGTCCGGCGTCGTGGTGATCGGCGATACGCATGGCGCGCTCGCGCTGAGCGTCGCGGCCGACCTCGGCGTCACCGGGGTGCGCGTGCATCAGGATGCGGTGCTCGGCGAGCGGGCGATCCTTGCCAACGCACGGCGGTTGGGCCTCGCAGGCGCCATCAGCGTGCAGCCCGCGACTCCCGAGCTCGTTCGAGACGCGCGGGTCGTGCTGCTCAGGCTCCCGCGATCGCTCGACGCGCTCGACGAGCTCACCGCGCTGATCGCAGATCACGCGGCGCCCGACGTCGTCGTGGTCGCGGGCGGCCGGCTCAAGCACATGTCCACCGCGATGAACGACGTGTTGCGCCGGCGCTTCGCGCGGCTCGACGTCACCCATGCGCGGCAGAAGTCGCGCGTGCTGATCGCGCGCGAGCTGATGGCCGCGCCCGCGCCCGCGCCGGGTGCGCCCGCCACGGCAGGCGAGCAGGTCGGGGCGAGGGTGCGGGGCTGGCCGCGCCGAGCCCGTGACGCCGCGCTCGATCTCGAGGTCGTCGCTCACGGCGGCGTGTTCGCGGGCGCGACGGTCGACATCGGCACACGCTTCCTCCTGGACCAGCTCGACCCGGCGCTCGCCGCCGGCCCCGCCGCGCCCGGCCCCGCCGCGTCTGGCCTCGCCGCGTCTGGCCTCGCCGCGTCTGGCCTCGCCGCGCCTGGCCTCGCCGCGCCTGGCCTCGTCGAGCCTGGCCTCGCCGAGTCTGGCCCTACCGCGCCTGGCCTCGCCGCGCCCGATCCCGCCGCGCCCGTGAGCCGTACCGTCGTCGACCTCGCCTGCGGCACGGGCATCGTCGCGGTCGCGCTCGCACGACGCTTCCCCGACGCCCGGGTCGTCGCCGCCGACCAGTCCGCCGCCGCGGTCGCGAGCGCCGCGCAGACCTCGGCCGCGAACGGTCTCGGCGACCGCATCACGGTCGTCCGTGCCGACGGCCTCGAGTTCGCCGACGAGGCATCCGTCGATCTCGTGGTGCTGAACCCGCCCTTCCACGCCGGCGCCGCCGTCACGACGGCGCTGGCCGAGCGCCTGTTCGCCGACGCCGGCCGCGCGCTCGCGCCGGGCGGGCGCCTCGTCGCCGTGTGGAACTCGCACCTGCGCTATCGGCCGGCGCTCGAGCGCCTCGTCGGCCCGACCCGGCAGGTCGCGCGCAACCCGAAGTTCACCGTCACCGTCTCCACCCGCTGAACGCGGGGGGCCGCACGACACGGCGCCGCGCGACGCGAATCGTGCCACGGTGGCAGGCCGGAGCGTGCGCTCCAGGTCGGCAGACGACGCGGACACCCGGTGGCGATTGCGAGGGCCGCTCGACGGCGGCCGTCAAGTGCCCCGTGAGGGGATGCAGGCGTCTGCCGATCGTGTCAGGCTGGGTGAGTGACGGACACGCTTGAACGCACCGAACTCGACGAGGGGCTCGACCTCGGGGTCGAGTCGGTCGTCGAGCGTGCGTGGCGCACCATCGTGTGGGACGACCCGATCAACCTGATGACCTATGTCACCTACGTCTTCCGCAGCTACTTCGGCTACTCGCGCGAGGAGGCCGAGCGTCTGATGCTGCTCGTCCACCACGAGGGCCGGGCGGTCGTCGCGACCGGCAATCGCGAGGCGATGGAGCGGCACGTGCAGGCGATGCACGGCTACGGGTTGCAGGCGTCGCTGTCGAAGGTGGACCCGTGATCGTCGCCGGCCGCAACGGGACCGACGGGGTCCGTCTCGTGCTCGAGGCCGAAGAGGCCATGCTGCTCTCCGAGCTCGCCGACCAGGTGGACTCGGTCCTGTTGCTCGGCTCCGAGGACGACCCGGCGCTCGACCGGCTGCTGCCGAATGCGTACCCCGACGACCTCGACGCCGCGCGCGAGTTCGCGCGCTACACACGGGGCAGCCTCGTCGACGGCAAACGGCAGGCGGCGCAGTCGGTGCGCGACGCGACCTCGGTCGGCGAGGGCGAGCGACTTGTCGAGATCGAGCTCGATCAGGTGCAGGCGTGGGGCTGGCTCACGTTCCTCACCGATCTGCGGCTGATCCTCGCCGAGCGGGTCGGCATCGGCGAAGAGGGCACGCCCGAGCAGGACGAGCAGCGCGACGACTACCTGCGCGCGGCGTACGAATGGGCCGGCTTCGTGCAGGGCTCGATGCTCGAGGTGCTCGACCCGACGGAGTCCTGACTGGCAGGCTGGTGCCCATCGCGGCATCTGGCCGCCTGAGGGATGGGTGGACGGATGTCACAGGCGAACCCGCGCACGAGCGGCACCGCGGCGCCGCAGCGAACAACCGAACGTGCCGAGCCGCTCAGGCGCGTGCTCCGCGACCCCGGTGGGACCGCCGAATCGCTCGAGTCCGCGGCGCTGCTGCTCGGCGCCGTCGCCTTCGTCGTGGTCGGCCTGGTCGCCTGGGTCGTCTTCTGGAACCGGGAGCTGCCGATCTCGGGCTCCGGCTCGCTCGCCGAGTTCGTCGCGGTCACGTCGGCGCTGATCGCGATCGCCGCGTTCGTGTTCGGCCGACTGGTGCTGCGGGCGCCGTCGCCGGCGCTGCGCGCCGAGATCGGGCCGGGCCTGTCGGTCGCGGGTGCGCGCCTGCACTGGTTCGACCTGATCGCCCTCGCGTTGGCGCACGCGGTGATCGTGCTGCTCGGCTGGACGGGCGTCGGTGCGGTGCTCGAGCAGAGCTTCATCGGCGCGGAGGTCTATGCGTTCCCGGGCGCGCTGCTGTCGGGGGTGGCCGCGGCGGTCACGATGTATGCGGTGTTCCTGTCGTCCGCACGGCTCACGCCGATGCTGCTCTCGCTCGTGCTCGCCGTGTTCCTCGTGGTCGGCGCGTTCGCGAGCATGCTGAGCTCGAGCGACCCGCTGTGGTGGCAGAAGAACCTGTCGGCGCTCGGCATCACGAACGATGTGTCCTCGCTCGCGTTCAACCTCACGCTCATCATCGCGGGCGCGATCGTCACGACCATCGCGCGGTACGGCACGGCCGCACTGCCGGCGTCGACGCCGCTCGAGGTCGGTCGCCGCACGCGGGTGCGCATCGCGTTCGTGCTGATCGGCGTGTTCCTCGCGTGCGTCGGGATCTTCCCGGTCAGCGACTTCTTCTGGCTGCACAACTCGGTCGCGACCGGCATGGCGGTGGTGTTCGCGGTGCTGGTGTTCGCGCTGCCGCGCTGGGCGCCGTCGATGCCGCGCGTGTTCGTGCTGCTCGGGTACGTGTTCGTCGGCGTGATCGTGCTGCTCGCGGTATTCTTCGCGACCGGGTACTACAACCTCACGGCGGTCGAGCTGGTCGCGGCGGTGCTCATCTTCGCCTGGATCATCCTGTTCCTGCGGAGTGCGGGCGTCATGCGCACCGCGACCCAGCCGGATGCCGCGACCCAGCCGGATGCCTCGACACAGACGGATGCCTCGGGCGTGTAGCCCGAGGCATCCGATCGGTGTGCGCGGATCGTGACTAGACCTGCACGTTGGTGCTGTTGGTGGAGTGGGCGAGTGCTTTGGCCTTCAGCAGGTCGTACTCCTGCTGGTTGATCGTGCCAGCGTCGAGCAGCCCCTTGGCCTTGGCGATCTCGTCGGACGGGCTCGCCGCCGTGCCCACCGTCTGGCGGATGTACTCGTCGGTGGCCTGACGTGCCTCGGTGGCATCGCGCTGGGCGCGCTCGGCCATGCCGCGGCCGCGGGCGATGAGGTACACGAGCGCGGTGATGAACGGGGCGAAGATCAGGAAGATGATCCAGACGGCCTTCCACCAGCCATTGAGCTTGTGGTCACGGAACAGGTCGCTGATGATCGCGATGACCGCCCAGAGATAGGCGACGAACGCGAAGATCCAGATCGTCCACCAGATGATGTCCCAGAAGCTGTTCCAGAAGTTCATGGCTGGCCTTTCTTCGGTTGTTGGGCACGCTGAGGGAGTGCCCTTGGGTGCACCATAGCGCTCAGCCCGGCTGATTGTCATGAATTTCTCAGGAACGTGCCCGACCTGTTGTCAGCGCCCGTCACCTCGGCAATAGGGTGGGCGGAAGTGGACGGGGCCGCGGCCCGGGACGGAGGTGTCGTGACCCAGCCAGACCCGTCGCCGGAGCCGGCCCCGCGCGGGGATCCGGAGGAACGACCCGAGCTGCCCTCGCCGACGCCGCGGCAGCTGCTCGTGCTCTCGGTGCCCGCGATCCTCGTCGGCGTGGTCACGGCATTGGTGCTCTGGGTCGTGGACCGCGTGTCCGAGGCCATGTCCGACGTCATCTGGACGACGGTGCCCGACGCCCTCGGTGTCGACGCCTCCGGCTGGTGGATCCTGCTCGTGCTCACCGTGACCGGCTTCGCCGTCGGGCTCTGCCTCCGGTTCCTGCCCGGCCACGGCGGACCCGACTCGGCCACGACCGAGCTCATGGAGCCGCCGCTTCCCTTGAAGACGCTGCCCGGCCTCGCGGTCGTGCTGCTGCTCGGGCTCGCCGGGGGCGTGAGCCTCGGACCCGAGAACCCGATCATCGCGATCAATGTCACGCTCACCGTGTTCGTGCTGACGCGGTTCATGCCGGCGGTGTCGCCGAAGCTCGCGATGCTGATGGCCGCGGCGGGCACGATCGGGGCACTGTTCGGAACCCCGGTCGGCGCGGCGCTGCTGTTCACGGGCACGCTCGCGGCGATCCGCGGGGGCGGGGCGCTCTGGGACAAGCTGTTCCTGCCGCTCGCGGCGGCGGCAGCGGGATCGGTGACCATGCATCTGCTGGGCACGCCGCCGCTGGCGTTCACGGTGCCGCAGGACACGGTCGAACCGGTCGACTTCCTCATCGGCATCGTGGTCGCGTGCGTGTGTGCCGCGATCGGTCTCGGTGCGAACTGGCTGTTCCCGCGGGTCTACCGCGCGTTCCACGCGCTGCGGAACCCGATCGTGGTGCCGACCCTCGGCGGCCTGGTGCTCGGCGTGCTCGGCATGCTCGGTGGGCCGATCACGATGTTCAAGGGGCTCAGCCAGATGGGCGAGCTCATCCAGAACGTCGGCCAGGAGTCGGCGGGCGACCTCGCACTCATCGCGGCGATCAAGATCGTCGCGCTGCTCGTGGCCGCGAGCGCCATGTTCCGCGGCGGCCGGGTATTCCCGTCGGCGTTCATCGGAGTGGCGCTCGGCATGCTCGCGCACGCGCTCATCCCGGGCTTCCCGCTCGCGCTCGCGATCGGGTGCGGGCTCATCGGCATCCTGCTGGTCGTCACGCGCGACGGCTGGATGGCGCTCTTCCTCGCCGCAGCGGTGACCGGCGACCTCGCGCTGCTGCCGTGGTTCTGCGTCATCGTGCTGCCCGCCTGGCTGCTGGTGTCTCGCGCGCCGGAGTTCCGGATCATCCCGCCGGCTGCCTCGGCGCCCCCGGCGGCGCGACCATCGGCGGACTGAGCCGCGCCCGGCCCAGCCCCAGCCCCCAGCCCACCACCCCAGCCCCCACCGAAGGAGCCAGCAATTGGTCAACGAAGGAACGCCCGGCGCCGGAATCAGCGCAGAAGCGATGGAGCAGGCGATCGCGAGGGTGAGCACGCCCGACCGCCTGATGACGCCGTTCGGCGAGCTCGAGCTCTTCGACGGCGTGCCGCGCGCCGCCTCCGTCGAGACCATGTACGACGCACTCGACCTGATGCGCGGCGCCCAGGCGTTCCTGAACGCCATGCCGGGCGCATCGCTCGTCGCGATGCGGCGGGGTCTGCGCAGCGCGGGCGTCGTCTCGCCCGAGATCATCGGATACACCGACCCGCGTGCGAACTCGGCCAGCCTGTACCTCACCCCGAACACCGAGACGACGTACGGCACGACCTTCCTCGACCTGAAGGCGTGGGGGCCGACCGTCATCGAGGCGCCGCCGCAGTCGCTGTGCGTCGTCGACGACTTCTGGTTCCGGTACGTCGCCGACATGGGCATCCCCGGCCCCGATCGCGGGGCCGGCGGGAAGTACCTGTTCCTGCCGCCGGGATACGACGGCGACGTGCCCGACGGGTATTTCACGTACCGCACGCCGACCTTCACGAACTGGGTCGTGCTGCGCACACTCGGCGGCGTGCCGGCGATGAAGCAGACGCGCATCTACCCGCTGCACGAGGCGGATGCCCCACGCGAGAACACGTACCTGAACATCGCCGACGTGCCGCAGAACACCGTGCACTCGAACGATTTCGACTTCTTCCTCGAGATCGACGAGCTGATCCAGGAGGAACCGGTGGGCTCGCTCGACGTCGAGCTGGCCGGCCAGCTCGCCGCGCTCGGCATCGCGCACGGGCGACGGTTCGCGCCGGACGAGCGCCGCCGGAGCATCCTGGACGACGCCGCGAAGCTCGGCGCCGCGATCTCGCGCGCACTCGTCTACACGCCGCGCGACCCGCTCGCCTATTACTGGCCGGGCAATTCCTGGAAGAACGCCTTCGTCGGCGGCAGCTACGAGTTCGTGCACGAGGGGGCGAGGCTGCTCGACGCGCGCACCCAGTTCCACTACTTCGCGACCGTGATCACGCCCGCGATGGCGCACGCGCAGGTCGGCGCAGGGTCCGCGTACGCCTACACGGCCGAGGATGCCGATGGGCACGTGCTCGACGGCGGCGAGACCTATTCGCTCACGATCCCGGCCGACCCGCCTGCGAAGAACTTCTGGGCGATCGACCTGTACGACACCCAGACCAGGTCGCTGCTGCAGGTGCCGTCGACACCGTACCCCGCACTGTCGAGCCTCAGCGGCTCGCTCGTGCCCGAGCCGGACGGCAGCCACGTGCTCTGGTTCGGGCCCTCGGCGCCCGCAGGGCGCGAGACGAACTGGATCGAGACCGCGCCCGGGAAGTCCTGGTTCCCGATCCTGCGTCTCTACGGCCCGCTCGAACCGTGGTTCGACGGGTCATGGCGGCTGCCCGAGATCGTGCGGCACGCGTGAACGGGGTCGTCGGCGACATCCTGCCCCTCGCCATCGGCATCGCGATCAGCCCGATCCCGATCATCGCTGCGATCCTCATGCTGCTCTCGCCGAAGGCGAAGGGCACGAGCGTCGGGTTCCTCGCAGGCTGGGTGCTCGGCATCGTGGTCGCGGTGGTCGTGTTCACACTGCTGTCCGCGATCATCCCCGAACAGGATCCGGATGCCTCGAAGCCCATCGCCGGCACGATCAAGCTGGTGCTCGGGGTGCTGCTCCTGCTCCTGGCGGCGCGCCAGTGGCGCTCGCGGCCGAAGGCCGGCGAGGAGGCGGCGCTGCCGAAGTGGATGGCGGCGATCGACGGCATGACGGCGGTGCGCGGGCTCGTCCTCGGCTTCCTCCTCTCGGCGGTGAATCCGAAGAACCTGCTCATGGCCGCCGCGGCCGGGGTCGTGATCGGGACGGCCGGGCTCGACGCCGGAGCATCCGCCGTCGCCATCCTCGTGTTCACCGTGGTCGCCGCGATCTCGGTCGCGGGGCCCGTGATCGCCTACCTGGTCGCCTCGGCCCGCATGGCGGGGCCGCTCGAGGCGCTGCGGGCGTGGCTCGTGCACAACAACGCCACCGTGATGGCCGTGCTGCTGCTCGTGATCGGCGTCGTCGTCATCGGAAAGGGGATCGGGAGCTTCTGAGCCGTGCTGCACCGGGCGTTCGGTGATGGCGGCGGGCGCGGAGTTGCGCCATCATCGGCATCAGCCGAACTGCGGCCTGCTGCGGTGACTCTCGAGAGGAGTCGAGATGTGGTGGAACCGGAAGAAGCCCCCGTCCCCCGAGAGTCAGCGCGCGCCGCAGCCGCCCGGCGATCCGGTCGCCGCTGCTGAGGCGCCGCCGCCGCCGCACCGCACGGCGTTCATCCTGCTCGGGCTCGGGGGCGCGACCGTCGCCGCGTTCGGGCTGGCGGCGATCGGCACGATCTTCGCGCTGTCGTTCTTCGCGCTCGTGCTCACGATCTGCGTCTATCCGATCCGGTCGTGGCTCGAACGACACGGCGTCCCGCGGGGGGTCGCGAGTGTCGCGGTGATCCTCGCGGTCGTGCTGCTGCTCGGCGCGTTCGCGGGGGCGCTGGTCGTGTCGTTCGGGCAGTTCGCGGCGCTGCTGCCGCAGTACACGGATCAGCTGCAGTCCTGGGTCGACGGCTTCGGCGAGTGGCTCGCGAGCATCGGGTTCGGGCAGGCGCAGGTGCAGAGCATCGTGTCGGGCCTCGATCCCGGCGCGATCGCGGGCGTGCTCGGTGGCGTGCTGGGCAGCGCGGCGAGCCTGCTGAGCGGGGTCGTGATCCTCGTCACCATGCTGATCCTGATGGCGATGGACGCGTCGTACGCGAAGACGCTCACGCGCGACCTCAGGACGCGGAAGCCACTCCTCGCCGAGGCATCCGTCGGCTACACGTTCGGGGTGCGCCGCTACATGGTGGTGACCACCGTGCTCGGCGCCGCGCAGGGACTCGTGAACTGGATCGCGTTGGTGATCCTGGGCGTGCCGGGCGCCGCGCTCTGGGGGCTGCTCGCGTTCATCTGCAGCTTCATCCCGAACATCGGGTACTTCATCGCGATCGTGCCCCCCATCGTGTTCGCCGCGCTCGTCGGCGGCTGGCCGCTGGTGATCGCCGTGATCGTGGTCTACGGCCTCGTGAACGGGATCATCCAGTCGATCATCCAGCCGCGGGTGGTCGGCAACGCGGTCGCGCTGAGCCAGTCGCTGACGTTCTTCTCGGTGCTGTTCTGGGCCGTGGTGCTCGGCCCGATCGGGGCGATCCTCGCGATCCCGTTGACATTGCTGGTGCGCATGCTGCTCGTCGACTCGAATCCGGCGAACGCGTGGATCAGGCCCGCGCTCGGCGACCTGAACCAGGCGAGACGCGTCATGGACGCCGAGGATGCCGCGGCCAAGGCCGAGCGGCGTGGGCGGCGGCACCCCGAGGACGCAGCCGGGGCGTAAGCCGGCGGTCGTGCGCCGGCGGTCGTGTCGCCGCGTCGCCGCGTCGCCGCGTCGCCGCGTCGCCGCGTCGCCGCGGTGACGTCGGTCGATGCCGCTGGGCTCGCTCCGCCCGGCGGAACGGCTATGCGATCTGCGACTCGAGACGGCCGGACTCGACCGCGGCGAGGAGCGCCGCGTGGTCGGCCTCGGTGCGGTCCGCGTACGCGGAGGCGAACGTCGCCAGGGCGGCCGCGAAACCGCGCCCGCCGCCGACGTAGCCGGAGATCGCCGCCGCATCGCCGCCGCGCGCGTGCGCCCGCGCGAGCACGAGGGCGCAGTACTCGGCGTACAGCAGCATCGTGTCGGGCTCCATGCGTTCCGGGGCGAACGAGCCCTTCCAGTCCCGGAACTGTCGCACATAGAAGTCGCGGTGCCGACCGTCGAGCCCTTCGGCGCTCGTCCAGCCGAGCAGCACATCGCTCAGCGCCTGCATGAGATGCGCTCCCTCGACCACGCGACGGCCCTGATGCGCGTAGGCGCTCGGTGCATCATCCGGCTCCAGCACCGAGCGTTGCGCCTCCTTCGCCTGCAGTACCAGCAGATCGTTCGCGCCATTGCCGCGCAGCAGCACGATCCAGGCCCTTGTGCCGACGCTGCCGACCCCGACCACCTTCAACGCGAGGTCCACCGGCCGATACCGCGCGAGGATGCTGCGACGGTGCGGCGGCAGCGACGTCTCGTACCCGGCGAGGATCGCGGCGAGCCGTTCGCGCAGGACGTCCGGATCGGCCCCCTGCCGCTCGATGAGATGCCGCAACGGCAGCACCAGCGGTGCATCGAGGCGGAATCGGAGCTCCCCGTCGACCTCTTCCGCGAGCGATGCCGCCGCGCTGCGGCTGTCGCGGCCGACGGTCTTCTCGATCAGCTTCGCGCCTCGCTTCGCCGCGCGTGCCGGCAATCGTGCCGACATCGTCGACAGCGCGGATCGCGCGTCGACGTGCGACGAGAACAGCGTCATCGTCGGGGTCCGGGCGGCCTCGTCGATCGCGGTGGCATAGGCCCGGACCATCCGTTCGACGATGCGCCGACGCAGGTCGTCTTCGAACCCGCGGGCCCTGGCGGCGACCTCGAAGCTCGCGGCCATGCGCTTGACGTCCCATTCGAACGGACCGGTCGCGGTCTCGTCGAAGTCGTTGAGATCGAGCACGAGCGACCGCTCGGGCGACGCGTACAGGCCGACATTGGCGAGGTGCGCGTCGCCGCAGAGCTGCGACGTGATCCCACTCGACGGCCGCTCGCGCAGGTCGCCGGCCATGACCGCGGCGGAGCCTCGGAGGAACGCGAAGGGCGACGCGCCCATTCGGCCGTATCGGATCGCGATCAGGTCGGGCACGCGTGTGAGGGCCTGGGATTCGAGGATCGCGACGGCGTCGCGCTCGCCCGAACCCAGTTCGGCCTGCGCCTCGATCGGCGCGTCGGTCCGCGCCGCGCGGCCCGCCGCTCGACGCGCCTTGCGGTGTCGCGTGGTCGTCGCAGGATCGGTGCTGAGCGTGGCGAAACCGGTGTCCATGGTTACCCCCTCGGACCACGAGCGGTGGTGGCGTCTGACTGCATGATACGAGCGCGGCTGCCTCTACCGCGAACCGAATTTGAGCGATACTCTTCACCTGCATCCGGCGTTCTGGCGAGGGGGAGCTCATGGCTGATTTCGAGTACGGACCCGTAGAGATCCTCGTCGTCGGATTCGAGGGCGAACGCCCGGACGCTCCCACCTTCGACGCCATCGCCGATCTCGTCGAGGCCGGCGACATCCGCCTGCTCGACGCGGTGATCATCTCGCGCGACGCCGACGGCAACCTCGACGCGATCGAGTTCGAAGACCTCGGCGACGAGGTCGACATCACCGAGATCGAGCTCGTGGCAAGCGGTCTCGTCGGCGAAGACGACTACGCCGATCTCGGCGAGGTGATCCCGCCGGGCACGTCCGCGGCGGTGCTCGCGGTCGAACTCGTGTGGGCGAAACGACTCGCCTCGAGGTTCGCCGAATCAGGCGGGGTGATGCTGCACGCCGAGCGGATCCCCGCGCCCGTGGTCAACGCGGTGCTCGCTGCGGCGAGCGAATAGGTGCCCGCGTAGCGCGAGTGCGTCGAACAGCGTCGAGACCGTACACACCGAGGAGGGCGACATGCCGTTCATCAGAAGGGCCGGAAGGCCGGGGCTCATCGGCATGGCCGCGCGCACCGCGGTGGTCGCGGGCACCGCGACCGCTGTATCGGGCGGCGTCGCCCGGCATCAGCAGCGCAAGGCCGACGAACAGTATCAAGAGCAGTACGCCGCCCAGCAGGCGCAGGCCGAGCAGGCCGCCGCGCAGCAGGCCGCGACCCAGCAGACTCCGCCCCCGGGCGGCGTCGACCTGGTCGCCGAGCTGCAGAAGCTCGCCTCGCTGAAGGAGCAGGGCATCCTCTCCGACGCGGAGTTCGCCGCCGCCAAGGCGAAGCTCATCGGCTGACGCGAGACGACGCCCGGATGCCTCGTCGACGACGCCGAGGCTCCGGGCGTGCAACCCTGTTAGGGGCTGGCGGCGAGGGTGTCCACCCCTTGCCCGCGGTGGTGCAGGCACACATACCATCAGGCATGACCGTTGCGTTGCGAGGCCTGTCCACCGTCGTGCCCCCGACCGTGCTCGTACAGGAGGAAGTGCGCGACGTGTTCTCGGCGCAGCCGGGCCTGAACCGGCTCGCGCAGCGGATCATCCCGACGTCGTTCAATGTGTCGGGCATCGCGACCCGCTACACCGTGATCGAGGAGCTGAACCGCGAGGCGCACCCCGACGAGCCGGTGTTCTTCGATGTCGAGAGCGGCGACCTGCTGATGCCCGGGACGAAGGCGCGCAACGAGCTCTACGCGGAGCACGCGAGCCGCCTGTACCTCGAGGCCGGTCGCGCCGCGCTCGAGGCGACGCCCGGCATCGAGGCCGGCGACGTCACCCATGTGATCACCGTGTCCTGCACGGGCTTCTACGCCCCCGGACCCGACTATGTGCTCGCGCGCGATCTCGGCCTGCCGGCGGGCGTGCAGCGCTACCACCTCGGGTTCATGGGCTGCTACGCGTCGATTCCGGCGCTGCGGCTGGCGAAGCAGGTGTGTGAGGCGGATGCCACGGCCGTGGTGCTGGTCGTCAGCGTCGAGTTGTGCACGCTGCACCTGCGGTCGTCGAACGACCCGGACACGATCGTCGCCTCGTCGCTGTTCGCCGACGGTGCGGGAGCGGGCATCGTCACGGCGCGGCCGCTCGAACCCGGGGAGCGCGCGCTCGACCTCGACCGGTTCGCGACCCGGATCACGCCGGTCGGTGAGGGTGATATGGCGTGGAAGATCGGGGACCACGGCTTCGAGATGGTGCTCTCCAACGCGGTCCCCTCGATCATCGACGAGCACGTCACCGGGGCGCTCGAGCCGCTGTTCGAGGCGGAAGAGGCGCTCGTCACGGCGCTCGAGACGGATGCCTCGAGCGAGGCGATCGAGCACTGGGCGATCCATCCGGGCGGGCGCAGCATCCTCGACAAGGTGGAGTCCCGGCTCGTGCTGACCGAGGCGCAGCTCGCGCCGGCCCGCGGGATCCTGCACGAGTACGGCAACATGTCGAGCGCGACGGTGCTGTTCGTGCTCCGCCGGATCCTCGACCAGGCCGACGCCGCCGACGGCGATCGGGTCGCCGCGATGGCGTTCGGCCCAGGGCTGACCGTGGAGTCGGCGCTGCTCACGGTGCGGGGCTGAGGTGGCGACCGGGGCACGCGCCTCGCGCGGCGCCGGTGGGCGCGACGAGCGGGCGGATGCCTCGGGCGGAGCGTCGCGCCGCGGGCTGGCCGCACGCGACGACGCCGCGCGTGAGCTCATGGACGACCCCGCGTGCGACCCCGCCATGCTCGAGCGCACCTACGAACGGTTCGGGCTCGTGAACGCCGTGGTCTCCGGCCAGCGCGCGGTGTACCGCAGCTGGATCCGGCCGCGGCTGCGGCGCCGCGCTGCGGTCGGCGACATCGGCCGGCTGCTCGACGTGGGCACCGGCGGCGCCGATCTGCCGCGCCGGCTGCTGCGCTGGGCGCACGCCGACGGCCTGCCGCTGGAGATCGTGGCGATCGACCCGGACGAGCGAGCGATCGACTTCGCCCGGCGCCGCCCGCCGATGCCGGGCCTCGAGCTGCGGGGCGTGTCGACCCGCGAGCTCGTGACCGCCGGCGACTGGTTCGACGTGGTCACCTCGAACCATGTGCTGCACCATCTCGACGGTCGCGAGCTCGGTGCGCTGCTCGCGGACTCCGAACGGCTCGTCGCCCCGGGAGGCGTGGCCGTGCACGGCGACATCGAGCGCACACGGCACGGGTATGCGGCGTTCTGGCTCGGCACGCTGCCGTTCGAGCCGAACCTGCTGCGCGGGTCCTTCATCAGGCCCGACGGGCTGACCTCGATCCGCCGCAGTCACACGGCGGCCGAGCTCGCCGCGGCGCTGCCACCGGGCTGGCGCGTCCGCCGCGGCTTCCCATCGCGGCTGGAGGTCGTCTGGGAGGCGCCCCTGTGACGGGTCGTGGTTCCGCGGGTCGGCCCGCCGGCGGGGTTGCGCCCGGCGATGAGCACGCCGGCGGGGTTGCGCCCCACGGAGGAGGACGCGTTTCGCGACTCGGTGGTCCCGAGGAACGCGTAGCTCGCGGGGGCTCGATACGGTCGCTGGCGCTCCATCCTCGATCGGCGGATGGTGCGGTGCGTGAGGTCGCTGGGCCTGTGGATGGTGCGGTGCACGACGTCGCGATCGTCGGCGCGGGCGCCGTCGGCCTGCTGCTCGCGTGCCTGCTCGCGCAGCGGGGTCTCGACGTCGTCGTGCTGGAGCGGCGTACGGGCGCGGGCGAGCGCACGCGCGCGATCGGCATCCATCCACCCGGGCTGCGGGCTCTCGACGCGGCGGGCGTCGGCGCCGACGTGCGCCGCCTCGGCGTGCCGATCCGCGACGGCGTCGTGACCTGCGAGGGCCGCGAGCTCGGCCGCCTCGCGTTCGACGACGAGCACGTCTGGTCGCTGCCGCAGCGCGAGACCGAGCGGCTGCTGGAGGCCCGGCTGGCCGAGCTCGCCCCGGCCGCCCTGCGGCGGGGGACCGCGGTTGACGGCCTGCGCACGGTCGACGGCCGCGTCGAGGTGATCGTTCGCGGTGTCGCCCGAATCGCTGCTTCGCCCGCCGCTGCGGGTGCGCTCGCGGGACATGGCCGCGCCGTGTCGCTGGAATCGCGTCCGCGTTCAGCTGGAGAGGTCCCTTCGGGCGACACGGGCACGCGGAGTCGCCCATCGAGCGGCATGGAGGTGGTGCGCGCGCGATACGTGGTCGGGGCCGACGGCGTGCGCAGCACGGTGCGGGGGCTCGCCGGTATCGGGTGGCGGGCGCGGCGCGGCAGCGCCGAGTACATCATGGGCGACAGCGACGACACGACGGATGCCCCGGCCACCGCCCTGCTGCGGTTCGAACCGGCGGGCGTGGTCGAGTCGTTCCCGTTGCCCGGTGGGCGCCGTCGATGGGTGGCCTGGGTGCGGCGCACGCCCGCCCCGCTCACCCCGGCGGCGCTGGCCACGATCGTCGCCGCGCGCACCGAGGCATCCGTCGACCTCGCGACCGCGACCGAGCCGAGCGCGTTCGCGGCACGTCAGCACCTGGCCGACCGGTTCGCGCACGGCCGCATCGCGCTCGTGGGCGATGCGGCCCACGAAGTCAGCCCGATCGGCGGGCAGGGCATGAACCTCGGCTGGCTCGACGCCGTGCGGCTCGACGCCGAGCTCGCTCGCGCACTCGCCGAGGGTGCACCCGCGACCCCGTTCGGGGACTACGACCGGGCTCGGCGGTCCGCGGCGCTCCGCGCCACCCGGCAGGCGGCGTTCAACATGACCATGGGCGCGCCCGCCGCCGGCGTGCGACTTGCGGCTCGGAACCGGCTCGTCCGGGTACTCGCCGTCTGGCCGATGCGCCGGCTGCTGGCGTCGGCGTTCACGATGCGGCGGCTCTGACCCGTTCGTCGATGGGCGCCAGGCGTCGAAGGCCGCGTGTCGGGATCATGACCGACCTCGACGCGCGTCGCGCCTCGACCCCGTGATCGATGTGACGGGCCGCGGGCCGATCAGACGCGCGTGAGCACGAAGACCGGGATCTGCCGGTCGGTCTTCGTCTGGTACTCGTCGTAGTGCGGCCAGGTCTCGTTCGCGCGGGCCCACCAGGCGTCGCGCTCGGCACCCTGAACCTCGCGCGCGACGTAGTCGTGCTTCGCGGCGCCGTCCTGCAGCTCGACGCCGGGGTTCGCGACGAGGTTGTAGTACCAGGCGGGCTGGTCGGGTGCGCCACCCTTCGAGGCGACGACGGCGTACTCACCGTCGTGCTCGACGCGCATGAGCGCGGTCTTGCGGAGCTTGCCGGACTTCGCACCGAGCGTCGTCAGCACGACGATCGGCCGGCCCTGCATCTCGTTCGCCTCCGCGCCCGCGGTCTGCTCGAACGTCTCGGCCTGCGTCCGCGCCCACTCGGCGGTGCTCGGCGCGTACTCACCCTGCAACGGCATCTACGGTCCTCCTCAGTCGTCCTTTCCGAGGCTAACGCGTTCCAGGGCGAGCGCATTCCACCTGCATCCGCGCGGGCGCCGACTGTTCATCGTCGTGAAACCCGACGGCGCGTATCCGTTGCCGACGGGCCATCTTCGACCGTGAGCCTCTCGGTCTCGGGCGCCGCCGGGCGCGCTCGAACTCCGGCGTCTGCGCGACGCGGGCCTGGCCGCGCACGCCCACAGAGACCTCGGATGCCCCGGGCCCGCCCCGGGGCATCCGAGCTGCCGGGGCTGCCGGGGTGTGGCTGGCGCGGCCCGCGTCGGGGACTGCTCGCGCGACGTCGTCTCGCGGGCAAGCCAGGGGTGTGGCCGCCCGAGCGGCGGCGTACGATCGGCCGAGACGGCGAGGAGCGTGATCATGAGCGATCGGCACGGGGCATACGGTGAAGAGCCCGAGGTGATGAGCATCGGC
The DNA here is from genome assembly GCF_030866785.1 of Agromyces protaetiae. Classification (NCBI taxonomy): domain Bacteria; kingdom Bacillati; phylum Actinomycetota; class Actinomycetes; order Micrococcales; family Microbacteriaceae; genus Agromyces; species Agromyces silvae. The sequence goes on along the minus strand of NZ_CP133018.1, from coordinate 3,710,734 downwards.
ATCCAGGCGGCGTTCGGTTCCGGCATCGTCGGCGGACCGCAGGGCCGGCGAGGGCAGGCGGGGTCCCTCGACGACGGAGGTCACGACCCCGGCAGCCGCGCCGACGAGACGGCCGGCGAGGTCGCCGAAGACATCCGCCATCTGCACGGCGAGGGCGGGGGCGAAGAGGAGGTCGGGCTCGCGCCCGGCGAATCCGACTGAGGCCGGCGACGGCGCATACGTGACCGGCGCGAAGCGCACCGCGGTCGACGGTACCGTGGCCTCGTGCATGCTGATACGGACTTCGCCTCGACACCGACGCTCTCGGGATCGCTGACGCGCCTCGAGCCCCTCTCGGTCGACCACGCCGACGCACTCGCCGAGGCGGTGGCCGTCGACGAGCTCTGGCGCACGTGGTACACGCGCATCCCGTCGCCCGACGGCATGGTCGCGGAGATCGAGCGCCGGCGGCGACTGCACGCCGATGGGAAGATGGCGCCGTGGGCCGTCGTCGATGCTCGGACCGGCCGGGCGATCGGCATGACGACCTACCTCCACCTCGACCCCGGGAACCGGCGTCTGGAGATCGGCTCGACCTGGCTCGGAGTCGAGGCGCAGCGCACCGGCATCAACGCCGAGGCGAAGCGGCTGCTGCTCGCACGGGCGTTCGACGATCTGCACTGCATCGCGGTCGAGTTCCGGACGCACTGGCACAACCACCAGTCGCGCGCCGCGATCGCGCGCCTGGGCGCGAAGCAGGACGGCGTCCTGCGCAAGCACACGGTCTTCGAGGACGGCACCCTGCGCGACACGGTCGTCTTCTCGATCACCGACGACGAATGGCCGACGGTCAGGCTCGGTCTCGACGCCCGTCTCGCGCGATCCCTTCGGCGCTGACCCGGTCTCGGTCTCGCAGAGCGCCACTCCGGACCGCCTCCCGCCGCGCGTTGGAAGTCGGAAAGTGGGTTGGAACGTCTGCCGATCCGCACTCCGTCCCAGGATGTGACGTGCATCCCACTTTCTGAGGCGCTGCTGATCGAGGCGCGGCTGTCCGACGCCCAGCGGCCGGGCGTGCAGTGGGCGAGCGAGCGAGCGCGCGGGCGGATGCCTCCGCGCTACGCGCGCTCGAGCTCGAGCGAGAACTCGATGAAGCCGGTCGGCTCGACCGACACGAAGCCGAGGTTGGGCGCCTCGACGCCGAAGTCGGCGAACGTGATCGGGATGCTCCCGGCGACCTGACCGGTTTCGCCGTTCAGCACGGCCTCCAGCTCGACCGTCACCGACCGGGTGACGCCGGCGAGTGTGAGGTCGCCGGTCGCCTGGATGGTCTGCACCTCGCCCACGGCGGGTGCCTCGTCGGTCGTGATCGCCTCGGTCAGCACGAACGTCGCGGTCGGGTGCTCGTCGACGCGCACGGCGTTCTCGCGGAAGTAGTCGTCGCGGTTGCCCGAGTCCGTCTCGATCGACGCGACGTCGACCGTGAGTTCGGCGGCCGTGAGCGAGAGCCCCTCGACCTGCAGCGCGCCCGTCACCTGCTCGGTGCGGCCGACGACCGTGACATCCGTGCCGTTCAAGACCTCGTCGACGCGGTAGCCCGCGTACGATCCCGACCCGACCGCCCAGGCACCCGACAGGTCCGCGGTGTCGGTCGAGCCGGTCTCGGCCGACGCGCTCGGCGCCGCGGTGACGCTCGGCGCCGCCTCGGCCTCGCCGACGATGACGTCGCGGTAGATGATCGGGCCGGCGATGGCGGCGGTCGCGCCGAGCACGACCACCCCCGCGACGATCGAGGCGACGATGATCTTGGTGCGCTTCTGCATGCGGCTCCCCGGTGCTCGCGAGACGGTGACGCCTTTCAGTTTTCCTTGCAAAACCATGAAGTTCCCGAACGTTCCCCGAAGGTCCGGCCACGGGGTCTTGACCTCGCGGGCAAAGTTGAGTTCAATAGACTCAAGTTTGAAGTGGAAGGGAACTCACCTTGGCGAACATGCAGGGTGCGCCGAACTCCCAGGAGGAGCAGAAGTCGGCGCTCGAACAGTTCGGCGTCGACCTCACCGCGCTCGCGAAAGCGGGCAAGCTCGACCCGGTCATCGGGCGGGATGCCGAGATCCGGCGCGTCAGTCAGGTGCTCACGCGCCGCACCAAGAACAACCCCGTGCTCATCGGTGAGCCCGGCGTGGGCAAGACCGCGGTCGTCGAGGGCCTCGCGCAGCGCATCGTCGCCGGTGACGTCGCCGAGTCGCTGAAGGGCAAGCGCCTCGTCTCGCTCGACATCGCCGCGCTCGTCGCGGGCGCCATGTACCGTGGCCAGTTCGAAGAACGCCTGAAGAGCGTGCTCAAAGAGATCGACGAGTCCGAGGGCGAGATCATCACCTTCGTCGACGAGCTGCACCTGCTCATGGGTGCCGGCGGCGGCGAGGGCTCCGTCGCGGCCTCCAACATGCTGAAGCCCATGCTCGCGCGCGGCGAGCTGCACCTGATCGGCGCGACCACGCTCAACGAGTACCGCGAGTACATCGAGAAGGACGCCGCGCTCGAGCGCCGCTTCCAGCAGGTCTACGTCGGCGAGCCGACGGTCGAAGACACGGTCGCGATCCTCCGCGGCCTCAAGGGCCGCTACGAGGCGCACCACGGCGTCACCATCACGGATGCCGCGCTCGTGGCCGCCGCGTCGCTCTCGAACCGCTACATCACCGCGCGGCAGCTGCCCGACAAGGCCATCGACCTCGTCGACGAGGCGATGTCGCGGCTCAAGATGGAGATCGACTCCTCGCCCGTCGAGATCGACCAGCTGAAGCGCGTCGTCGACCGGATGAAGCTCGAGGAGCTCGCCCTCAAGAAAGAGAAGGACGACGCGTCGAAGGAGCGGCTCGCGAAGCTGCGCGAGAGCCTGATCGAGAACGAACGCGAGTTGGCGGCGCTCGAGGAGCGGTGGTCGCGCGAGCGCATGGGGCTGAACCGGGTCGGTGAGCTCAAGAAGCAGCTCGACGAGGCGATCACGCAGCGCGACCTCGCGCTGCGCGAGGGCGACTATGCGAAGGCCTCGCGGCTCGAGTACGAGACGATCGCGAACCTCAAGCGCGACCTCGACGCGGCCGAGCAGGCGGATGCCGCCGGCAATGCCGCGGGCGAGCCCCGCATGGTGAACGAGCAGGTCACCGAAGAGGACATCGCCGCGGTCATCTCGGCGTGGACGGGCATCCCGGTCGGCAAGCTCATGCAGGGCGAGACCGAGAAGCTGCTGCACCTCGAGGCGGAGCTCGGCAAGCGGCTCATCGGCCAGAAGCCCGCGGTCGCCGCGGTCGCCGATGCCGTGCGCCGCTCGCGGGCGGGCCTCAGCGACCCGAACCGGCCGACCGGCTCGTTCCTCTTCCTCGGTCCCACAGGTGTCGGCAAGACCGAGCTCGCGAAGGCGCTCGCCGAGTTCCTGTTCGACGACGAGCACGCCATGGTGCGGATCGACATGTCCGAGTACGGCGAGAAGTTCTCGGTCTCCCGGCTCGTGGGCGCTCCTCCCGGCTACGTCGGGTACGAGCAGGGCGGGCAGCTCACGGAGGCCGTGCGTCGCCGGCCGTACTCGGTGATCCTGCTCGACGAGGTCGAGAAGGCGCACCCCGAGGTGTTCGACGTGCTGCTGCAGGTGCTCGACGACGGCCGGCTCACCGACGGCCAGGGCCGAACGGTCGACTTCCGAAACGTCATCCTGATCCTCACCTCGAACCTCGGCTCGCAGTACCTCATCGACCCGTCGCTCAGCCGCGAGGAGAAGGAGGAGGCCGTGCTCGCAACCGTGCGGCAGGCCTTCAAGCCCGAGTTCGTGAACCGGCTCGACGACATCGTGGTGTTCTCCGCGCTGAGCGAGCAGGAACTCGCCGAGATCGTGAACCTCTACATCGACCGACTCGCGCGGCGACTGCACGAGCGCCGGCTGCAACTCGGCGTCACGCCCGACGCGCGGGCCTGGCTCGCCGAGCGCGGGTACGACCCGCTGTACGGCGCCCGCCCGCTGCGGCGACTCATGCAGAAAGAGGTCGACGACCGGCTCGCGCGGGCGCTGCTCGCCGGCGAGATCCGCGACGGGGACACCGTGCTCGTCGGGCTCGCGCCCGACGGCGACTCGCTCACGGTCGGCCGGGCCGACCCGATCCCGGTCGACGACGAGGTCGTGGACGCGGAGATCGTCGACGAGTGACCGGTCGTCGCGGCTGACTGGTCGTCGCGGCTGCCCCGGTCGTCGCGACTGACCGGTCGTCGCGGGCTGTGGGGCGGAGATCCGTCCCCCGACGGATCTCCGCACGACCGCTCGGTGACCCCCCGGGGATGAGGCGTCCCCGATTCACCGCACGGTATGCGCAAATTCTCACAGCCTGAATTCGGGCACGACAACACCCCTCTACTGGGGGTCGACCGCGACCTACCGGGGGTCGACCGCGACGGTCGGCGAGACGAGGTAGGGTAGACGAGAACAAGGGGAGTACTCCTCCGCGGCGAGCTCGTCAATACGAACGCATCGATGCGTTTCGGGCCGTCGGTCTCACGACCGTGAGATGGAGAAGACCTTGGCGACATCAGTCCGCCGACGTCTGGAGTACCCATGCAGGTCACGCCCCTGGTCTGGGCGATCACGATCGCCATCACGATCGCGTTCTTCGTCTACGAGTTCTTCGCGCACGTGCGCAAGCCGCACGAGCCCACGATCGGCGAGTCCGCTCGCTGGTCGGTGTTCTACATCAGCCTCGCCCTGATCTTCGGCGTCGGCGTCGGCATGGTCTCGGGCTGGGGCTTCGGTGGTGAGTACTTCGCGGGGTACTTGACCGAGAAGGCGCTGTCGATCGACAACCTGTTCGTGTTCCTCATCGTCATGACGGGCTTCGCGGTGCCGAAGAAGTATCAGCAGAAGGTGCTGATGATCGGCATCGTGATCGCGCTGATCCTTCGCGGCGCGTTCATCGCCGCGGGCGCGGCGCTGATCGAGAACTTCTCATGGGCCTTCTACCTGTTCGGCGCGCTGCTGCTCGTGCTGGCGTACCGGCAGGCGTTCGGCGACCACGAGACGAACCCGGCGAACAACCGGTTCATGCGCTTCGTGCGCCGCATCCTCCCCGTCACCGACGAGTTCCACGAGGACAAGCTCACCGTCAAGCAGGGTGGCAAGCGCTTCGTCACGCCGATGCTCCTCACGATCATCGCGATCGGCTTCATCGACCTCGTCTTCGCGCTCGACTCGATCCCCGCGATCTACGGGCTCACCGAGGAGGCGTACCTCGTCTTCACGGCGAACGCGTTCGCACTGATGGGGCTCCGGCAGCTCTACTTCCTCATCGGCGGCCTGCTCGAGCGCCTCGTGTACCTCGCGCAGGGTCTTGCGGTCATCCTCGGCTTCATCGGTGTCAAGCTCGTGCTGCACGCCCTGCACGTGAACGAGCTGCCGTTCATCAACGGTGGCCAGGGCGTCGAATGGGCGCCCGAGATCCCGATCTGGTTCTCGTTGTCCTTCATCGGCGCGACCATCGCGGTCGCCACCGTCGCGAGCCTCGTGAAGACCCGCGGCGACGCCGCAAAGGCGGATCGCGAGGAGTTCGCCGGCGAGCCCATCCAGACGGCCGACCCGAGCGAGCCCACGGGAGACCGCGCGAGCGAGCCCGCGCGGGACTGACGCGCCGAACGGTCGCGGATGGCGGGTGTCCAGCGACCGGACCCGCCATCCGCGACCGTTCGCGCGCACTGTCGTGCCGTGCTGAGTCGTGGCGCGGCTCAGGTGGCGCGGCTCAGGTGGTGCGGCTCAGGTGGCGCGGCGGTACGTGCTGACGACGACGCCCCCGTCGAGCGTCCGGCTGTCGGCCAGGGCGAGCCGGCTGAAGGGGAACCCGTCCGAGAACAGCCGCTTGCCGGTGCCGATCACGAGCGGGTAGACGACGAGCCGATACTCGTCGATCAGGTCGTGCTCGGCCAGGCTCTTGATCAGGACGGTGCTGCCCCAGACGCGGATCTCGCCGCCCGGTTCGTCGCGCAGGCCGGCCACCGCGGCGGGGACGTCGTCTCCGAGCAGGTGCGAGTTCTGCCAGCCGAGCTCGGTCAACGTGCGCGACGCGACGTACTTCGGAACCCGGTTGTAGAGCCTGGTGAGGTCGCCTTCCGGCCCCTCGGCGTCCTCGTCCCACACACCCCAGGAGTTCGAGAAGATGTCATACGTCTTGCGGCCGAGCAGGAGCGCCTCCGTCTTCGACTCCCACTCGCCCACCAACTCGCCGACCTCGGCCATGTCGTAGGTGAACTGCCACCCGCCATGCTCGAAGCCGTCTTCGCGGTCCTCCTCGGAACCGCCCGGCGCCTGCGCGACGCCGTCGAGGGTCAGAAACGTCTGCACCACGATCGAGCTCATCTCCCGTAACCTTCCATCCGCGTGTTGGGGCCGACCCTACGCGCGCTGCGGGCGGCCGCAACCCCGGGGCGTCACGAAACTCGGAGGTCGGCCGCCGGCGGCGGAGGCGCGGTGCCCACCGGGCCGTTGAGGTCGGCCCACACGGCGTCGAGTGAGAGCCCCAGTACGCCGGCGATCGCAGCGACGGTCGGGAACGCGGGCGTTGCGATCCGCCCCGTCTCGATCTTCCGCAGGGTCTCAGGCGAGATGCCTGCGTCAATCGCGATGGCGAGCATCGAGCGTTCACCCCGGGCACGGCGCAGGAGCGCGCCCAACCGCTGACCGCGTTCGACCTCGTCAGGGGAGAGTGGAAGCCTGACCATCATGCGACGATTCTAGTACCGGTATGATTGTACCGGTATGGTTATTGGATGATTCAAATACTCTCCCCGCGCGAAGTCGACCGCGCGCGGGTGGCCGGAGCACTGGTCGCGGACATTCTGCAGACCCTCAAGACCCGCAGTCGGGTGGGAACGAACCTGCGAGAGATCGACCGGTGGACGCAGGAGATGATCGTGAAGGCCGGCGCGCGATCGTGTTACGTCGATTACGCTCCGTCGTTCGCGCCCGGCAGGTTCGGCCACTACATCTGCACGGCGGTCAACGACGCCGTGCTGCACGGGATGCCGCACGACTACGCGCTCGCCGACGGGGACCTTCTGACGCTCGACCTCGCGGTGTCCAAGGACGGGATCGCGGCCGACGCAGCCATCAGCTTCGTGATCGGCGGGTCGGCGACCGTCTCCGACCTCGCACTGATCGAGGCGACCGAACATGCGCTCGCCGCCGGCATCGCGGCAGCCCGCCCGGGCGCACGAATCGGAGACATCTCCTCGGCGATCGGCGAGGTGCTGCTCTCGGCTGGGTTCACCGTGAACACGGACTTCGGTGGTCACGGAATCGGTTCGACGATGCATCAGGACCCTCATGTTGCGAATGTCGGGCGACCCGGGCGGGGCTACCGGCTCCGGCCCGGTCTTCTCCTGGCGCTCGAGCCGTGGGTGATGGCCGACACTGACGAGTTCGTCACCGACGCCGACGGCTGGACGCTGCGCAGTGCGACCGGCGCTCGTGCAGCCCACTCCGAGCACACCATCGCGATCACGGACCGCGGGTGTGAGATCCTGACGCTTCCCACCCGCGCATAGCGGCTCGCGGCGCGCGCGTCGTGCGACGTGCGCCGGTCAGGTCGTCGCGCCGGTCACACCGTCGCCCTCCTCGTCGAGCGCGTCGGCCCTGACCCTAGCGAGTCGGCCCGGCGGCCGGAACCCCTCCGGCCGCCGGGCACGGCATCAGCGCGCGGGGTAGCGGATGGGCGCGCGGTGCACCCGGTCGCACGCCTCGGTGAGCACGCCGAGCAGATCGCCGTCGGCGGCCGAGAACGACTTGCCGTCGATCGCCAGCGGCGCGCCGAACACGACGACCGGCGCGCCGATCTCGGGGCATCCCACCGCCTGATCGATGGTGAGTCCGCCGACGGCCTGCACCGGGACCGTGGTCGCGGCGACGATCGCCTCGAGATCCGTCAGCGGAGTGAGACCCCAGTCGGGGTGGGCGTTCCGGTGGTCGTAGCCGATGTGGTGGATGACCATGCCGACCCCGAGCGACTCCAGGCGTGCGCACTCCGCGACCCGATCGGGTGCGCCGAGGTCATCGCCCATGACCAGCATGCCGAACCGGTCGCCCGCGGCGACCACGGCGTCGACGGTCGCATCGTGGGCGCGGCCCATGACGATCACGGCGTCCGCGCCGGCATCGCCCATCATCTCGGCCTCGAGGTAGCCGCCGTCCATGGTCTTCAGGTCCACGATGAGCGGATGGTCGGGGAACTCCTTGCGCAGCGCGCGCACGGCGTGCAGGCCCTCGGCCAGCACGAGCGGGGTGCCGACCTCGATCCAGTCGGCCCCGGCCTCGACGGCGATGGCCGCGGTGCGGAGGGCCTCGGCATTGTTGGTCAGGTCGAGCGAGATCTGCACGAGTGGCCTGGTGAGGGTCTCGCGGGTGAGCTGGCGGATGGACGTCGACACGGTCAGGCCTCTCTGCGTGGGGTGACGAGGTTGCGCAGCGGGGTGCCGCGCAGGTGGGCGGTGAGGTTCTCCTCGATGAGCTCGGCCGCGCCGAGCGGGCGACCGCCCGCCGAGTGCGGCGTGAGGATGACGTTCGTCAGGTCCCAGAGTGGGGAGCTCGGCGGAAGCGGTTCCTGCACGGTCACGTCGAGCGCGGCGCCGCCGATCCGCCCGTCGCGGAGCGCGTCGATCAGCGCGGATTCGTCGATGGTGCTGCCGCGGCCCACGTTCACGACCCACGCGTGGGCCGGGAGCGCCGCGATCAGGTCGGCGTCGAGCGCGCCGTCGGTCTGCGGGGTCGACGGCAGGATCATGATCAGCACGTCGGCCGAGGGCAGGATCTGCGGCAGCTGGGCCGGGGTCACCACCTGGACGTCGCCCGCGGTGCGCGTACGGGTCGCCACGCCCGTGACGTCGGCGCCGAGCGCGATGAGGTGCGGTGAGAGCGTCGAGCCGATGCTGCCGTATCCCCAGATGACGACGTTGGCGTTGCGGAGCGTGGAGAACAGCCCGGGGCTGGGCTCGGGCTGGATCCCGCCGAACTCGCCGGCCCAGCGGTGGCCGATCTGCGCCCGGACGAGTGAGTGCAGGCGGCGTGCCGCGGCAAGGGTCAGCGCGAGCGCATGCTCGGCGACCGGGGCGTCGTGCAACGACCGGCCGCTCATAATGGCGACCTCGGGCCGGAAGCCGGCCGCGAGGGCGGCATCGCTGCCCGCCGAGAGCAGCTGGAGCCATTCGAGCCGGCCGAGGCGCGACGCCGCGTCGGCGAAGAGCTCGTTCGGCATGCCCCACCCCACGAGGCCCTGTGCGTCGGTGTGCTCGTCGGGGATCGGGACGGTGGGGTCGAACGGGACGACGACGACACCCGGGATCGTGGTCTCGAAGGCCACGTGGTCGGGGACGAGCAGCTTCATGCGCGGCCGCCGATCGTGGAGCCGTCGCCCGGGAAGGCGATCGCGCTCGCCTTTCCGAGTGCGATGAGTTCCTCGGCGGTCGCCTCGGGAAGGTCGATGCCGGATTCCACGCGGGATCGCCGCGTCGACTCCTCGGGTTCCCCGGGGATCAGGACCTGATCGAAGCCCGGTGCGGGGGCGGTCGCGTGCGCGGCGTCGATGAGCCCGTCCATGCGGGTCACGAAGTCGTCGAGCGGGATGAACCGCGACACGTCGAGGGCCATCATCCAGTGCCCGACGTCCTGGGGCTTGCTGAAGTCGCTGTACATGTTCCCGATGTCGCCGGCGACTGCGGCGCCGGTCAGGACGCCGCCCAGCACCTCGATGAGGAAGCCGAGTCCGTACCCCTTCGGTCCGCCTGCGGGGAGGAGGGCGGTCACCGCGTCCGGGTCGGTGGTCGGCACGCCCTGCGCGTCGACGCCCCAGTCCCCGGGGATCGGCGTGCCCTTGGCCTGGGCGAGCAGCACCTTGCCCATCGCGCTGGTGCTCGTCGCCATGTCGAGGCTGACCGGATCGCCGCTGGTCGGGGCCGCGAACGCGAACGGGTTGGTGCCGAGCAGCGCCTCACGTCCGCCGAACGGCACGACGATCGGTTCGGAGTTCGACACGACGAGTGCGACCTTGCCGCGGCGGGCGAGAGCGCGCGCATAGAACCCCGCGGTGCCGAAGTGCGTGCTGCCGCGGACGGCCGCGGTCGCGATGCCGTGCTCGGAGCTCAATCGGTCAATCTCGTCGACGGCGACCCGGGCTGCGAGCTGCCCGGGGGCGCCGGCCGCGTCGATGCGCACGACGGCGCCGGAGCGCTCGACGACCGGGTGTGCGCCCGGGACGACCAGGCCTGCGTCGATGCGGGCGCGATACGCGGGCAGCCGGATGACCCCGTGCGAGTCCACGCCGCGCAGGTTCGCATCGACGAGGGTCTCGGCGAGGTAGGCCGCGTCGTCGGGGTCGTAACCCCAGGTCTCGAGCAGTTCGGCCGCCCAGCCTTGCAGGCGGCCTCCGTCGATGATCATCGCTCTCGTGGTTCCTTTCGCATCGTTGCGGCGCACGGGATGTTGGCGCAGGCGGTAAATCTCATAATAGTCTTATTCGTATGACTTTTAGTTTCAACGATGAACGGGAGTGTGAATGAGGATCAGCGTGTTCCCCAAGGGGGACCTGGATGCACTGGCTGTGCAGCGCACGATGACGGTGTTCGAGTGGATCGAGAAGGCGAAGCCGCTGCCGGCCGAGGGTCTCGAACTGTACAGCGGCATGTTCTGGCAGACCGACGACGCGTTCGTCGACTCGGTCGGCGAGGCGCTGTCGGACGCCGGGTTCGAGATGCCGATGTTGTGCGCCTCGCCGGACTTCACCCACCCCGACCCCGAGGTCCGCGCGGCCGAGTTCGACCGGGAGGTCGAGATGATCCGCATCACGGCCCGCCTCGGCGGGCGCGGTGCGAGCACGCGCGTGCTCTCGGGTCAGCGTCATCCCGAGGTCTCCATCGAGCAGGGTGTCGAGTGGGTCGTCGACGCCTACTCGCGCCTCATCCCGATCGCACGCGAGCTCGGGACGACCCTCGCGATGGAGAACCACTACAAGGACGGGCACTGGACCTACCCGGAGTTCGCGCAGAAGGCCGAGGTCTTCACCGCCATCGTCGATGCGATCGACGACCGGGCGACCTTCGGTGTGCAGTACGACCCCTCGAACGCGATCGTCGCGGGCGACGACTCGGCCGAGTTCCTCGAGACGGTCATCGACCGCGTCGTGACCATGCAGGCCTCAGACCGGTCGCTCGCGCCCGGGGGCAGCCTCGACGACCTCCGTCAGAGCGATGGCACGATCGGCTACTCGCCGCTGCTGCAGCACGGCGTCATCGGGCGCGGCATGAACGACTACCCACGGATCTTCCGCACGCTCGCGGACGCCGGCTACGACGGCTGGATCAGCATCGAAGACGGCGTCAACGGCATGGGCGAGATGGCCGAGTCGGTCGACTACCTGCGCGAGGCGAGAGACCTCTACTTCGGCGGATCGACCGCGGTCCGTGTCCAGAAGCACGAGGAGGCCCTCGCCGCGGCGGGACTCCCGAGCATCGCGAAGCCCGCGCTGACCGAGCACGAGCTGAGGGAGCCCGCCCGATGAAGGCGCTCGTGAAGTACGGGCTGGGCGACGGCGACGTCGAGATCCGGGACGTCCCCGAGCCGCAGCTCCAGCCCGGCACGGTGCTCGTGAGTGCACGCGCCGTCGGCGTGTGCGGCTCCGACATCCACATGTGGCGGAACGGGCAGAGCTGGGACGTGACTTTGCCGGTCACGCTCGGACACGAGACCGCCGGCGTGATCGCGGCGGTCGCCGCCGACGTCACCGGCTGGGAGGTCGGCGATCGCGTCGTGTGCGAGACCGCGGCCTCGATCTGCGGCGTCTGCGCCCTGTGCCGCACCGGCCGGTACAACCTCTGCCCTGAGCGGCAGGGGTACGGTGCGGTCCGCGACGGCGCGTTCGGCGAGCTGCTGCTCGCCGAGCCCCGTGTGCTGCATCGCATCCCCGAGAACGTCTCGTTCGAGCAGGCGGCGATGACCGAGCCGTTCGCGGTCGCCTTCAACGCGCTGGTGGAGCGGGCCTCGGTCACGCCGGGGGATCTCGTGGTCATCCAGGGCGCCGGGGCGATCGGGGCGCTCTCGCTCCTCATCGCCCGGCTCCGCGGAGCCGGGACCACGGTCGTGCTGGGAACGCCGGTCGACGAGCACCGACTCGCCACGCTCCGCGCGCTCGGCGCCGACTACACGGTCGACATCACCAAGGAGGACCCGGTTGCGCTCATCCGGTCCCTCGGTGACGGCAACGGCGCCGACCTCGTGGTCGATGCGACGGGTGTGAGCGTCGCGCTGAAGCAGGCGCTCGAGCTCGTCCGTCCGTTCGGGTCCATCGCCAAGGTCGGCTGGGGTCCGCAACCGCTGAACTTCAGCCTGGACCCCCTCGTCGCGAAGGCGGTCACGCTCTACGGGTCGTTCTCGCACACGTGGACCACGTGGGAGCGTGTGCTCGCGCTGTTCGCGTCGGGGGCGCTGGACACCAGCACGGTGCTCGGCGGCGTCTACGAGCTGGCCGAGTGGGAGCAGGCGTTCGAGCACATGGAGTCCGGCCGCAACATCAAGTCCGTGATGGTGATGCCGGGCTGAGCACGACGGTGTGACGACCGAGACGAGGGTGCGAGCCGCTGGGCGCGCACCCTCGTCCGTGTCTTCGGCCCCCGTCTACTGCACGCGGATCCGCGTATGGGTCTGCTCGAACTCGGCGAGCGTCAGCTGGACGAGCTCGAGCGCCGACGCCTGGGCGCGCTCGGCATCCCGCGCGACCAGTGCCTCGGCGAGGCGCACGTGTGACTCGACCGCTTCGGCCGTCATGTCGACCATCCCCGGGCGGGTGTCCTGGCCGCGCAGGTGCAGCGTGACGCCGATCGTGTCGGCGAGCTGGGCGATCACGGCGTTCTGCGTGCCCTCGAGCATGATCCGGTGGAAGGTCTCGTCGGCTTCGAAGAAGGTGCGGATGTCACCACTGCGGTAGGCCTCGCGCATCTCGATCGCGCGCGTGAGCATCTCCTCGGCGAGCTCGGGCGGCAACCGTTTCGCCGACAGGCCGGCGGCGGCGTGCTCGAGCCCGAGGCGCAGCTCGAGCAGCTGCTTCATCTGGTCGATGTAGCCGGGGCCCTGGCCGCGCCATTTGACGACGTACGGGTTGAGCAGATCCCAGCTGCTCGCCGGGAGCACGCGCGTGCCCACCTGCGGGCGCGCCTCGACGAGGCCCATCGAGCTGAGGGTGCGGATGCCCTCGCGCACGACCGACCGCGAGACCGACAGTCGCTCGCACAGCTGGTCGGCGTAGAGGATGGTGCCGACGGGGATGTCCCCGTCGATGATCTCCTGGCCGAGCACGTCGACGACATGGGCGTAGAGACCGGTGCCGATTCTCGACCGGTATCGCGCGGTGTTGCCGCCCCTGAGGTCCGCCACCGTCCAGCCTCCCGTCATTCGAGTGCCGCGAACTCGTATTCGCCGGCGGCTGCGGCGGCCTCGTAGGCGAGTCGGGGGACTTGCGTGGCGAGCTTGCCTCCGCTGATATCGATGAGCGTACCGGTGATGTACCCCGCAAGCTCGGAGGACAGGAAGCAAATCAGGCTGGCGATGTCCGTTTTCGCGCCCCACCGGCGCAGGGTGAGGGTGTCGAGCAGCCGGTCCTGCTCGGCCTGCGGGAGCTCGTCGAAGTGGTTCATCGCGGTCGGGACCATGCCGGGTGCGTAGGCGTTCGCCGTGATGTTCCACGGGCCGACCTCACCGGCGAGCGCCCTGGTGAAGTGCGCCACGGCGATCTTGGACGATGCGTAGGCGCCGCTCGCGTAGATCGGCGAGATTGCGGCGAAGGATGCCGCGTTCAGGATCCGGCCCGATCGTTGCCGCTTCATGACCGGCAGCACCGCGCGGCACATGAGGAAGGTGCCCTTGAGGTTCACGTCGTGCACGAAGTCCCAGGTCGCCTCGTCGAGTGTGTCGATCGGACCGTTGCCGACGACGCCGGCATTGTTCACGAGGATGTCGATGCGTCCGAAATCGCGTTCGACCTCGGCGACCACCTCGGCGACGCGTGCGCTGTCCCGGATGTCGCAGACGAGTTCGCGGTGCGTCGCGCCGAGGCCGTCGAGCAGTTCGCCGGTCGCCTCGAGGTCGGCCACGCTCACGTCCACCGAGACCGTGGTCACGCCCTCGCGAGCCAGCGTGCTCACGATCTCACGGCCGATACCCCGGCCGACTCCCGTGACGATGGCGACCTTCCCGCGCAGATCGATCTCCATGGAACTCCTTCGTCCGTCTTGTGTCGCGCTTGCACGACTAGTATGAATTATTAGAGTAATCATACGGCCGCACCAAGGCCGCGCGAAGTAGCGCGATCACCGAGAGGAGATGCGATGACGCATCGAGTGGGACTGAAGGCTGCCGCACTGGCAGTGGGTGTACTGACGGTCGGCGCGCTCGCCGGCTGCGCCGGTGGAGGGGGTGAGAGCTCCGACGTCCTTCGTGTGACCCTGGCGAACCACGTGTGGACCGACATCATCAAGGACAAGATCCCCGAGTTCGAGGAAGAGACGGGGCTCACCGTCGAGCTGACGCAGCTCGGCGAGGACCAGCTCTCCGACCAGTACAACGTGAAGCTCAATGCGGGTACCGACGAGATCGACGTCATGATGTACCGGCCGCTGCAGGAGGGCAAGCTCTTCGCGCAGAACGGCTACCTCGCGGATCTCACCGACCGCGCCGAGGGCGCCGAGGAGTGGGACTGGAGCGACTTCCAGGCCGGCCCCGCCGAGGCCACCAGCTACGAGGACACCGTCGTCGGGGTGCCGCTCATCACCGAGTCTGAGGTGCTCTACTACCGCACCGACCTGCTCGAGCAGGCCGGCCTCGAGGTGCCGACCACCCTCGACGAGCTCGAGAACGCCGCCAAGGTCATCTCCGAGGCGAACCCGGGCACCGCGGGCTTCATCGCGCGAACGGGCAAGTCCGCTGCGGTCACGCAGTTCTCGAGCTACCTGTTCAGCTTCGGCGGCGACTTCGCCGACGGCGACACCGCCACGGTCAACTCGCCCGAGGCGGTCGAGGCCTACGAGTACTACGGCGGCCTCATCAACAACTACGGACCCGAGAACGTCAGCACCGACATGAACTGGGCCGAGGCATCCGCCATCTTCGCCCAGGGTCAGGCGGCGTTCTACACCGACGCGAGCAGCCTGTACCAGAACATGGCGCTGCCCGAGAACTCGACGGTCTCCGACAAGCTCGGCTACGCACCGTTCCCCGAGGGCCCGGCTGGTTCGAAGCCCTACTCGATCCCCGCCTGGGCGCTCGGCATCAACGCCGACTCGCCGAACCAGGACAACGCGTGGCAGTTCATCGAATGGGCCACGAGCTTCGACACGGTGCTCGCGACCCAGTCGGAGGGCGTGCCCGGCGCCCGTTCCTCGGTCTGGGCCGACCCGGCCGGCACGGCCAGCTTCCCGCCCGCGCTCGCCGAGGCGATCAACGCCAACGCCGAGAACGGCGTCGGCTACGACCGGCCGCAGGTCGTCAACGTCGCTGAGGCGCGTGAGATCGTCGGCGACCCGATCGTCGTGGGCATCACCGGCGGCGACGTGGCCGGTGCGGCCGAGAGCGCCGAGGAGAAGTTCCAGGCCTTCCTCGACGACGAGAACCAGTAACGACATCGCATCCGAGCCGGTGGGCCGGCACCCCGCGACCCACCGGCTCGCCCTCACCGAAGGAGGTGACCCGTGAGCACGGCTACACAGCACGACGTCGGCGCGTGGGAGAAGTACTCGCGCTGGGTGAACAAGCGCCGGAAGTGGGTGTTCGCGGCACCGGCGATGATCTTCATCGCGCTGCTGCTGATCTTCCCCCTCGCCTGGACGCTGGTCCTCAGTCTCACGAACTCGAGGGGGTCCGTGCGGGCGCCGTTCGACTTCATCGGGTTCGAGAACTACCTGAACATCCTCACCGATACCGAACGGTTCTGGCCGGCAGTCGGGCGCACCGTGTACTTCACGGGCGGGGCGCTCATCTTCGAGGTCGTGCTCGGCATCGCGATCGCCCTCCTGCTCTGGAAGCCCTTCAAGGGCGAGAAATGGGTGCGGGTCGCCATCCTGCTCCCGCTGGTCGCGACGCCCGTCGCGATCGGCATGATGTGGCGGCTCATCTTCGAGCCGAGCATCGGGTTCGCCAACGAGTTCCTGGGCTGGTTCGGGATTCCCGCGCAGCCCTGGTTGAGCAGCCCCGACACGGCACTCAGCACCCTGATCTTCGTCGACGTGTGGCAGTGGACGCCGATGGTCACGCTCATCATCCTCGCGGGCCTCACGGCGCTGCCCGAGGAGCCCGACGAGGCCGCACGCGTCGACGGCGCCAACTGGTGGCAGCGGCTGTGGTTCGTGACGCTCCCCCTGCTCGCGCCGACCATCGCGGCCGCGGTCATCCTGCGCGGGATCGACGCGCTGAAGACGTTCGACATCCTGTACGCGACCAAGGGCAAGGGCGGCGGCTCGTTCCACGAGGTCGAGACGCTCAACATCTACGCGTACGGGCTCAGCTTCGACTACAACCGGTACGGGCAGTCCTCGGCGGTGCTGATCATCTTCTTCCTGATGATCATCGGCTTGATCTGGGTCATGTCCCTGCGCAAGAAGGCGGTGAACAATTGAGCACCCGCAACCTGACCCTGCCGCCGGCGGGCGGCTCGGCCGAGACAGACAGCACGCGCAGCGTGACCGTGCCCCGGGAGGCGCGACGCAAGCGGTTCCCCTGGCCGTCGGTCGGCCGCACGGTCGGACTCGTGGCCGTGATCGTGACGTTCGTCGCACCGATCCTCTGGATGGTGCTGGCGAGCTTCAAGACCAACGTCGACATCTACGACCCCTCGAAGATGTTCAGCTTCGTGCCGACGCTCGCCAACTACGGCACGGTCTTCGGGCAGGCCAATTACGGCGCATTCATCTGGAACTCGTTCTTCGTCGCCTTCGTCGCGACGGTGCTCTCGCTGGTGCTCGCCGTGCCGGCCGCGTACAGCATGAGCCGGTTCGTGATGGGCAAGTCGGCGATGGCGGTGCTCCTCGCGCGCATCATCCCCGGCGTGAGCCTGCTGGTGCCGTGGTACATCGTGTTCTCGCAGATGCGGCTCGTCGGCAGCTTCGCCGTGCTCATCCTGTCGATGATGTTCGTGTCGTTGCCGCTGATCCTCTACATCATGATGTCGTACTTCCAGTCGATGCCCGAGGAGCTCGAGGAGGCGGCACAGGTCGACGGCCTGACGCCCATCGGTGCGTTCCTGCGGATCACGCTGCCGCTGTCGATGCCCGGCGTCGCGACGGCGGGCATCCTGTCGTTCATCTTCGCCTGGAACAATTTCATGTTCGCGCTGGTGCTCTCCGGTGCGAGCACGAAGACGCTGCCGGTCGCGATCTTCGACTTCGTCGGCTACGCGAGCATCGACTGGGGCGGGCTGATGGCCGCGGCGGTGATCGTGACGCTGCCGATCATGGTCATCGCGCTGTTCACGCAGAAGTACATCGTGTCGGGCCTCACGGCGGGTGCGACCAAGGGCTGAGCGATCGCAGCCGGCTCCGGGCCGGTGACACGGGGGCCGCGGATGCATCCGCGGCCCCCGTGTGCGCGTCGGGGAGCCGTCTGGGCTCAGGCTCGCATCGCGTCGGCGAGGCGGCGGCCAGCACGGCCGAGGTGCCCGGCGAGCTCGGTCGCCGCCGCGTCGGCGTCACCGGCCGCCAGGTGGTCGAGGATGCGCGCATGCTCCGCGAGGATCGCGTCGACCGACACGAGCCGGCGCCCCTGCACCTGCACCATGCAGAGCCGCACCTCGTCGACGAGCGCGGCATAGGCGCGGCTCGTGCGCTCGCTGCCGATGGCGTCGACGAGCGCGGAGTGGAATCGCATGTCGGGGTCGACGATGTCCACGCTCGACCCGCCGAGGTGCTCGCCGATCTCGCGTTGTGCGTCGGCCGCGGCCTCGGGCACGGCGCGCGAGGCCGCGAGCTCGCGGAGGGCCGCCTCCTCGATGCGCCGGCGGGTCGCGTACACGTCGAGGACGGCGTCGGCGTCGAGACTCCGGACCCGCGCCGAGCGGTGTGCGCTGCGGACCAGCAGGCCGTCGGCGACCAGCTTCTCGATCGCGGCCTTCGCACTCGGCCTCGCGACCTCGAAACGGGTCGCGACGGATGCCTCGGTGACGGATGCTCCGGACGACAGCTCGCCGTCGAGCACCGCGCTCCGGAGCGCTGCGGCGACCGCGTCGACCACGCCCACCACCTGAACCCCCGCCACCGGCCTCCCCCTTCGTCGGTCCGAGCGTACCCCGCCGGCTCCAAGCTGCCAGTACAGTGTACTTGTCAGACAATTCTGGAGGAGTGGCCGATGACGTCCCCTGTGCTCGCGCCCGTGCTCGAACCCGACCTGCTCGGCGCGTCGGCGCCGGTCCGGCAGCGCTCGATCGATCGTTTCGCGATGGCGCACGATGCATCCCACTACCTGCTGGTGCCCGACGTGGTCGTCACGCCCGCCGACGATGGCGCGGTGGCCCGCGTGTTCGCCGCAGCGCGCGCGGCCGGCCGCTCCGTGACGTTCCGCTCGGGCGGGACCAGCCTGTCGGGCCAGGGCGTCACGGGCGATGTCCTCGTCGACACCCGGTCGGCGTTCCGGCGCATCGTCGTCGGTGAGCACGGCCGCTCGGTCCGCGTGCAGCCGGGCGCGACGGTGCGGCAGACGAACGTGCGCTTGGCCAGGCACGGCCGCAGACTCGGGCCCGACCCGGCGAGCGAGATCGCGTGCACGATCGGCGGCGTGATCGCCAACAACTCCAGCGGCATGGCCTGCGGGATCACCGAGAACAGCTATCGCACGGTCACCGGGCTGCGCATCGTGCTGCCGAGCGGCACCGTCCTCGAGACATCCGCCCCCGATGCCGCCGCGCGCCTCAGGGAGCTCGAACCCGGCCTGCACGACGGCCTGCTCGACCTGCGCCGCCGGCTCCTCGCCGACGAGGAGTCCGCGGCGACCGTCCGCCGGCTGTTCTCGATGAAGAACACCATGGGGTACGGGCTGAACGCCCTCCTCGACTTCGACGACCCGGCCCGCATTCTCGAGCACCTCGTGATCGGCAGCGAGGGCACGCTCGCGTTCGTCGCCGAGGCCGAGTTCGCGACCGTGCCCGTGCTTCCGGCGGTCGCGACCGGCCTGCTCGTCTTCGAGGATCTGCACGACGCGACGGCCGCGCTGCCCGCGCTGGTCGCGGCGGGCCTCGCGACGATCGAGTTGATGGATGCCGCATCCCTTCGGGTCGCGCAGCGCGCGGCCGACGCGCCGGCCGCGATCGCCGGGCTCGACGTCGTCGAGCACGCGGCACTGCTCGTCGAGGTGCACGCGGGCGATGCCGATGCGCTGGCCGTGGCGCGCAGCGCGGTGGCGCCGGTGTTCGCGGCGCTGCCGCTCGCGGTCGAACCGGCGCTCACGACCGATGCCGACGAGCGCGCAGCGCTCTGGCACGTGCGCAAAGGCCTCTACACGGCGGTGGCCGGCGCGCGCCCGTCGGGGACGACCGCGCTGCTCGAGGACATCGTCGTGCCCGTCGAGCGGCTGCTCGCGACCTGCGAACGACTGATCGAGCTGTTCGACGAGCACGGGTACGAGGACTCGGTCATCTTCGGCCACGCCAAAGACGGCAACATCCACTTCCTGCTGAACGAACGGTTCGAGGATCCGGTGCTGCTCGCGCGCTACGAGCGGTTCACGAACGACCTCGTGGAGCTCGTGCTCGCGCAGGGCGGTTCGCTGAAGGCCGAGCACGGGACGGGGCGCATCATGGCGCCGTTCGTGCGCCGCCAGTACGGCGACGTGCTGTACGGCATGATGCTCGAGGTCAAGCAGCTCTTCGACCCCGAGGGGCTGCTGAATCCCGGCGTCGTGCTCTCGGACGATCCGGGCTCGTACCTGCGCGATCTCAAGCTCGTGCCCACCGTCGAGGCCGAGGTCGACCGCTGCGTCGAGTGCGGGTACTGCGAGCCGACCTGCCCGAGCAAAGACCTCACCCTCACACCCCGCCAGCGCATCGCGCTGCGCCGGGACCTGCAGGCGGCCGAGGCGGCCGGCGACCACGACCTCGTCGCGGAGATCGCCGCCGACTACGACTACGACGGCGTGCAGACGTGCGCGGTCGACGGGATGTGCGCGGTCGCCTGCCCGGTCGATATCAACACGGGCGACCTGGTCCGCCGGCTCCGCGCCGAGCAGCGCAACCCGCTGCTCGCCGCCGGCTGGTCGGTGGCCGCGAAGACGTGGGGTCCGGTGACCCGCGCGGGCGGCGTCGCGCTGGATGCCGCGAAGGCACTGCCGACCCCGCTCGTGCGCGCGGCGACGACCGTGGGCCGGGCCGTGCTCGGCGCCGACACCGTGCCGCACTACGACGGGTCGCTGCCCGGCGGCGGCACGGCCCGGCCGAAGCCGGGCGGCGACCCGGCGACCGCCGACGCGGTCTTCTTCGCCGCATGCATCGGGACCATGTTCGGCCCGGAGGCCGGCGCCGACGGCCGACCGGTCGGCGCCACCACGGCGTTCCTCCGGCTCGCCGAACGCGCGGGGGTCGCCCTCGTCGTCCCCGAGCACTCGGGCTCGCTGTGCTGCGGAACCCCGTGGAAGTCGAAGGGCTTCCTCGACGGGTACCGCAGCATGACCGAGCGCGTGCTCCCCGCGCTGCTCGCGGCGAGCGACGGCGGCCGGCTGCCGATCGTGTGCGATGCGGCATCCTGCACCGAGGGGCTGGAGACCATGCAGGCGATCGCGGCGGCCGCGAGCGCCGACGAGCCACGACTCCGCTTCGTGGATGCGACGACGTTCGTCAGGGAACGCGTGCTCGACCGGCTCACGGTCGTGCAGCGGGTCGGATCGGTCGCGGTGCACCGGACCTGCTCGACGACCGCGCTGGGCGCGAACGGCGACCTGCTGGCGATCGCGGCGGCGGCCGCCGCCGAGGTCTACGAGCCGGTCGACTGGGGCTGCTGCGCGTACGCGGGCGATCGCGGGCTGCTGCATCCCGAGCTCACCGCGAGCGCGACCGCGGCCGAAGCCGCGGAGATCACGGCGCGCGAGTTCGACGACCACGTGTCGGCGAACCGCACGTGCGAAATCGGCATGACCACCGCGACCGGCCGCTCGTACCGGCACGTGCTCGAGCTCCTCGAAGCGGTCACCCGGCCCGCTCGGCCGCAGTGACGGGTCTGTCGGCGCCGGCCCAGAGGTCGGCCTCGCCGGAATTCTCCCATTCCTCGAGCGCTGCAGCGTAGAAGTCGGCGAGCTCAGACGCAGTCATGTGATCAGGATAGTGGTATCCACTGACGTCGTATGCTCGAGCTGGACCGACGGTCCGCGCGGTGTCAGGCGGCGACGGTCACGAGCTCCTCGAGGGGCAGGCGCACGCGCGGGGCGTGCTCGCGCTCCCGCAGGGCGTCGGGCAGGGTCGCGGCGTCGCCGAGCACGCCGATCGCCGTCACCGACACGACCTCGAGCCGGTCGTCGAGCTCGAAAGCGTCGCGGATGCGGGCCGTATCGAAGCCGCCCATCTGGTGGGTGTGCAAGCCTTCGTGCTGCGCCTGCACGGTGAGGTGCGCGACGGCCTGGCCGAGGTCGTACCGTGCCCACGGGCGCGGGTTGCCGTCGGCGTCGACGACTTCGGCGAGGTTGACGACGAGGACGGCCGCGGAGTCTGCCCACGTCTTGTTGAAGCCGAGCAGCGCGTCGTGGACCTTCGCGAATCCTTCCGTGCCGCGGCGGGCGACGACGAAGCGCCAGGGCTGTACGTTGTTGGCCGACGGCGCCCAGCGGGCCGCCTCGAACACGGTCTTGAGGGTCTCGGTCGGCACGTCGGCCGTGGGGTCGTAGGCGCGCGGGCTCCAGCGGGCGACGAGCGCGTCGAGGAGCGGGGCGGTCGTGTCGGCGTGGCGGTTCTGGGTGACGAGGGTCATCTGACGTCAGCTTTCGTAGTGCGGTGGATCGGTGCCGGGGCGCCGTCGTCCCGCTCCATTACAACGCATGAAAGCTCACAACATTCCGCGTCCGGTCGGTCGAGGCGTCGAGCTGGCCCGGCGGGCGTATCGAGACCCGTCAGGCCGCCGCGAGCTCCTCGCGGATGCCCGCCACGAACGCGTCGATGTCGGCCTCGGTCGTGTCGAACGAGCACATCCAGCGCACCTCGCCGCGTGCGGCGTCCCAGTCGTAGAACCGGAAGCCGCGCTCGCGCAGCCGGTCGGCGACGCCGGCCGGCAGCGTCGCGAACACGCCGTTCGACTGCGTCGCCTGCGTGAACCCGAGGCCGGGCAGCTCGCCCGCGGCGATGCCCGCGTCGAGCGCGTCGCGCAGGCGCCGCGCCATGGCGTTCGCGTGCGATGCGCTCCGCAGCCACAGGTCGCCCTCGAGCAGCGCGATGAGCTGGGCGGAGACGAAGCGCATCTTGGACGCGAGCTGCATGTTCAGCTTGCGCAGGTAGGTGAGGCCATCGGATGCCTCGGGGCTGAGCACCACGATCGCCTCGGCACCGAGCGCACCGTTCTTGGTGCCGCCGAAGCTCACGACGTCGACGCCCGCGTCGCGCGTGAAGGCGCTGAGCGGCAGGCCGAGCGAGGCTGCGGCGTTCGCGAGGCGGGCGCCGTCGAGGTGCACGCGCATGCCGAGGCCGTGCGCGTGCTCGGCGATCGCGCGGATCTCGTCGGCCGAGTAGGCGGTGCCGAGCTCGGTGGTCTGCGTGATCGACACCACGAGTGGCTGCGCGCGGTGTTCGTCGCCCCAGCCCCACGCCTCGCGGTCAATGAGTTCTGGTGTGAGCTTGCCGTCGGGTGTCGGCACGGTGAGCAGCTTGATGCCGGCCACGCGTTCGGGAGCCCCGCCCTCGTCGGTGTTGATGTGCGCCGTGCCGGCCGCGACGACCGCGCCCCAGCGCGGCAGCATGGACTGCAGGCCAGTGACGTTCGCGCCCGTGCCGTTGAACACTGGGAACGCCTCGACGCCCGCGCCGAAGTGCTCGGCGAACACCTCCTGCAGGCGGGCCGTGTAGACGTCCTCGCCGTACGCGACCTGGTGGCCGACGTTCGCGGCCGCGACGGCCGCGAGCACCTCGGGGTGCACGCCGGAGTAGTTGTCGGAGGCGAAGCCCCGGAAGCCGGGGTCGTGGAGCTGCGAGGTCACCGCACCATCCTGCCACCCACGGCGCCGGTTCGGCGGGTCGGGCGTGGGTGGCAGGAGTGGAGCGGTCAGCCCTTCCAGGCGTAGGCGGGGTCGCCCGTGCACACCATCTCGACGTACACGCCAGGGTTACCGGTGGCAGTGACCCGAAGGTCCATGCCGCTGGCCGCTCGGCCGTCCGGATGCGCCTTGTACCGGAGGACGCCGGTTCGGCTGAACGCGGTGGTCCACGAGTCGGTCTTCACGATGAAGCCCTGGCCCACGGCCCGTCCATCGGTTCCCGAACGGACGTCGAGGAACATCGCAGCCGGGCAGTCCCCGGAGACGACTCGCTCGTCGTTGAGGTCGTTGTAGTCGCTGTCGTTGACGATCCGGTGGTAGCGGCCGAGCTCGTCCCACCAGAAGTCGCGGACCTCGAGGATCACCGTGACCGGCTTGCCCTCGACTGACGGCCGGCCCGAGACATCCGCGGTGACCCCGATGGTCACCGGGTACTTCCCTGGCCTGGCGGCATTCGCGTTCGCGGAGATGAGGCCGTCCGGCGTCATCGAGAACCCTCGGGGCAACCCTGATGCCGTGAATGTCAGATAGGGCCGTGAGGCCGGCGCCTTCGCAGCGACCTGATACGAATAGGGCGTGTCATGCACGGCGGCCGGCAGGACGAGTTCTGCGAGCACCGGGCGCTCGGGCTCGGTGACGACGAGCGTCCAGGTGACCGAGCTCGACACCGGCACCCTGCCGGGAAGGAGGGGCTGCGCCGTAGCGGTGATCGTGACCGGGTAGCTTCCGGGCTTCGCGTCGTGCGGGCCCGTGATGATGCCGTTCGGTGCGATCGAGTAGCCGTGCGGCAGTCCGCTCGCCGTGAACGTGAGCGACGTGTCGGCGGGCGCCGTCGCCTGCACTTCGTGGAAGTACTGCTCGTCAGCACTCGCGGCCGGCAGCGTGCCGGTGATCACCGGCTTCTCGGGTTCGGCCACGATGAGCGTCCAGATGACGGAGGCGGATACCGGCACTCGGTCGGGCAGGTTCGGCACTGTCGTGGCGGTGATCGTGATGGGGTAGCTTCCGGGCTTCGTGTCCGGCTTGCCGGTGATGAGGCCTTCTGGGGTGAGTGCGTACCCCTCGGGGAGTCCGCTCGCCGTGAACGTGAGCGAGGTGTCGGCTGGGGCGGTCGCCTGCACCTGGTGGGAGAACGCCACGTTCTGCCGTGCGGCCGGCAGCGTGCCGGTGATCACCGGCTTCTCGGGTTCGGCCACGATGAGCGTCCAGAGGATTGAGGAGAATACCGGCCCACGCCCGGGAATCTTGGACAGCGCCATGGCCTCGACGGTCACGGGGTAGGTGCCGGGCCGCATGTCCGGCTTCCCGGTGATGAGACCGCTCGGCTTGATCGAGAACCCCTTCGGCAGGCCGGTGGCTGCGATGGTGACCGTGGTGTCCGGGGGAGTGGTGAACTCGACCTGGTGAGAGAACTCCCGGTTCTGCTGTGCGGGCGGGAACGAGTTGGTGATCACGGGCTTCTCGGGTTCGGTCACGATGAGCGTCCAGGTGACGGAGCTGCTCACCGGCGACACCTGGTTGGTGGTCGCCGTGATCGTGACGGGGTAGCTGCCCGGCTTCGCCAGAGGAACGCTGGTGATGAGACCGCCGGGGGTGATCGAGAAGCCGGCGGGAAGCCCGCTCGCCGTGAACGTGAGCGACGGGTCGCCCGCAGCAGCAGCCTGAACCTGATAGGAGTACGGCTCGTTCTGGCGCACCGGCGGCAGTTCGCCGGTGAACACGGGGACGGGCTCGGCGACGATGATTGGCATCCATTGCTCGACGAGGCGCATCGTGCTGCGGTCGACGGTCGCCACCTTGAACGAGCCGTCCGCGTTCGCCACAGTGGGCGTGCCGGTCAGGAGACCGCTCGAGTCCATGCTGAGCCAGTCGGGCAGGTGCTCGGCGACGAACGTCGTCGCCGAGCCGGTGAACACGAGCTGGTGACGGTACGGGACGCCGGCTGTCGCGCCGGGCACCTCGCTGAATGCCGCGGACGTCGTCTCCGCTTCGGCGGTCGGCGGCTCGGCTGCCTCCGCCGTGGCCGATGCCTCGGCCGACTCCGCGGGCTGGTCCGACGCCGCTGTGTCCGCCGGCTCAACGGTCGCCACCGACTCCGTCGGCACCGCTTCGGCGGCGTACGCCGCCACCGGTGCGACGAGGCTCACGATGGCGGCGCAGCCGAGCGCTGCCAACAGTCGTCCAGTTCGTTTCGAACCCATCCTTGATATCCCTGCTTCTCTCTCCACGGGGGTCGTGGTCTACCAGCATATCACGGCTGGTATATGAGTATGACACGACAGGGTTAGGGCGGGACGAACGTCGGCCCCGCCCAACCGGGCGGGGCCGACGAACGACCTGGGTTCGCGCGGGGCTCAGCCGCGCAGCGCCTGCAGGAATGGCACGCGCGCGCCGGTGCGGAGCAGCGAGTTGCGGTACACGCGCTCGCCGACGAGCACCGCAAGCGCCGCGGTCGCCGCGAGGATCACGAGCGACAGGATCGGCTCCCACCACTCGGCCTGCTCGAGGAAGACGCGCACGGGCATGCCCACGGGCGCCGAGAACGGCACATAGCTCATGATCGTGAGCACCGTCGGGTTGTCGTTGAAGAAGATGATCAGGAAGTACGGGATCATCACGAGCATCGTCACGGGCGTGGTCACGCCGCCGACGTCCTCCGACCGCGAGACGGTCGCCGCCGTCGCCGCGAACAGCGCAGCGAGCATGATGAACCCGACGATGAAGAACGCCACGAACCACAGCACCGACGGGCCGAGCCCGCCGAGCAGGATCCGCTGACCGGTCACCGCGAGCCCGAGGATCGCGAGTGCCGCGATCGCGATGATCTGCCCGAACGCGAGCACACTGTTGCCGAGCACCTTGCCCGTGAGCAGCTGCCGTGCCGACACGGTCGACAGCAGGATCTCGACGATCCGGGTCTGCTTCTCTTCCACGACGGATGCCGCGATGGTGCCGCCGAACGTGAGCGCGGCGAAGAAGAACACGATGCCGAACCCGAAGGCGACGAAGTACGCCAGCAGCGGGTCGGCCGCCGCGGGCTCGAGGATCGCCGTCGCCGGCTGGATCGACAGCGCGCTCGCAACCGAGCCCGGCGCCTGATCGAACCCGATGACCGTCACGTCGAGGCCCGCGGCCGACGCATCCGGGCTGCCGGGCGACGCCGCCGTGAGCCCCGCGCCCTCGACCGCGTCGGTCGGCGCGACGATCGCGTCGACCTCCTCGTCGCGGAGCAACTGCTCGGCCGCGGCGAGGTCGTCGGCGGGAACAGCCTCGAGGCCGGAAGGCTCGGTCACGACGCTCGACGCGGCCCCGACGACCGCGACCTTCGTCGGCCCCGACGCGGTGCCGCTCAGCACCGAGCTCAGGATCACGGAGGCGAGCACCGCGAGCATGAGCAGTCCCGTCGTGATCAGGAACGCCTTGCTGCGCAGCTTCGTCGAGACCTCGCGGCCCGCGACGAGCCCGGCGCCGTGGCCGAAGCCCGGCGTGCGCCACTCGTTCGACGCGCGCTGCGCGCGCTGATCGACCTTGCTCATTGCACGACCTCCCGGAAGATCTGGGCGAGCGTCGTCTGCTCGCGCGTGAAGCTCACCACGTCGCCGCGGCGGACCGCCTCGGCGAGCACGGCCTGCCGCGAGGCATCCGTCTCGGCCTCGAAGAGCGCCCAGCCGCCGTCGAAGCTGACCACCGTGACGCCCGGGATCTCGCGCACCCAGCCGGCGTCGCCGGCCGTGAGCAGCTCCCAGCGATCGGAGCCGTGCTGCTCGCGCAGCGCATCGCGCGACCCGGCCGCGCGGATGCGGCCGCCGGCGATGATGACGAGGTCGTCGCACAGGCGCTCGACGACGTCGAGCTGGTGCGACGAGAACAGCACGGGCGCGCCCTTCGCGGCCTCGTCGGCGAGCACCGACTGCACGGTGTCGACGGCCATCGGGTCGAGGCCCGAGAACGGCTCGTCGAGCACCAGCACCTCGGGCCGGTGCACGAGCGCCGCGGCGATCTGGGCGCGCTGCTGGTTGCCCAGCGAGAGCGACTCGACGGTGTCGTTCAGGCGCTCGCCGAGCCCGAGCCGCTCGAGCAGGTCCGTCGCGTTGCGGCGGGCTGCCGCGGGGCTCCAGCCGTGCAGGCGCGCGAGGTAGACGGTCTGCTCGAGGACCTTCATCTTCGGGTACAGTCCGCGCTCCTCGGGCATGTAGCCGAAGCGGCGGCGGTCGGCCGCGGTGATCGGCGCGCCGTCGAGCCGGACGCTGCCGCCGTC
The DNA here is from genome assembly GCF_030866785.1 of Agromyces protaetiae. Classification (NCBI taxonomy): domain Bacteria; kingdom Bacillati; phylum Actinomycetota; class Actinomycetes; order Micrococcales; family Microbacteriaceae; genus Agromyces; species Agromyces silvae. The sequence continues at coordinate 3,683,231 of NZ_CP133018.1, read as the reverse complement.
GGAGGCGAGCACGCCCAGCGCGATACGCATGGTCGTGGTCTTGCCTGCGCCGTTGCCGCCGACGAAGCCCGTGAGCCGGCCGTCGCCGACGGTGAAGCTCACGTCGTCGAGCGCGAGCCGGTCGCCGTAGCGCTTGGTGAGATGGTCGAGTTCCAGCATGGGGCTCACGCTACGGATGCCTCGGTGCGGGCGGCATCCGTCGCGCGACGGAATTCGGGGCGATCGGCGGGCTCCGCCGCGTGGGGGAGGCCGGAGCGGCGGGTTGCCTCTTCCGGATGTCGGAGGGGGTGGGTAGCGTCGCACGCGTGACTGAGGAAAGCTCGATCGGGTCGGCTGGGCAGGCTGCTGGGGAGGCTGCCGGGCAGGCTGCTGGGCAGGCTGCCGGGGCGACCGGCGTGGTGCCGCCGCCGAACGGCATGCGCACGTTCCTGCAGGTCCTCGGCAACACCCTCATCGCGAACGTCACGACGAGCTTCCTGTGGTTCGCGCTCACGTTCTGGGTGTACCTCGAGACCCGCTCGGTGCTCGCGACCGGCATCATCGGCGGCGCGTACATGCTGTTCATCGCGGTCTTCGCCATGATCTTCGGCACCATCGTCGACCGGCACCGCAAGCTGCAGGTCATGATCTTCTCGACCGTGGTCACGCTCGCCTCGTTCGTGATCGCCGGCGTGCTCTACCTCGTGCAGCCCGAGGCCGCGCTCCTCGATCTCGGCGGTCCGTGGTTCTGGCTGTTCTCGGGCATCATCCTGTTCGGCGCGGTGATCGAGCACATGCGCAACATCGCACTGTCGACGACGGTCACGCTGCTCGTGCCGGTCGACCGGCACGCGAACGCGAACGGTCTCGTCGGCACCGTCCAGGGCGTCGCGTTCATGGTGACGAGCGTGTTCAGCGGGCTCGCGATCGGCCTCCTCGGCATGGGGTGGACCCTCGTCATCGCGATCGGGCTCACGCTCATCGCGCTCGTGCACCTGCTGTTCCTGCGCGTCCCCGAGCCGAAGCCCGAGCCCGAGGGCGAACGCGCGCCGGCCATCGACCTGCGAGGGAGCATCGCCGCGATCCGGTCGGCGCCCGGGCTCTTCGCGTTGATCCTGTTCTCGACGTTCAACAACCTCATCGGCGGCGTCTACATGGCGCTCATGGACCCGTACGGCCTCACGCTGTTCCCGGTCGAGATCTGGGGTGTCGTGCTCGGCGTGACCTCGACGGGCTTCATCATCGGCGGGCTCGCGATCGCGAAGTTCGGGCTCGGCAAGAACCCGATCCGCACGATGTTGCTCGCGGTGATCGGCATGGGGTTGCTCGGGGCGTTGTTCACGATCCGCGAATGGTGGGTGCTCTACGGCCTCGGCATCTGGGCGTACATGGCCATCGTGCCGATCATCGAGGCGGCCGAGCAGACCGTCATCCAGAAGGTTGTGACCTTCAGGCGCCAGGGGCGGGTGTTCGGGTTCGCCGCGGCCGTCGAGTCGGCGGCTGCGCCCGTGACGGCGTTCCTGATCGCGCCGATCGCGGAGTTCTGGATCATCCCGTACATGGAGTCCGAGGGCGGCGCGCAGACCTGGGGCTGGCTGCTCGGCGAAGGTGACGCGCGCGGCATCGCGCTCGTCTTCCTGTTCGCGGGTCTGGTGATGGTCGTGCTCGCGATCCTCGCCTTCGCGAGCCGCGCCTACCGCCTGCTCTCCGCCGAGTATCAGCAGGGCGCGCCGGCTGAGGGCGAGAGCGAGACGGGTGACGGGGTCGCCGACGGCGGTGACCCGGCTTCCGAAACGGCGAGCGCCGGTGCACCCGGCCTCTCGCCGGGCGCTGCCGCGGCCGCCGATGAACTCGACCGCTCGGCGAGCGACCCTCGGCGCTGAGTCGTCGCGCACGCCCCCCGGCGTCACCCATCGATCGGGGCGCGGTGGTTTCAGGTCAGACGGTACGTGAGGCCGACGTGGCCGCTCTCGAACGGCACGGCGCGCTCGAGTTCGAGGCGGCGTTCGCCGAGGGTTGCGGGCGTGAACGAGCGGCCGGCGCCGATGAGCGCGGGCACCACGCGCAGCCGCAGGGTGTCCACGAGGTCCGCCTCGAACAGGGCGTCGGCGAGCGTAAGGCTGCCCCACACGATGACGTGGCCGAAGCGCTTCTTGAGCGCAGCGATCGAGTCTGCGGCGTCCCCGCGCAGGATCTCGATCGAGCCGGTGTCGCCCCACGGGGCATCCGTCAGCGTGTTCGAGGCGACGAACTTCGGCAGTCGGTTGATCGGCTCCGCGACCACCTCGACGGCGGGGTCGGCCGTCGGCCAGTAGTCCGCGAACATACGGTAGGTGGTCGCACCGAGCAGGATCGCGTCGATGTCGTGCAGGAACGCGAGTTGATCGGCGTCGTTCGGGTTGCCCGTCTCGGCCGCCTCGGCGAAGTGCATGCCGCCGTCGGGCTCCGCGGCGTAGCCGTCGACGCTTACGATCTGTTCGACGGTGAGCCGGCCCATCAGGCGGCGCTCCCACCCGAGCGGTCGCGTGCGTGCACGTCGAGCTCGTCGAGTGCCTCCGACCACCCGTCGTAGACGTCGTCGTCGCCGGGAACGCCCGCGATGCCGTCGAGGTGGAACGTCATGCGGGTCTGACGTCCGTCTTCACCGTGTTCGGCGAGGTCGATCGTGATGACGGGCATGATCTCGTCGGCGTCATCGGGCGACCCCCAGGTGAAGACCAGGCGGGCTGGCTCGACGACCTCGCGATACGTGCCACCGGTCGGGTAGGTCGCACCGTCGGCGGTGACCATGGTGTACCGGTAGCGTCCGCCGGGGCGCACGTCGAAGTCGACCTGCTCCCGTGGAGTCGTGAGTCCGTGCGGATGCATCCAGTACGGCGCCTCGTCGGGGTCCGTCCACGCGCGCCACACGAGTTCGCGCGGCGCATCGAAGACGCGGGTGATGGTGAACTGCTTCTCGCCCTGGTCGGGCTGCGCCGCGTTGGCGAGGTGTTCGGTCTGCTCAGACATCGGTCGGTCCTTTCCGTTCGCGGAGTCGCTCGTCGAGCAGGTCGAAGCGTTCGTTCCACTCGTCGCGGTGCCGGTCGACCCAGGCGGATGCCTCGTCGAGCGGAGCCGTCCGGAGCGTGCACCGTCGCCACTGCGCGTCGGCGGTGCGTTCGATGAGTCCGGCCCGTTCGAGGACCTTCAGATGCTGCGAGATCGCGGGCCGGCTCATCGCGAAGGGCTCAGCGAGCTCGCTCACCGTCACGGCCCCCTCGCGAAGCCGCGAGACGATCGCGCGCCGCGTCGGGTCCGCGAGTGCGTGGAAGACCGCGCTCAGCTCATCAGTCGCCGCCACGTAAGTAACTCCTTAATTAACGATTCGCTTACGCTAACCTGCAATGCTGCCCCCGTCAACCCTCTCGGTGCGTGGGAGCGAAGCGGGGCGGATGCCCCGGGTCAGGCGTGCGGGCGGACGACGCCGTGCTCGTAGGCGTAGACCACGGCGTGCACACGGTCGCGGAGCCCGAGCTTCATGAGCACCTTGGACACGTGCGTCTTCACGGTCGCCTCGCCGACGAACAGGCGCTCGGCGATCTGCCCGTTCGAGATGCCCTCCGCGAGCAGCTCGAGCACCTCGCGCTCGCGCTCGGTGAGCGTCCCGAGCTCGGCCGGCTCGCTCTGCTGCGAACCTGCCGGATCGGCAGAAGGGATCGCACCCTCGGGGGCTTCGCCGGCGCGTGGGGCCGAGGCATCCGATCGTGAGACCGCCTGGATGACGCGGCGCGTGACGTCGGGGGAGAGCAGTGCGTCGCCGCGCGCCACGACCTGCACCGCGTCGATGAGCTGCTCGGGGCTCGAGTTCTTGAGCAGGAACCCGCTTGCGCCGGCCTCGAGCGCCTGGAAGAGATAGTCCTCGCGGTTGAAGGTCGTGAGCACGAGCACGGCGGGCCGATCGCCGCCTCCGGCGACGATGCGACGAGTAGCCTCGAGCCCGTCCATGCCGGGCATCTGTACGTCCATGCACACGACGTCGGGGTCGAACTCGGCCACCGCTGCGATCGCCGCATGCCCGTCGGCGGCCTCGCCGACGACCTCGAGCCCGGGCTCGGAGTCGAGGATCGTGCGGAACCCGCCGCGCACGAGCGCCTGGTCGTCGACGACGAGGATACGGACGGTCACGCGATCTCCTTCCGCCGTGCGGGCAGGGTCGCCCGGACGAGATAGCCGCCGTGGCGGCGGGCGCCGAGCTCGAGCCTGCCGCCGACCGCGGCCACGCGCTCATGCATGCCGACCTGACCGAGCCCCGACGGTTCGACGGACGACCGCGCGTCAGCCCGCCCCCTGCCCGTGTCGCTCACCTCGACCTCGAGCGCATCGTCGGTCCAGCGCAGACGCACCTCGGCGGACGCTCCGGCGCCGGCGTGCTTGCGCACGTTCGTCAGCGCCTCCTGCACGAGCCGGTATGCCGTGAGCCCGACCACTGTGCTCGCCTCGCGGGCCTCGCCCACCACCGCGACGGTCGTGGGCACACCGTTCGCGCTCGAGTCCGCCGCGAGCGCCTCGAGCTCGTCGAGCCCGTGGGGTGCCGCCGCGACCGGCCCGGTCGACGGATGCGCCTCGTCGCCGCCGTTCGTCCCGTGCCTGAGGGTGCCGAGCAGCCCGTGCAGCTCGGACACGGCCTCGCGGGCGCTCTCTTCGATCGCGGACAGCGACGCGGCGGCGCGGGCCGGGTCGCGCTCCAGCACGCGCCGCGCCGCGCCGGCCTGCACGCCGATGACCGATACGTGGTGCGCGACCACGTCGTGCAGTTCGCGCGCGATGCGCAGGCGTTCGAGCGCCACGGCCCGGTCGCGCGAACGCTCGCGTTCGATGGCGAGCTCCTCGGTGCGCTGCTCGAGCGCCGCACGGCTGCGGGCCGACCGGTACGCGGTGTCGCCGAAGTACCAGGCACCGCCGAAGAACAGGACGTTGGTGAGCACGTTGATGAGTGCATAGCCCACGTAGGGCGAGATCGGACCGCTCGTCACCTCGTCCGAGAAGGGGGCGTCGGGCGCGTTCGAGGAGATGATGAGGCCCCAGAACAGCCACGCGAACATGCCGAGCACGACGAGACCGCGCACGACCAGCGCGATCCGACGGCTGCGGCCCCAGGCCCCCACGGTGTAGACCGCGATGAACAGGCAGATGTTGTAGACGAGCAGCTCGGCGATGCCGGTCGTGCCGCCGACGACGAGCCCGACGCTGCAGACGATGACCACGACCTCGGGAGCGATGCGACGGAACGCGAGCGGCAGCGACATCGTCGCGGCCCAGACCACCTGCTGCCAGAACGGCGCATCGGCACCCACGCCGGTCGTGCGATAGAGCAGGCAGCTGATCAGCATCCCGCCGAACAGCACCAGTGCCAGCCAGAGGTCGCCGCGTCGCTGCCGAGCCGTCGGACCGGGCCGGACCCACTCCACACCATCGATCACGGCCGGCGCCGCCGGCGCGGCCGCACCCGGTGCGGCTGCACCCGGCGCAGCCGCACCCAGCGCGGCGGCACCCGGCGAAGCTGTGGCGTCCATGCGGGTCGGATCAGCCTCCACTCGGGTCGGATCAGATGGAACGGTCACGTGGTTCACGCTAGCCGGGCGTCCCGCCCGAGACATCCGCCGTGCGATGGAGCCGTGACCCGTCAGCGCCGATCCTTCGCATGCTGCCCATGCTCGTGCGGGCGCAGCAGGAATCGCGTGCCGAGCCAGCCGATCACCGCCGTCACGACCCACACGACGACCGCCGCGAGGATCCACCCGCCGACCCCGTCGAAGCTCACCCCTCCGGGGAACAGCGACGCGATCCAGAGTGCGAGGAAGGTCGACAGCAGACCCGCGACGCCCGCCACGGCGGGCGCGCTCCGGACGAAGATCCTGCGCACGAGCCACTCGATGGCCGCCTGCACGATCGCGAACACGAGGATCGCGACCACGAATCCGGTCCACTGCAGGTGAAATGCGTGAACGAGCAGCGCCGCGAGCAGCAGCGCGATCGCGGCGCCCGCGAGGAAGATCCCGACCCGGATGAGCTGACGCACCATGATCCGGAGCGTACTCCCCGGCGAGGCATCCGTTGCCGAGGCCTGCCGACCGGAGCATGATGATCGCGTGAGCGGACGAGGGTGGTTCGCGTGAGTTCCGCGGGCGGGACGCCCGGCGCGGTGCGCGACACCGCGCGCCGGGTGCAGGGCGTGTACTTCACGCTGCTCATCGGCAACACCCTCGCGGCGTCGTTCATCTGGGGGGTGAACACGCTCTTCCTCCTCGATGCGGGGTTGTCGAACCTCGAGGCGTTCGCCGCGAACGCCTTCTTCTCGGTCGGCATGCTCGTCTTCGAGGTGCCCACCGGTGTCGTCGCCGACACGCTGGGACGCCGCGTGTCGTACCTGCTCGGGACGATCACCCTGTCGCTCACGACCGTGCTGTATTACCTGCTCTGGCTCACCGAGGCGGACTTCTGGGCCTGGGCGGTCGTGTCGGTGCTGCTCGGTCTCGGGTTCACGTTCTTCTCGGGCGCGGTCGAGGCCTGGCTGGTCGACGCGCTCACCGCGACGGGGTATCAGGGCGACCTCGAGCGGGTCTTCGGCCGCGGTCTCGCCCTGTCGGGTGCGGCGATGTTCGCCGGCTCGCTGCTCGGCGGCATCGTCGCGCAGGCGACGAACCTCGGGGTGCCGTTCCTGATCCGCGCGGGCATCCTCGTGGTCATGTTCGTGGTCGCGGCGCTGGTCATGCGCGATCTCGGGTTCACACCGGCCGGGCGCGCGCATCCGATCGAGGCGACGAAACAGGTCGTGCGCGCCTCGCTGAAGTACGGGCTCGGCAGGCCGTCGGTGCGGTACGTCATGTTCGCCTCGTTTTTCACGTCCGGCGTCGGCTTCTACGTGTTCTACGCCCTGCAGCCGTATCTCGTGGAGCTCTGGGGTGACGAGGGCGCCTACACGATCGCCGGGCTCGCGGCCGCGATCCTGTCGGGGTCGCAGGTGATCGGCGGGTGGATGGCGCCGTGGGTGCGCCGCCGCTTCCGGCGCCGCACGACGACGATCCTGCTCAGCCTGGTCGTCGGCAGCCTCGTGCTCGTCGCCCTCGGCGTCTTCCAGAACTTCTGGGTCGCGCTGGTGCTGCTCGTGGTGTGGGGACTCGTCGACGCCGCGGCGGGGCCCGTGCAGCAGGCGTACCTGAACGGCATGATCCCGTCGCAACAGCGGGCGACGGTGCTGTCGTTCGACTCGCTGCTCGGCAGCGCGGGCGGTGCGGTGGTGCAGCCCGTGCTCGGGCGCTCGGCCGACGTCTGGGGGTATGCGGGGTCGCTCGCGCTGAGTGGCGCGATCCAGGTGCTCGCGGTGCCGTTCATGTGGCTCAGCCGACGGCAGGCCGATCCAGCGGATGTCGAGTGAACCCGCCGTGAACCTGGGTGTCGGGTGAACTCTTCGTCACCCCCCTTGCAGGGGACACGACAGTCCGTTTAGGGTGGCACGCGATGCCCGAGACCATGCGACCCGGCCGGCGGACTCGTCCGTCGCGGTTTCGTGAGCGTCGCAGGTCGATGCGGAAGCGCCCGGCCGCCGTCGCTCTCGCCGTCGGGGTCGCCGCGCTGTGCGCGGCGGGCGTCGGGTTCGGCGCGTATGCGGCGATCGGCGACGGCGCCGGCCCTGCCGCCCTCGGCTCGCAGATCGGCATCAAGGCACCGGATCGGTCCGGCGGTGACGTCGTCGCCGACGGTCGCTACGACGCGGGCGAGGTCGACGGCGCGCCCGTGACCGATCCGCCGTCGAACGGTGCGCCGCCGGCCACCGCGCCGCCCGGCAGCGCGCCATCGCCGACGACCCCGCCGAGCGCGGCGCCGCAGCCCACGCCGAGCACCCCGGCGCCCCCGCGCGACCCGTCCGATCCGCTGTCGCCCGATTACAACCCGCACCTGAATCCCGACGACCCGGCGTTCATTCCGGAGGCCGAGCGCGCCGCGTGGCTCGGCCAGCAGGACCTGATCCGGCAGTGCATGCGCGAGGCCGGACACGAGTACCTCGACTGGCAGTGGTGGGAGGGCGGCTCGCCCATGCCGGCCGGCTTCGATGCGGCGACCGAGGCGGCGTGGATGGCTGCGCTCCGCGGCCCTGAGCCGGTCGACCCGGCCGCGGGCTGGCAGGGCCGCGGCTGCGAGGGTGCCGCGCAGCACGCCGCCGACGAGGGTGCGCAGTCGGGCGATCCGGTGACGGCGCCGCTGCCGGCGCGCGATCCCGCAGCGCCCACCGAACGCGAGCGCTGGCTCGCCTTCCAAGACGCGGTTCGCTCGTGCATGGCCGGCCAGGGCTTCGTCTACGAGTACTGGGAGTACTGGAACCCGGCCGACCAGGCGGCCGATGGCTCGCCCGCCATGCCGGCCGGCCTGAACGCCGAGCAACGTGCGGCCTGGAACACCGCCGCGTTCGGCTCGCCCGACGCCTCGGGTGCCGAGCACCCGCTCGACGGCGGCGGCTGCTGGACGACCGGCGCCCAAGCCGTCGACTACCGCGAGTTCCAGTAGCGCCCGTCTCCGGCCCCCACGCGATCGCGTTGGAGGACGTTTCTCGTCACCGAGGACGAAACGGTTCGACCTCGGTGACGAGAAACGACCTCCAACGGTTGGTGAGGGTGTGCGCTCGTTACTCGGCCAGCGGGACCGTCGCGCCGTCGCGCGTCGCCGTGTTCAGCGCCGTCGCGTCGGCCCCGGGGTCCCAGAGCGCGACGACGGATGCCGCGAGCCGCTCTTCGAGGCCCGCGAGCGAGCCGACCCGGTAGGTCACGGCCGCGGCCGAGGCATCCGCCGTGGCGAAGCCGTGTGCGAGCGAGCGCATCCACGACTCGGTCGCGGCCTTGACGGCCGTGTAGTTGGCGCCGCCGGCGCTGGGCCGCGCGACGGTGGTCGACGACACGGCCGCGATGCGGCCCGCGGGTGAGGCCACGAGGTCGTCCCAGAACGCGCGGCTGACATGGCGCAGCGCGGTGAACGAGCGTTCGAGCACGCGGTAGTCGGCGTCCGACTGGTCGGGGATGCCGCCGCCACCGCGCCAGCCGCCGACGAGGTGCACGACGCCGTCGACCTGGCCGAGGCGCGCGCGGACGCGCATCGCGAGCTCGAGGACCTCGTCTTCGTCGGCCAGGTCGGCGACCTCGCCGACGACACCCGGCACCTCCGCCGTGAGCGCGTGCACCCGGAGCTCGTCGCGACCGACGACCACGACCCGCGCGCCGGCGGTCGCCAATGCGCGCGCGACCGCCAGGCCGGACGGGCTGGTCGCCCCCGCGACGAGCACCGTCCGGCCGGACGCCGCGTCGGCCGCCGTGCCGGCCGCCTCGCCGGGCCCGGCGGACGCCTCAGCCATCCGTCTTCGCGGTGATGCCGACCGTGGACTCGATGACCGGTCTCATCTTCTTGTCGAGCGCCTCGTAGAACATCGACAGCGGGAACTCGTCGTCGAGCACGAGGTCCGTGTACCCCTTGGGCGGGCCCGCGAGCACCTCGCGAGGCAGCCCTTCAGCCCACACCGACGCCGGGTTCGGCGTGAGCACCCCGCGCACGAGCTCGTATGCGGCGAGCCAGTGCGCGGTCTTCGGCCGGTCGATCGACTTCCAGTAGAGCTCGTCGATCGCATCCCCGAGGGCGACGACCGCATCGGGCACGGCGGCCCAGTCGAAGCTCAACGAGACATCGGTCCACTCGAGCACATGCCGCTGGTGCAGCCACGCGAACAGCAACTGCCCGCCGAGCCCGTCGTAGTTCCGCACACGTGAGCCCGTGATCGCGAACCGGAAGATGCGGTCGAAGATCACGGCGTACTGCACGAGCTTCGCGTGCTCGGCGAGCTGCGCGTCGATGACCGAGAGCTCCTCGCCCGCGTCGGCCTGCGCGCGCAGCGCGCGCTCGATCTTCACGGATTCGCGGAAGGCGGTGAGGTCGCAGCGGAGCTCTTCGAGCGAATACAGGAAGAACGGCATGCGCTGCTTGATCATGAACGGGTCGAACGGCAGGTCGCCGCGCATGTGGGTGCGGTCGTGGATGAGGTCCCACATCACGAACGTGCGCTCGGCGAGGTCCTGATCGTCGAGCAGCTGCGCGGCGTCCTCGGGGAGTTCGAGCTTCGTGATCTCCGAGGCCGTTCGCACGACGCGCCGGTAACGCGCCGCCTCGCGGTCCTGGAAGATCGCGCCCCAGGTGAAGGGCGGGATCTCGCGCATCGCGACCGTCTCGGGGAACAGCACCGCCGAGTTGGTGTCGTACCCGGGCGTGAAGTCGACGAGCCGCAGGCTCACGAAGAGCCGGTTGCCGTAGTCGCCGGCCTCGAGCGCCGCGATGAACTCGGGCCAGATCGTCTCGACGACGAGCGCCTCGACGTGCCGGTCGGGCGAGCCGTTCTGCGTGTACATCGGGAACACCACGAGATGACGGATGCCGTCGACGCGGTGCTGCTGCGGCTGGAACGCCACGAGCGAGTCGAGGAAGTCAGGCACCCCGAGCCCTTCGGCCTGCCAGCGGCGGAAGTCGCGCACCGACGCGGCGAGGTACTCGGCCTCGTGCGGGAAGCGCGGCGCGAGCGCCTCGATGGAGGTCACGATGGTGTCGACCAGCACGGATGCCTCGGGCCGGTCGCCGTCTTCGGGCACCGAGCCGTCCTTCACCTGCAGTGCCTGCAGGCGGGTCGCCGCCGCTTTGAGCGCGAGCCATGCCGGGTCGTGTTCGACGCCGTCGGCGAGGGCGATGATCGCCTCGTCCTCGAGGACCTCGGGTTCGCCCACGATCGTCGCCGTGCTGGTCTGTGACATCGGAACCTCCGTCCCCGTGCATCTGATATACGGCGGAATTCGCCGTCCGCTCAAGGCTATGAGCGAACGTCCGGCGATTGGTTGTGGTTGCGCGCGGGATTTTTGCGCAGACGCAAGAATCCGCAGCGATTCCCGGCGCGATACGCAACTGGGGCTGGAGCAGATGCAGAGCGAAGGCATAGCGTGCTCATAGGCCGCGTCCGTACGGTCGCAGCACACCACCAACGAAACGAGGCCGTTCCATGTCCGCATCCCGCCCGTCCACCGCCGTGAAGCTCCTCCTGCCCGTGGTCGCGCTCGTCGTGTCGCTCGGCGCCATCGTCGCCGGCGCGCTCTGGACCGCATCGATCAACTCCACGCTCACGACCGCGCTCACGAGCCAGACCGGCACCGCCGCCGACGTCTACGGCAGCCAGTCGGCCATCGTGGTCTCGTCGGGTCTGCTCTCGGCGGGCATCGTCGGACTCGTGGTCTCGCTCGCCGCGCTGGGCATCCTGATCGCCCTCGGAGCTTTCAGCCGCTCCGCGGCCGACACGCTGGCCGATGAGTTCGGCGACGACGCCGGGTACGGCGAATACGAGGCCGCCGACGAGGCCGTGCCCGCCGGCGCCGTGCCCACCGCTGCGGCCCCCGCTGCCGCTGCACCGGCCGCCGCGCCGGTCACGGCGGCACCCGCGGCACCGGCCCGCCCGGTCGACGAGCCCATCATCCAGACCTCGGCGAACGAGGCGCCCGACGTGCCCGCGACCCCGACCGAGGCGTCGACTCCGGCCGGCGCTGGCGACGAGGCATCCGGCGAGCCTGCGCCCGACGCCGACCGCCGCGCCTGACCGGGCCGGTGCGCCGGCACATGCCCGCGGGCTGACCCGCCGGCGCAAGTGACGACTGATCGCGGTCGCGACCCGTCAGCTCAGCGTGCGAGCAGTTCGGCGATGCGCTCGGGCACGGACTCGTCCTGCAACGAGGTCGTGTCGCCGAGCGGGCGGCGCTCGGCCAGATCCACGAGCAGGCGCCGCATGATCTTGCCCGAGCGCGTCTTCGGCAGGTCGGCGACGAACACCACGTCGCGCGGCTTGGCGATCGGTCCGATGGTCGTCGCGACGTGCGCGCGCAGGGCTGCGGCGGCTGCGGATGCCTCGGGCGAGACCTCCGGCCGGCCGGTCACGTCGCCGCTCACGACGACGAACGCCGCGACGGCCTCGCCCGTCGTGGCATCCGTCACGCCCACGACGCCCGCCTCGGCGACGTCGGGGTGCGCGACCAGCGCCGACTCGATCTCGATCGTCGAGAGCCGGTGGCCCGCCACGTTGATGACGTCGTCGACCCGGCCCAGGAGCCAGATGTCGCCGTCGGCATCGAGCCGCGCGCCGTCGCCCGAGAAGAACGATCCGCGGTGCGCGAAGCGCGTCCAGTACGAGTCGCGGTAGCGCTCGGGGTTTCCCCAGACGGTGCGCGCCATGCCCGGCCAGGTGCCGTCGATCACGAGGTAGCCGCCCTGACCGCGGGCGACGTCGTCGCCCCGCTCGTCGACGACCCGCGTCGTGAGCCCCGGCAGCGCTCGCAGCGACGAGCCCGGCTTCAATGTCGAGACGCCCGGCAGCGGCGCCATCACCGCGGCACCGGTCTCGGACTGCCACCAGGTGTCCACGATGGGCGCCCGGCCGGCGCCGATCTCGTCGCGGAACCACACCCAGGCCGCCGGGTTGATGGCCTCGCCGACCGAGCCCAGTAGGCGGATGCTCGAGCGGTCGAACGTCGCGGGAACGCCGTCGGGGAACCAGCTCATGAACGACCGGATGAGGGTCGGTGCCGTGTAGTAGATCGTCACGCCGTAGCGCTCGATGACCTCGAAGTGCCGCCCGGGGTGCGGGGTGTTCGGGGTGCCCTCGTAGATCACGCTGGTGACCGCGTTGAGCAGTGGCCCGTACAGCTCGTAGGTGTGCGCGGTGACCCACGCGAGGTCGGCCGTGCACCAGTAGACGTCGTCGGGTGTGACGTCGAACACGGCCCAGTGCGAGTACGCCGCGTGCGTGAGGTAGCCGCCCGTCGTGTGCACGAGGCCCTTCGGTTTCCCGGTGGTGCCCGAGGTGTAGATGACGAACAGCGGGGTCTCCGCGTCGAAGAACTCGGGCGTGTGCGTCTCGGGCTGCCGGTCGACGACGTCGTGCCACCACACGTCGCGGCCCTCGGTCCAGGGCAGGCCGGGCGTCTCGTCGCCCGTGCGCCGGATCACGAGCACGTGCTCGATCGACGGCACCCCCTCGACCGCCGCGTCGGCAGCGGCCTTCACGGGCACGGCCGCGCCGCGCCGGAACTGGCCGTCGGTCGTGACGAGCAGCTTCGCGCCGGTGTCTTCGACGCGGAATCGCAGGGCCTCGGCCGAGAAACCGCCGAACACGAGCGAGTGGATCGCGCCGAGGCGCGCGATCGCGAGCGTCACGATGACCGTCTCGAGCAGCACGGGCAGGTAGACGACGACCCGGTCGCCCTTCGTCACCCCGAGCTCGGTGAGCGCGTTCGCAGCCTTCGCGACCTCGCGCTGCAGCTCGGCATACGTGAGCGTGCGGCGGTCGCCACGCTCGCCCTCGAAGAAGAAGGCGACCCTGTCGCCGAGCCCGGCATCGACGTGCCGGTCGACGCAGTTCACAGCTGCATTGAGCTTCCCCCCCGCGAACCACGTCGCACCGACGGGTGCGCCCGGGTCGCCGGCATCGGTGGCCGGATGCCGCCAGGTGTGCGCCGTGTGCCACGGCTCGGCCCAGTCGAGCCGATCGGCCTGCGCCTCCCAGAATGCGACGGGATCGGCCTCGGCCGCGGCGTACAGTGCCTCGGCGAGCTCGGGCGTCACGTTCGCCCGAGCCGTGAACTCCGCCGGCGCGGGGAAGCGCCGCTGCTCGTCGAGCAGGGTGTCGATCGTCATCTGCACGGGTCCCTTCGCCGCCTGGCTCGCGACGCCCTCGGCGCGAAGCATCCGTCACCTCGACGCTACGCGAGGCGCCGCCCGCGCGCCGCGCCCCCCGTCACGCTCGGTAACGAGCGAGTCGGCCGCGCCGCCGCGCGCTCGGGGATGCCGGTCGAGTCGGCCGCGCTCGACGTCAGCGGAGCGGCGGCATTCGCGAATCCATATGCCGGTTCCGCCTCACGCTGAGGCGGAACTGGCATACAAGATCTGGACTCGACCCTCCTGGGTCGAGGTGCGGCTGGCGCTCCGCGCGATCCCCGCTCGGCCGGATCGCGGCTACGCCCAGCGCTTGATCGCCCAGCGTTCGAACAGGCCGATGAGCGCGTCGGAGAGCTTGCCGAGCACGGCGAGCGTGATGATCGCGAGGAAGATGCGGTCGATCCGGCCGTTCTGCCCGGAGTCGTTGAGCAGGAATCCGAGGCCCATCGAGCTCGCGATGAGCTCGGCCGCCACGAGGAAGAGCCACGCCTGGGCGAGCGCGAGCCGGAGCGCCGACACCACCGATGGCACGACCGCGGGCAGCTGCACCGCCCCGAACAGCCGGAACCCCCGCAACCCGAACGCCCGGCCGGCCTCGAGCAGGTGCCGGTCGACGTGCCGCAACGACGACGCGACGATCGTGTAGACGGGGAAGAACGCCCCGATCGCGATCAGGATGACCTTCGAGTCCTCGCCGATGCCGAACCACAGGATGAGCAGCGGCACCCAGGCGAGCGACGGCACCGCTCGGATCCCGCCGAGCGTCGGCGAGAGCAGGATGTCACCGAGCTTCGACAGCCCGACGACCGCGCCGACCGCGAGCCCGATCACCGCGCCGAATGCGAAGCCGAGGAACACGCGCTGGGTCGAGATCGCGACGTACAGGCCGAGCAGGCCGCGTTCGGCCAGGTCGACGGCCGCGAGCCACACCATCTCGGGGCTCGGCAGCATCGACAGCGCCACGAGGCCGCTCGTCGAGACGTACTGCCACGCCGCGAGCAGTGCGATCGGGATGAGCGCGCCGCCCACGATTCGGAACCAGCGCCGGTTCACGAGGCGTCGGCGATTGGCGGGGACGGATGCCTCGCGGGAGCCGGATGACTCGGACGATCCGGATGCCTCGGGCGTCGGCCCGTACGGGCGGCGGTCGATGCCGACGGAGCGCTCCGAGCCGGCGGCGGCGACCACGAGTCCGTTCTGCGTCACGGGCGAGGCGAACTGCTCGTCCGCTGAGCTCGCACTCGCCGCTGGTCGAGTCGCGGGCGACTCCGGAGCGCGTGTCTCGAGACCCGCGCCCGAGCCATCCGTCCGCCCCGAGGCATCCGTCACTGATCTGTCCTTCCCTGGAAGCCGCTTACTCGAAGCGGCTCGGGTCCGCCCGCGTGACGAACTCGTCGTTGATGAGCGTGTCGAGCGCCTGGTCGACCTGCTGCTGCGTCGCGACGTCGCCGAGCTCGACGAAGATCGGGCCGATCTTCTCGAGCACCGTGACCTGCGCATCGCCGGGGACCGGGTCGACGTCGAGGTTGGAGCGCTCGTCGATGACCTTGGTCGCGACGGCGAGGTCGAGGCCCGCGACGTCGGCGAGGATCTGCGCGGTCTCTTCGGGGTTCTCCTGCGCCCAGGCGCGGGCCTGCTCGTACGCGTCGACGACCGCCTGCGCGACCTCGGGCTTGTCCTCGAGGAAGTCCTCGCGGGCGTTCAGGAAGCCATAGCTGTTGAAGTCGACGTCGCGGTAGAAGAGCGTCGCGCCGGCCTCCTCGGCGCCGGCCATGATCGGGTCGAGACCCGCCCACGCGTCGACCGAGCCGTTCTGCAGCGCGGCCCACCCGTCGGCGTGCTGCAGGTTCTGCACGACGATGTCCTCGGGCGCGAGGCCCTCGGCCTCGAGCGACTGCAGCAGGAAGAAGTACGGGTCCGTGCCCTTGGTGGCCGCGACCTGCTTGCCGGCGAGGTCGGCGACCTCGGTGATGTCGGAGCCCGGCGCGGCGACGAGCGCCGCCCACTCGGGCTGCGAGTAGATGTCGATCACCTGGATCGGCGAGCCGTTCGAGCGTGCGAGGAGGGCCGCGGATCCCGCCGTCGAACCGACCTCGACGGCGCCGGCGCGCAGCGCCTCGTTCGCCTTGTTCGATCCGGCCGACTGCACCCACGTGACCTCGAGGCCCGCGTCCTCGAGCCAGCCCTGGTCCTTGATGATGAGGCTCAGCGGGTTGTACGTCGCGAAGTCGATCGCGAGCGTCTGGCCCTCGAGTGAGACCGCCTCGCCCTCAGCGCCGGCTTCGGGTGCTGCGGCGTTGCTGCCCTCGCCGGCGACGCAGCCGGTCAGGAGCAGGGCGCTCGCGGCGGCCGCACCGATCAGTGCGGTGCGGAAGGTCGTGGTGCGGGTCATGCGTGGCTCCTCTGGTGCGGGGTGTGGGTCGCAGGTCGGTGAGGTGGTGCTGGCTGTGTGGTGCTGGTGCTGGCTGTGTGGTGCTGGTGCGGGTGCTGGTCGTGCGGGTCAGTAGGGGAAGGCGGGGATGGTCGTCGTCGAGGGGATGCCTCGGGCGGAGCCGTGCCGGTCGATGCCGAGCCCGTCGAGCAGACGGCCGCGCAGCTCGGCGAGCTCGGCCGAGCCGCGGTCGCGGGGTCGCGTACCCGGTACGACGACGGTCTGCTGAATGATCGCGCCGGGCCGCGCGGGCGCCGCGTCGGCTGCGTCGTCCGGCTCCTCGGCGCCGAGCAGGATGATGCGGTCGGCGAGTTGCAGCGCCTCGTCGACGTCGTGCGTGACGAGCAGCACCGTGGTGGGCTCTGCGGCGTGCACGTCCAGCAGCAGGTCCTGCATCTTCAGCCGGGTGAGTGCATCGAGCGCGCCGAAAGGCTCGTCGAGCAGGAGCACCGAGGGGTTCCTGGCGAGTGCCCGGGCGAGCGAGGCGCGCTGCGCCATGCCGCCCGAGATCTCGCGCGGCCGGTGCCCGGCGAAGTCGGCGAGCCCGACGAGCTCCAGCAGGCGGTCGACGTGCTCACGGCCGGCCTGGCGGGCGGTGCCGCGCGGGAGGCCGAGCGAGACGTTCTGCGCGACCGACCGCCAGGGCAGCAGGCGCGGCTCCTGGAAGCCGACGGCGCAGCGCGTGTCGAACCCCTTGACCTCGGCGCCGTCGATCGTGACGGTGCCGGAGGTCTGGTGGTCGAGTCCGCCCGCGATGCGGAGCAGTGTCGACTTGCCGCACCCGCTGGGCCCGAGGATCGCGAGGATCTCCCCGGCCTCGACGACGAGATCGAGGTCCCGGAGCACCGGGCGGGCGCCGTCGGCGGTCGCGAACGCACGGCCGAGGCCGCTGAACTCGACCGGCAGCGCAGTGCCGCCGGCGGCGGGGCGCGGCGTGGTCGCGGTCGTTGACATGGGTTCGCTCCGGGGCAAGTCGGTGCTCGGGGGACTCGCCCGACGGTACCGACGGGGCGTGCGAGTGTCAGCCCGCGACGACCCATGGCGTAACACAAGCGGAGGGTCGGGCGACACAGTTCGTCATGCCGGGCGGCTGAGGACGACGCGAATCGCGCGACGCGGACCGATCTGAGCGACCCCCTGTGGATAACAGAATGCTGATATGCCACAGGTGTTAGCCTGTCGCGGGGCGCTGCCGCGTCGGCGCCGATGAAGCCGAAGAAGCGGATGAAGGAGTCTGGGTGCCGATGTCTGGTGTGGCTGGGTCTGCGTCGGGGGCTGACGTGACGAAGATGTGCGGAGGGTCGCGTCGTTCGTGGTGGGGTGTGCTGCTGGGTGGGTTGGTGTGCGCCGGTCTGCTGGTCGGTGGGGTGTCGCCGTCGTGGGCGGCTGCTGATGGTGGGGCCGAGGGCGGTGCGCCGGTGCTGGGGGTGTTGCCTCTGGGTGCGGGGGTGCAGGGTGCGCTTGATGAGCGGGTGGGGTCGTTCTCGGTCGAGGTGCCGTTGGGTGGGGTGAGTCTGGCGTGGGATTCGCGGGGGTCTGGTGGGGGCCGGTTCGGGTTGGGGTCGCGGTGGGCGGTCGCGGGGGTCGGGTTCGTGGATGTCGCGGGTGGGGTGCGGGTGGTGCCGTCCCGGGGTGTGCAGGGCGTGTTCGAGGTCGATGACTCGGTGCCGTCGGGCCTGGCGGGGTATGTCGGTGATGAGGTGCGGTTCAGCCAGACGCCGGGGGTGTTGCCGGCGCGGGCCGACGGAGTCGTGGGCGAGCGGGAGTATGCGTTCGTGCTGCGGGAGCTGGGCGGGCTGGTGTCGTACTTCGACGCCGCGGGTGACCCGGTCGCGAAGCTCGACGCGCACGGTGGCCGGGTGGATTGGTCTTGGCAGCCGGGGCACCGGTTGACCCGGGTGGTGACCGAGACGGGTGTGGTGACCGAGCTGGACTGGTCGGATCCGGCCCGGGTGCAGGTGCAGACCCGGGCGGGTGCGGGTGCGCCCCGGTCGGCCGGGGTGGTCGAGTTGGATGGTGGTCAGGTGGTTGGGGTGGTGGATGCCGCGGGGTCGCGCACGACCGTGGACTACGCCCCGTCGGGCTTGGTGTCCCGGGTGGGGACCGCGAGTGGGGCGGTGACGAACCTGACCTGGCGGGCGCTGCCGGATGGCACCTCGGCGGTGGAGCGGGTGACGGTGACCGACCCGGTGACCGGTGAGCCGGTCCTCGAGCGGTGGTGGGACGCGGCCGCGGGGTTGGCGTCGGGTTGGCCCGGAGTGCCCGACGTGGGCATGCCGTCGGCCGGCACGGCCGGCGCGGCTGGCGCGGCCGGTGTGGCCGGTGCGGCGGGTGTGGGGGGTGTGGGGTTCGAGACCGCGGTGACTGACGGGACGAACCGGGTGGTGTCGGCCTATGACGTGTCGGGGCTGATGACCCTCGCCGCGGACGGCACCCGATACGGCTACAACGCGCTGAATCAGCCCGTGCAGGAAACCACCCCGACCGGTGCCACGACCCGCACCGGGTACTGGGCCACCGGCGACCGCGCCACCCTCACCACCACCGACCAGACGACGACGTTCCACTGGGACGACGGCACCCTCCTGAACGACACCCACACCACCGCCGACACGACGCAGACCGCGAGCTACCTCACCGGCCTCACCCGCGAATCCCGCACCCTCACCGACGACACCGTCTACGCCATCCACGACCGGCACGGCAACACCACCGAACTCACCGACCCCACCGGCACCCCCACCGCCCGATACGCCTATACGGACTACGGCACCACCACGACCCACACCACCACGACCCACACCAGCGTCGAACCCACCCCCGACGAGGCATCCAGATACCCATTCCTCTACGCCGGCGAGTACACCAACCCGTCCGGCACCCAACACCTCGCCGTCCGCACCTACACCCCCGACCGGTTCGCGTTCACCACCCTCGACACCATGCCGCTACAGAACCGGTACGGCTACGCCAACACCAACCCCATCACCAACATCGACCCCACAGGCCATCTCTCGCAGCAGGACCTGATCAACACCCTCGTCATCGGGCTGAGCGCAGTGTTCTCCGTCGTCACCGCGGTCAGCACCTTCGGCCTCGCGACGCCGCTCGCAGCCTCGGCGTGGACCGCTGCGGCCATGTTCAGCGCGTTCAGCTGGGCCGCCGGCACCGCCGGGTTCACGATCGCGACGCTCCGCATCGTCGACGACCACTACACCAGGTTCCTCGACCCGGAGACGAGCCGACGACTCAACTACGCCGAATACGCCCTCATGGGTGCCGGCGCCCTTGCCACCATCGGTGCCATCGCCGCGCCCAGGATCGTCACCAAGCTCGCCGCGCCCGCGCTCCGGATCCACGTGCCGAAGAACGGCACCGCGTCATCCACCTCGAACGCCAACCTTCCGCTTCCGATGTTCGACCAATACGAGCTCTTCGCCGCGAACCGGGTGAACGCATTCGCGGCCGTTACGCAGACGAAGGCCTACAAGGACTTCATCAACGTATTCAGCTCGAACGTCCCTTCGAAAGTGGCGCTCGGGGCAGAGAAAAGCGCGGCACTGAGTGCGAAAGTCGCGAAGCTGAAGGGGGGCGCCACCGACGTCGAACTGGATGATCTCCAGCAGGACGTTCGGGAGATCGAGAAGATCGTCGAAGAACATGTGTCGAAGTGGGTCCTGCGGGGCGCGGACGAGAAGACAGCGACCGCATTCAAGAAGGTGTTCCGGCCGTTCCTCGAGGTCGTCGGCCCCGCCGGGTCTCCCGAGCGCACGACGTTCCAGGAGATCGTCGAGATCCTGACGACGACATCGGTCACCGCCACATGAGCCCGCCTACAGCGCGCGCTCGGTGAGCCAGTCGAGCAGCACGTGCGTGAACTCGCCCGGGTGCTCGAGGTTCGGCAGGTGCGCGGCGTCTTGGAAGCAGAAGCCCGTCGCGTCGGGCAGCGCCTCGAGCAGCCGGGCGTACTGGGCGCGGGCCGGGCTCAGGTCGTACTCGCCGACCATGACGAGCGCGGGCACGCCGAGGTCGGCGAGCCGGTCGACGGCGGGTGGCTGCAATGGCTCAGGCGTGCCGACGCCGTCGGGCTGCGCAGCGTTGGCCGCGGCGAGCTCGTGCGCGAACGCGACGAAGTCGCGGTCGAGATCCGACTCGAGGCGCAGCGAACCGGCCGCCCACAGCGCCGTCTCGAGTCGGATGAGCGCGTGCCGGTCGCCGGATTCGGCGGCGGCGTCGAGCTCGTCGAACCGGCGGTGCTCCTCCTCGGTCAGCGCCGATGTGACGAACCCGCTCGGCCCGCCGCCGACGAGCACGACCCCGTCGACCCGGTCGGGTGACTCGAGCGCGAGGTCGAGCGCGATCGTCGCACCCCGGCCGGCGCCCACGAGGGTCGCCGACGGCACCGCGAGATGGTCCATGACCGCGCGCACATCGGCGCGATTCGAGTACGGCACGTCCTCATGCGTCGTCGCGCCGAACCCACGCAGATCCAGCCGCACCACCCGGTGCGCCGCCGAGAGGGCTTCGATCTGCGGATCCCACATGCGCATGGTCGCCACCCCTGAATGGAGCAGCACGAGCGCGGGCGCCGACACGGGTCCGTCTGCGTCATAGGCGAGTTCGGCACCGGGGACCGCGAGCAGGGGCATGTTCCGAGCGTAGGCGGCCGCGGCGACCGATGCTGCACCGCTCACTCGTCGTCCTCGTCGGAGCCGCCGCCGCGGTTGCCGTTCCCGTTGCCATTGTTCCCGTTCCCGTTGTTCTTGCCCGGGCCGCGGTTGTCTTTGTCTTTGTCCTTCCCGCGCTCGTCGGCCCGGCGGGCGGCCTCTTCGGCGGCGGCCTGCTCGGCCGCGACTCTGGCCGTCTCCGCGGCGGCGGCTTGCTCGGCCGCCTCAGCGGCTTCGCGCGCGGCCTGCTCGGCCGCCTGCTGCGCCTGGATCTGCGCGTCCAGATCGGCGCGGACCACGGCGATGGCGTCGGTGATGCGGGCCTCGCGCGCGTCGCCGAGCGTCCCGGCATCGGATGCCTCGGCCACCGCGGTCTCGAGCAGCGCGAGCTCGGCGGTGGCCCCCGCGTAGTCGCCCGCGAGCGAACGCTCGCCCACCGCGGCGACCCGCTCGCGGAACGCGGCGGCGTCCTCCGAGCCGAGGTCGGCCTGTGCGACGCACCCGGAGAGCACGAGCCCGGCCACGAGCGTGACTGCAGCGAGGCCGCGGCCCGCCCGTCGCCGTGCCGGCCCGGCGTTCGGCGAGTGCTGACGTCGTCGGATCATGGCGTCACGGCCTCCTCAAGCTCTTCGAGGTGCACGCCGAGCTGGCCCGGCACGCTCGGGATGGGAGCAGGGGTCGGCTCGGCGCCACCGCCGCCGGCCCCCGACAGGGTCATCGGCACCACGATCGCCGCGGCGACCAGCAGAGCTGCGACCGTGCCGACCGGGATGAGCCACCCCGGCCGCCGCCGGCCCGTTGCCGTCGCGGCGATGCCCGTCGCGCCACGCACTTCCGCCTCCGCGCCACTTCCTCGCGTCTGCGCCACCTGTGCTGGCGCGGATCTGCCTGAAATGGCGCGGAGGCGCCCGCGCGCGCCGGATGGCGAGGGCAGCATTCCGGCCGGGTCGCCCAGCAGCGCGGTCGGCGCTTCGCCGCGTTCGTCGAGGGCCTCGGCCGAGACCGCCGCGGTCGGGGCATCCGCTCGCCCGTCGCTCTCGCTCTCCTCCGCGCCACCTGCCGCGCTCTGCGCCACCACAGGTGGCGCGGAGGCGCCCGAAGTGGCGCGAAGCGCCGAACCCGGCTCGCCGTCGAGCTCCGGCCCGAGCGCGGCCGCCGCCACGGCGACCTCGAGCGCCGTCGGCCGGTCCCCGGGCTCGCGCGCGAGCATGGCCGCGAGCAGCTCGCGCCAATCCGTGCCGAGCGACGCCGGCAGCTCGGGGTCGCGTGTGAGCCTCGCGCCCGCGGCCTCGATCGCCGGCCCCGGGAACGCGGCGTGCCCGGTGCGGGACTCGAGCAGCAGCAGTCCGAACGCGTAGATGTCGGAGCCCGGCCCCGCACCGAGCCCGCGCACCTGCTCGGGCGCGAGATACGCGGGCGTGCCGATGAGGCCGCCGGTCGCGGTCAGGCGCGCGTCGTCGATGAGCCGGGCGATGCCGAAGTCGGCGAGCTTCGCCCGCCACGCCCGCGTCGGCACGGGCGATGGCGCGAGCAGCACGTTCGCCGGCTTCACGTCACGGTGCACGATGCCGCGCGTGTGGATCACGTGCAGGGCCTCGGCGAGCTCGACCGTCATCGCGGCGGCCTCGTCGGCGCCCAGCGGACCCTCGGCATCGAGGCGTTCGCGCAGGTTCGGGCCCTCGACGAGCTCCATCACCAGGAACTCGCGACCGCTGGCCGGCTCGCGCACCGAGTCGTGCAACATGACGAGGGCCGGGTGGGTGAGGCTCGCGAGCAACGCCGTCTCGGACTTCCGCCGTGCGGGGTCGTCGAGCCCTTCGGCGCCGCGGAAGACCTTGACCGCGACCTCGCGCCCGAGCGCCTGGTCGGTCGCGCGATAGACGGTCGCGACGCCGCCGCGGCCGACGAGCCCGGTCACGAGATAGCGCTCGCTGAGGAGCGCGCCGACGAGCGCATCGTCGACGGCCGAGCCAGGAGGTGCCGTAGTCACGCCCCCGAGGGTAGACCCGGTGTTTGGGCGTCCGCCTGGGGTTGCGCTTCCGGACGACGGTGCTCCGAGCGCGCCGACCGAACGCAGCGCCTCGGGAAATCCACTGCCCCCGTGGCCGGCGCTACCCGAAGATCATGGGCAGATCGCCCTCGTCGTCGCGGCCGAGGTCGAGGTCGACGAGCACCGGCACATGATCGCTCGGGGCGTCGCCCTTGCGCTCGTTGCGGTGGATCGAGGCATCCGTCACCGCCTGCGCGAACGCGGCCGACCCCAGGATGAAGTCGATGCGCATGCCCTCGTTGCGCGGGAACTTCAGCTGCTTGTAGTCCCAGTACGTGTAGAGGCCCTCGGGCACGTGTGCACGCACCACGTCGGTCACGCCCGCGTTCTCGAGCGTGAAGTAGGCGTCGCGCTCGGCGGGCGACACGTGCGTGGTCACGCCCACGACGACGGCGGGGTCGCCGTTGTCGATGTCGAGCGGCGCGATGTTGAAGTCGCCCATGAGCGCGAGCGGCACCTCGGGCCTGCCGGTCGTCTCCGCGCGCGTGTACTCGGTGAGCGCCGCGAGCCAGTCGAGCTTGTAGGTGTAGTGCGGGTCGCCGAGCGCGCGCCCGTTCGGCACGTAGAGGCTCCAGAGCCGTGCGCCCTCGACGGTCGCGCCGAGTGCGCGCGCCTCGAGCGGCAGCTCGGGCCCGTCATGGCCCTTCAGGAACCCCGGCTGGCCCGGGAAGTGCGTCTCGACCTCGGTGATCGGATGCCTCGACGCGATCGCGACCCCGTTCCACTGGTTCAGGCCGTGCGCGACGACCTCGTACCCGGCCTCCTCGAACGGCGCGAACGGGAACTGTTCGGGCTTGCACTTGATCTCCTGCATCGCGAGCACGTCGACGTCTTCGCGCACCATCCAGTCGACCACGCGGCCGAAGCGGGTGCGGATGGAGTTGACGTTCCACGTGGCGATGCGCATCCCATCAGCGTAGAAGACGCCGCCCACGGAGTCCCACCGCGTCGACTCACCGCTCCGGCCGGTGTCCGATCCGCGGCACGATCGTCCAGAACACGACCAGCACGACGAGGGCGACGCCGAGCGCGATGAAGCCCGCGGCGCGGTTCACCACGACGTCGAAGATGAGGCTCGTCACGCCCGCGGCGAGCAGCGAGACGACCACGAGCAGCGCGATGAGCAGCTGATTGGCCGAGCGCACGAGGCGCGCCTTCTGCCGGAGGCCGAACAGCTGACGGTGCATGATGACGGGCGCGAGGCCGAGCACCGTCGCGAACCCGGCGAGGACCACGAGCACGAGGTAGAGCCCGCGTTCGTAGGGTTCGAGGTCGTCGAACCTGGGCTGGAACGCGACCGCGAGTAGGAAGCCCGTGATGATCGTCGTGCCGGTCTGCACGGCGCGCAGCTCCTGCAGGATCTCGCCCCAGTTGCGGTCGGCTCGCTCGAGTGGCGTCTCATCGCGACCGTCTTCGAGCTCGGCCGTGCGAGCGTCGCCGTCGGCGCCGGACGGGGAGTCGTCGCCGGGTTCGGCACGGTGGGCGGGGGCGGTCATGCATGGATGCTACTGCCGAGGCCGAGCGCTCGGCAGTAGCCTGCTCGCAACAGTGCGGGACGGCTGGGATGATGGTCGCCGGGACAACCGGTCGGGAGGATGGGAATGCGCTTCAGCATCGAGGGCGTCGAGGGCATCGGCGAGATCGAACCCGGTGCCGACCTCGCCGCGATCATCGCCGGCGCGACCGAGCTCGAAGACGGCGACATCCTCGTCGTGACGTCGAAGATCGTCTCCAAAGCCGAGGGGCGCATGGTGCCGGGTGCGGACCGCGAGGCCGCGATCACGGCCGAGACGGTGCGGCTCGTCGCTGCCCGCGAGTACGAGGGCGGCGTGACGCGCATCGTCGAGAACCGCCAGGGCATCATCTCGGCCGCGGCGGGCGTCGACGCCTCGAACGCGCCCGACGGCGTCATCCTGCTGCTGCCCGTGGACCCCGATGCGTCCGCGCGTGACCTCGCGGCGGGCGTGCGCACGTTCACGGGCGCCGCAGTCGGCGTGATCCTCTCCGACACCGTCGGGCGCCCCTGGCGCGAGGGCCAGACCGACATCGCGATCGGCGCGGCGGGCGTGCAGGTCTTCGACGATCTCCGCGGGTCGGCGGATGCCTCGGGCAAGCCGTTGTCGGTGACCATGCCGTGCGTGGCTGACGAGCTCGCGGGCGCCGCCGAGCTGGTCAAGGGCAAGTCGGCCGGCGTGCCGGTCGCGGTCGTGCGCGGGCTCGGCCGGCTCGTGGGATCGCTCGATCTGCCGGGTGCACGGAGCATCCAGCGTCCCGCCGAGCGTGACCTGTTCCGGCAGGGCGCCGACGAGGCCTACGACGACGGCTACCGTGCGGGCTTCGACGAGGCGCAAGCCGAGTCCCGCAGCGCCTCCGCCTCGTCCGACTAGATGAGCGACAGCACGGCCCTGTGTCGCGCACATCGACGTCTCCCGCTCGGCCATCGGGCGATTCGGGTCACACCCCGTGACGTTGTCGCGCGGATCGCGCTTGGCGCGGTGCCTTGACCGCGATTCGAGCGACACCGCCGGCTGGTGTCATGGGCGCGGCCGTGGGCGAGGATGGGAGCATGCCCGCGCACATCGGATACGCCGCGATGCTCGAACGATTTCCGCCCACGGAGGCGGTCGAGCTCGCCGCGCTCGCCGAACGGCACGGGTTCGCCGGAACCATGGCGAGCGACCACTTCCAGCCCTGGCTGCCCGCGCACGGCGAGTCACCGTTCGTCTGGAGCGTGCTCGCCGCGATCGGTGCCCGCACGGCGGGCGACCTTGGCCCTGGCGTCACCACGCCGGGGTTCCGCATGCATCCGGCCGTCGTGGCGCAGGCCAGTGCCACGCTCGCGTCGATGTACCCCGGCCGTCACTGGCTGGGGCTCGGCTCGGGCGAGGCGCTCAACGAGCACGTCGTCGGGCAGTACTGGCCGGAGGCGCCCGAGCGCATCGCCCGCATGTTCGAGGCCGTCGAGCTCATCAAGCGCCTCTTCCAGGCCTCGATCGCCGGGCGCGATGTGCGCTTCGCCGGGCAGTTCTTCAAGCTCGAGTCGACGCGGCTCTGGACGATGCCGGCCGAGCCGCCCGAGGTGTTCGTCGCCGCGAGCGGGCCCGTCACCGCACGTCGAGCCGGCCGCACGGCCGACGGCCTGATCACGATGGGTGCGCCCGACGAGCGGCTCGCGGCGCTGCTGCAGCGGTTCGGCGAGGGGGCGCGTGAGGCGGGCCGCGACCCCGAGCGGATGTCTCGGGTGCTGCAGCTGCACCTCTCGTGGGCGCCGACCGACGAGCAGGCCATGCGCAACGCCCTCGAGGAGTGGCCCATGGCGGGGTTGCGCGCTCCGCGCGCCGACCTGCGTTCGCCCTACGACGTCGAGCAGTTCGCGCGCACGGTGCGCCCGGAGGACTTCGCCGGCCGGCTGCTCGTCAGCGCCGACCCCGATCGGCACAGGGCCGCGATCCAGCGGTACCTCGACCTCGGGTTCGACCGCATCTACCTGCACAACGTCGGCCGCGACCAGGCCGCCTTCCTCGAGGTCTTCGGCCGCGACGTGCTGCCGGCGCTCCGCACGTGAGGACGCCCGGCCGGCCTGCGGCCGCCACCCCGAACGCGGCCCCATCGAGCGGTCGCGGATGGCGGGTGCGCGCGGAGCACACCCGCCATCCGCGCCCGTTCGGGGAGGCCGCATCGGGTGGGGTGGCGGCATCGTGGACGGTCGTGATCCCGGCGAAGGCGCCCGCGCGGGCGAAGAGCCGGCTCGCTCCGCACGTGGATGACGCGTCTCGGGCGGCGCTCGCGCGGGCGTTCGCGGCCGACACGATCGCGGCCGCGCTCACCGCGTCGTCGGTCGCCCGGGTGATCGTCGTCGGCGACGACCCGTCGCTCGCGGGAGACGCCGAGTTCCTCGACGAGCGCGGGCGTGACCGCGACCGCGATCCGGGACGCTCCCCGGAGTCGCCGACCCGTGAGGACGGCAATCGTGGTTCGCCCGCGGGTGAGGACGGCAATCGTGGACCCGGCTCCCGGATCCTGGACGAATCTCGTCCTCACGAGACCGGCGGGACGGGGCTCACTGCGGCCATCGCGTTCGGGGTCGCGCACGCACGGGGGACGGGGGCCGGTGGCGTGGCCGTGCTGCTCGGCGATCTGCCGTGCCTGCGATCGGACGACCTCGACGACGCGCTCGCGCTCGCCGCGGAGCATCCGCTCGCGTTCGTGTCCGACGCCGACGGCACCGGCACGACGCTCGCGACGGCGCGAGCGGGAGTCCGATTCGAGCCGCACTTCGGTCCTGACTCGGCGGCCGGGCACCGGCGTGCGGGGTTCGTGCCGCTCGAGGCATCCGCTCGCCTGCGCCGCGACGTCGACACGCTCGCCGCGCTCGAGGACGCGATCGCCCTCGGAACAGGCCCGCACACCGCGCACGTCGTCGCGACGCTCGCCGACCGCCGCCCCGCGCCCCCGGCGGGATGATCGGGCGCCCGCCGGCCGCCGCCCGGTGTCTCCGCCCGGCGCGCGCGTGCCCGCCCGGCCCGCGCCCGCGTCCGCGCCTCGAAAAGTGGGTGCGACGCCGGCTGGTGTGTCGGAGGTCGTGCAGGACGGGCGTCCCACCCACCAACCGACTTCCATCGCATCGTCCCGAGCACTCCCGCGGTCAACGCGCATCGCGGCCGGCGACGGCGTCGGCGGGCTGTGCGAGGATCGGGAGCATGGCGCTCACCCTCGGATACAAGGCCTCAGCCGAGCAGTTCGGACCGCGCGAGCTCGTCGAGCTCGGCGTCGCGGCCGAGGGGCACGGCTTCGAATCGGTGTGGACGAGCGATCACTTCCAGCCGTGGCGGCACGAGGGCGGGCACGCGCCGTTCTCCCTGACCTGGATGGCCGCGGTGGGCGAGCGGACCTCGACGATCCGGATCGGCACGAGCGTGATGACGCCGACGTTCCGGTACAACCCGGCGGTGCTCGCGCAGGCGTTCGCGTCGCTCGGAGTGCTGTATCCGAGGCGGGTGATCGCCGGGTTCGGCACCGGAGAGGCGCTGAACGAGATCGCGACCGGGTTCCGGGGTGCGGGTGCGCAGGACTGGCCCGAGTTCAAGGAACGGTTCGCGAGGCTGCGCGAGGCTGTGCGGCTCATGCGCGCGCTCTGGACCGAGGGCGGCCAGGTCAGCTTCGAGGGCGAGTACTACTCCACGCACGGCGCGTCGATCTACGACCGGCCGGATGCCCCGGTGCCGATCTACATCGCGGCGGGCGGCCCGACCGTGGCGAAATACGCCGGCCGATCCGGTGACGGCTTCATCTGCACGTCGGGCAAGGGCGAGTCGCTGTACGTCGACGAGCTCATCCCGGCCGTGAAGGCCGGCAGCGAGGCCGCCGGGCGCTCGTACGACGCGCTCGACCGCATGATCGAGATCAAGCTCTCGTACGAAGAGACGGAGGAGGCCGCGCTCGAGAACACCCGTTTCTGGTCGCCGCTGTCGCTCTCGAAGGAGCAGAAGCACGACATCACCGACCCGGTCGAGATGGAGCGCGCGGCCGATGCGCTGCCGATCGAGCAGATCGCCAAGCGCTGGATCGTCGGCACCGACCCCGACGCGGTCGTCGCCGAGATCGGCCGCTACGTCGACTGGGGCTTCACCCACCTCGTCTTCCACGCGCCCGGCCACGATCAGCGCCGCTTCATGCAGCTGTTCGAACGCGACCTCGCCCCGCGGCTCCGCGCGCTCGGCTGAGGTTCCGACACCCTCCCCGGCGCTCACCATCCGGCATTCAGGCGAGCCTGTGGGTTTGCTCCGCACGAGTGCCGGAGCCCGGAGTCGCGCGTACGCTGGGCGCATGAGCCCACGTGTTTCCGGGCCGTCGCGTGTTCGCGCCCGAGTCCTCGTCCCCGCGATCGGCGTGCCGCTGGTCATCGCGGCCGCCGTGTTCGTGCCGCTGCAGGCCACCGCAGCCGTCGATCTGCCCGACAAGACGCCCGCGCAGCTGCTCGAGTTCGCTGCGGCGAACGACGTCGACGCGCTGAGCGGCACGGTGCAGCAGCGCACCGAGCTCGGCCTTCCCGATCTCTCCGCGATCACCGGCGGCGCGGGCGGCGGTGACGAGGCATCCGACGCCTCCGAGGCGAGCATCGACGACCTGCTCGCGCTCGCGACCGGCAGCTGGGACGCACGCGTCTACCTCGACGGCGACCGCGCCCGGCTGCAGGTGCTCGACCGGCTCGCCGAGCGCAACGTGTACGTGAGCCCCGACGATGCATGGTTCGTCGACTCCGAGACGGCGACCGCGACGCGGCTCATCCTGCCCTCCGACGACGAGGTGCAACGCCTGCACGACGACCTCGAGGCGACGTTCCCCGACGCCGCGGCCGAGGCCCAGGCGAAGCGCGACGCCGCAGCCGAGCTGCCGTCGCCGCAGCAGATGCTCGACCAGGCCCTCACCCGCCTCGATGAGACCACCGAGGTGTCGGTAGGCAGCGATGGCCGGGTCGCCGGCCGCGATGCGTACGAGCTCGTGCTCGAGCCGCGCACGGACGAGACCCTGGTCGGCGAGGTCCGATTCGCGATCGACGGTGAGACCGGGGCGCCGTTGTCCGCGTCGGTGACGGCTCGCGGTGCCGACGAGCCCGCGTACTCGATCGGCTTCTCCGACGTGTCGTTCGCCGCGCCCGAGGCATCCGCCCTCGTGTTCGAACCGGCCGCGGACCTCACCGTGACCGAGAAGCCGCTGCCGCTGCCCGCCGCCGACGAGCTCGCGCGGTGGAAGGCCGAGGCCGAGGCGCACGCCGCGGCCGATCCGGCGGCGCGGCCCGACGGCCCTGCGCCCGTGGTCCACGGCGAAGGCTGGGCGAGTGTCGTGGAGGTGACGATCCCCGCTGACGCGATCGCGGGCGGTGCCGAGGGCGCCGACGGTGACGCGACCCGTGCCGCGCCCGAGGCCTCCGACCTGCTTGCGCAGCTGTCCGCGATCCTGCAGCCGGTCGCCGGCGGACAGGCGCTCTCGACCTCGCTCGTCTCGGTGCTCGTGACTGACGACGGTCGCGTGCTCGCCGGGTCGGTCCCGGTCGAGCGGCTCGTCGAGCTCGCCGGCGGCGAGCACTGACGGGCGGGCCCGGCAGCGTGGCCGAACTGGCGATCGAGACGCACGGACTCACGAAGCGCTTCGGCGCGCAGGCTGCCGTCGACGGCATCGACCTGGCCGTGCCGCGGGGCTCGGTCTTCGGATTCCTCGGGCCGAACGGATCGGGCAAGACCACCACGATCCGCATGCTGCTGGCGCTCGTCCGCGCGACCTCGGGCACGGCACGCGTGCTCGGCTCCGACATGCCGCACGGGCTCGGCGAGGTGCTGCCGCGCGTCGGTGCACTCGTCGAGGGGCCCGCGTTCGCGCCGTTCCTCTCGGGCGAGGCGAACCTGCGGCGTTTCGACTCGGCCGATCGGCATGCGTCGCCGTCGACGCGGGCCGCGCGCGTGGCGAGCGCCCTCGACCGGGTCGGTCTCTCGCATGCCGCGCACAAGAAGGCGGGCGCCTACTCGCTCGGCATGAAGCAGCGGCTCGGGCTGGCGAACGCGCTGCTCATGCCGCGCGACCTGCTCGTGCTCGACGAGCCGACGAACGGCCTCGACCCGCAGGGCACGCGCGAGGTGCGCGCGCTCGTTCGCTCGTTCGCGGCCGACGGCACCACGGTGTTCGTCTCGAGTCATCTGCTCGCCGAGGTCGAGCAGCTCTGCACGCACGTCGGCGTCATGAGCGCGGGGCGTCTGGTCGCGCAGGGCACGCTCGACGAGTTCCGGCGGGCCGGGGCGGCCCGCATCGAGGTACGGACCCCCGACGTCGCGCTCGCGCGCGAGGTGCTCGCGCGGTTCGGGTTGCGAGCGGACGTCGACGACGAGGTGGCGGATGTCTCGGGTGGGGCGGGTGTCTCGCGTGTCTCGGGTGGGCCGGGTGTCACTGCGGGTGCGGGTCGGGCGGATGCTTCGGGTGGGCCGGCGGGCGCGGATACATCTGCCGGCGTGCATGCCGCCGCGGACCCGCGGTCGTGGATCGCGGCCGGCGGTGCGCTGGTCACGGCCGTGTTCGACGTGGACCGGGCCGCTCGGCCTGCGCACGGAGATGGGGTGCCTCCCGCCGAACAGATCGTCGCCGAACTCGTCGCCGAGGGTGTGCGGGTACGCGGCTTCGCCGTGCGCGAGGAGAGCCTCGAGGAACGCTTCGTCGAGCTCACCGGGGAGGGCTTCGATGTCGTCGCCTGACCCCGCTCACCCCTCACCCCCCGGGCCGCCCGTCCCTGGGTCGCCCGTCCCCGGGCCGCCCGTCCCTGGGTCGCCGAGTGATGACGATTCGGTGCGAATGCCGGGCGATTTCGTCAACACTCGCGTCGAATCTTCATCACTCGGCGGTGGGGTTGGTGGGGTTGGTGGGGTTGGTGGCGGCGGGCGTGGCGGGGGCATCCTGTCGTTGTTCGGGACCGAGCTGTCGACGCTGTTCCGGCGCTGGCGCACCTGGGCCATGCTCGCCGCGCTCGCACTCATCCCGATCCTGATCGCGATCGCCATCCGCATCGCGGGCGGCAGCTCGCCCGGGCGCGGGCCGGGGTTCCTGGATCAGATCGCGGGGAACGGCCTGTTCGTGGGGCTCACCGCGCTCGTCGTCGCGACACCCCTCTTCCTGCCGCTCACGATCGCGGTGGTCGCGGGCGACACGATCGCCGGCGAGGCGAGTCTCGGCACGCTGCGCTACCTGCTCATCGCGCCCGCCGGCAGGCTCCGGCTGCTCGTCGTGAAATACGCCGGGGCCGCGGTGTTCTGCTTCGTCGCGGCGCTCACGGTCGTGATCGTCGGCACGCTCATCGGCTGGGCGTTGTTCCCGATCGGGCCGGTCACGCTGCTCTCGGGCGGGCAGATCTCGGTCGGGGAAGGCCTGCTGCGGTTCCTCGCGATCGCGGCCTACGTGTGTGTGTCGCTGCTCGGGCTCGCGGCGATCGGGCTGTGCCTCTCGACGCTCACGACAGTGCCGGTCGGGGCCATGGCGGCGACGGCGATCCTCGCGGTGAGCGCGCAGATCGCGGGCGCGATCCCGCAGCTCGAGTGGCTGCATCCGTGGCTGTTCACGGACCGCTGGTTCGACTTCGCCGACCTGCTGCGCTCGCCGCCGTCGTGGGCGTCGTTCGCCGACAATGCGCTGCTGCAGGGTGCGTACGTCGTCGTGTTCGGTGGCCTCGCGGCTTGGCGCCTCGCGACGAAGGACGTGCTCTCGTAGCCGCGGTCAGCCCTCAGTCTTGCGGGATTCGGATCGCCCGGTTGGGGTCGGACGTGCACGTGAGGTCGAGCGGGGCGTAGCGAAGCCCGAGATTCCAGTTCTTCACGGCCCCGCGGATCCTGGTCGCGGGCCCGCCCGAGACGCCTTCGTACCGGTAGTCGAAGTAGACGTGTTCGGGCAGCGAGCCGGTCCAGCCGTCGACGTGCACGTAGGGGTGTGTGTCGGGGCATGCCTGATTCACCTTGACCGTGAACCATACGCCGATCGACTCGCCGACGAGCTCGATCACCGTGACGTCGGACGCGTTCGTCTCGGCTGCGGACGCAGGCAGCGGGCTGAGCAGGGTCGATGCCAGCAGGGTCGATGCCAGCAGGGTCGATGCCAGCACGGTCGAGCCCAGCACCGACCCGGTCAGCATGTGAGCAGGCACGCGGTTCTCCTTCGTGGAAGCGCTGGATGAGTGAGGTCGTTCAGGAGATGCCCGTCGAATGCTGCGGTGCCCGCAACGCCTGGGCGGGGTCTGAGGTGCACTTCAGGTCGAGCTCGAGGTACGGGGCGGGCAGAACGAACCAATTGAAGATCGAACCGTGGATTCTGGTCGCATGAACGCTGTCACCCTGCGCATTCGCGCCCGAATATGTGAACGTCACGTGCTGGGGGATACCCCCGCGGTAGACGTCTCGGTGCACATATGGATACGGCTCGTCGCATGTCTCGTCCACGTACATGATGTACGACAGGCCGGCGTGCTCGCGAACGAGTGGCTTCCAAGCGATGGTCGGGTCATCCGCCGCAGCCGCGGGGAGCGGGTTGAGCAGGGTCGATGCCAGACCGATCGAGGCCATTGCAGAAAGTAGCATTCCAGTATTCTAGCACGGGTCGTCGAGACGCGCTCCGCTCCGCCTCTCGACATAGCGGCGGCGTCGTCGGCGGCGGCGTCAGCGGCGGCCGCCATCCCCGGCGCTCGGCGGGATGCGGCAGTAGTCGTAGAAGAAGCGGGTCGGTGCCTGCTCGTCGGTCGCGTCGACGATGACGTCGGCGCCCGCGTGCGGGAGCTCCTCGCCCGTCAGCACCCAGACGCGGAAGTGCCAGATGCCGTGGATCGGCTGGTCGAGCACGCCCTGCCCGTCGACCACGAGCACGGTGTCGGGCGACTCGGCGCCGGGCAGTTCGCCCGCGCGGAACGGCTCGATCGTCCCCGACCTCAGCGTCGTCTCGTCGGCGGCGCCGACCGATGCGCGGGCCGCGAGCTGATCGTGCGCCACGATCCGCGCCCCGAGGTCGTCGGCGAACCGCGCCGCGAGCTCGGGCGACGAACCGTCGACGGCGATGAGCCGCCTGCCCGTGCGGAAGTTGTGCAGGAACTCCTCGACGATCGAGTCGAGCTGGTCACGTCGTGCGTCGCTCATCTCAGCCATGGCGCCCAGGCTACGCCCGTGCCCGGGCACCCGTGGCGCGTGCGGTGGCCGCGGTGCTCGCGACCGCGATGAGCGGGCGGCCCGTGAGCGGATGTTCGAGCACCTCGGCGCGCACGCCGTACACCGCGAGGATGAGCTCGGGCGTCAACACGTCGGCGGGTATTCCGGCGGCCACGACCTTGCCGTGGGCGAGCACGACCACGTGGTCGGCATACGCCGCGGCATGACTCAGGTCGTGCAGTGCGGCGACCACGGTGATGCCGCGGCGCGCGAGCGCGGCCAGCGCGTCGAGCGCGACGAGCTGCGCTTGCAGGTCGAGATGGTTCGTCGGTTCGTCGACAAGCAGCAGCGCCGGGTCTTGCGCGAGCGCCCTCGCGAGCACCGCGCGCTGACGCTCGCCGCCCGACAGCGACCCCATCGGCCGCGCCGCGAACTCCGACGCCCCGACCTCGGTCAGTGCCCGCGCCACGATGGCGTGATCCGCGACGCCCGGCGCCGTGAACGCCCCCAGATGCGGCGTTCGCCCGAGCAGCACGAACGCCTCGACGGTCAGCCGCGCGTCGGCCTCGCCGTGCTGCTCCGCCAACGCCACGACCCGCGCCCGATCCCGCCGGCGCATCCGGGTCAGCGACGCACCCTCGAACTGGAGCTCGCCGTCGTCGGCGCGCTCGATCGCGGCGATGAGGTGCAGCAGGGTCGACTTGCCCGCGCCGTTCGGCCCGACGAGCGCGGTGAGCGCACCGCGCGGAACGGTCACGTCGACCCCGTCGACGATGACCCGGTCGCCGCGCGCGAATCGCACGCGTGAGAGATCGAGACTCATGCCGCAGCCCTCCTCGCGCGCACGAGCAGCCACGCGAACACGGGGCCGCCGACGAGCGCGGTGATGATGCCGACCGGCAGTTCGCGCGGGTCGAACAGCGTGCGCGCGCCGGTGTCGGCCCAGATCAGGAAGATCGCGCCGGCGAGCGCCGACAGTGGCAGCAGCGCCCGGTGCCCGGGCCCCACGACGAGTCGCACCGCGTGCGGCAACACGAGCCCGATGAACCCGATCGATCCGCTCACCGCGACGAGGGCGCCCGTCAGCAACGCCGTCGCACCGAGCAGCACGGCCCGCGTCCGCCCGACATGGATGCCCAGCGCGGCGGCGCCGGTCTCGCCCACGCCGAACGCGTCGAGCGTCCGGGCGCTCGCGATCAGTGGCGCGCCGACCACGAGGAGTGCACCACCGGCGATGGCCACCGCGGA
This sequence comes from Agromyces protaetiae, assembly GCF_030866785.1. Lineage (NCBI taxonomy): Bacteria > Bacillati > Actinomycetota > Actinomycetes > Micrococcales > Microbacteriaceae > Agromyces > Agromyces silvae. Next base: position 3,648,434 of record NZ_CP133018.1, on the reverse strand, counting down.
CCAGTCGGCCCCGGCGAGCGACCCGAGCAGCCAGTTCAGGATCTCGCGGTAGCTGTCGCCCGTCGCGCTCCAGAAGATGACGAAGCTCGTGAGCGCGCCGAACACCGCGGTGACCGCGATGCCCGCGAGCACGGTCGACGTCGGTTGCAGGCGCCCGGCCCCGGCGGCATATGCCAGTCCGAGCGTCGCGACGAGCGCCGCGAGCGCGCCGCCGAAGGCGGCGAGCGGCAACAGCACGCCGACCCCCAGCACGAGCACCACGACCGCGCCGACCGACGCGCCAGACGAGAGCCCGAGCAGATACGGGTCGGCGAGCGGGTTCCGCGTGAGGGCCTGCATGACCGCGCCGCACAGCGCGAGCCCCGCGCCGACTGCGGCGGCGGTGAGCACGCGCGGCACGCGCAGCTCCCACACGATCGCGTCGCGCAGCGGCGAGAGGGTCGGCTCGCCGAGGCCGAGATGCGCGCCGACGCTGGCGAGCACCTCGGCTGGGCTGAGTCCCGCGGGTCCGATCGCGACGGCCACGACGACGGATGCCACGAGCGCCGCACCGAGGGCGATGGCCCAGCCGATCGTGCGGCCGGCGGCGCTCCGCGCCGGACGTGTCCCGCTCGAGCCACGTCGACTGGGGTACCGGCCGCCGCCGCGGTCGTCGTCAATCGTCGGCGCCGCTGCGCGGCGCGCCGATGTCGACGTCGACGTCGACGCCGCAGCATCGGCGTGTCGCGAGATCTCGCCGACGACCGGCGACACCGTGGGCGCGTCGCTCATCGCGACTCCAGCGCCGCCAGCTGATCGACGACGGATGCCACGGCGTCGACATTGCGCACACCCGCCTCAGTTGCGGGGAAATCGACGATCACGTACCGCCCCTGCTGCACGGCCGGCAGCTGCGCGGTCGCCGCGTTCGACTCGAGGTGCGCGATCTTCGACTCGGCGGTGTTCCACACCGCGTCGACGAGCACGATGACGTCGGGCTCGGCGGCGACGATCGCCTCCCAGCTCATCGACGTCCACGTGTCTCGCACCTCGGCGGCGATGTTCGACAGTCCTGCGGCCGCCATGATCATCTGCGGGGCGCCGATGCCGGCCCCGACGTACGGCGTGTCCTCGCCTGAGCTGTACCAGAGCGCACGCAGCCCGGCCGTGCTCGGCTCGATCGCGTCGAGCGCGGCGCGCTGTTCCGCGACGAGCTCGGCCGAGGCATCCGGAACACCGAAGATCGCGCCCGCCTCGTCGAACTCGCGGAAGACCTCGTCGAACGTGAGCGGGTCGGGCATGTACCCGGCGGCCTTGCACGCGGCGGGTGCGACATAGGTGTGCACGCCGAGCCGTTCGAGCTCGGCGCGCTCGCCCACGCCCTCGGCCGAGAAGTTCGACTCCCACCCGGCGAACACGAGGTCGGGCTCGAGCGCGAGCGTGGCCTCGCGCGAGGGCACCTTGTCGGAGATCGTCTCGAGCCCGGCGGCCGCGTCGGCGTACGCCGACGGCACGGGCCCGTCGCTGAACGCGGCACCCACCACGCGGTCCTCGAGGCCGAGCGCGAGCATGAGCTCGAGCGTCGACGACTTCACCGTGACGACGCGCTCAGGCGGCGCCTCGAAGGTCACGTCGGTGCCGCAGTTGTCGACGGTGAGCGGGTACGCGGATGCCTCGGCCGGAGCCGTGCCTGAACCCTCCGCCTCGTCGGCGGCGCCGGGGGAGCCGATCGCGCAGCCGGCGAGGAGAGCGGCGAGCATCAGGCCGACGAGCGGCCCGGCGACGGTGGTGGGCCGCGCAGCGCGGTGCGGCGGACGTGGGGAACGCGAGATCATGGATACTCCGGGGGCAGGTGAGACGTCTGACTCGAGGTGAACGAGGACGTGCGGCCCAATCCCGGATCCGCTTCACCGGCCACAGCCGACCGGCGGTCTACGCCCAATCCTAGTCGCGCTCGCGCCCGCCGCGCCCGTCGCCGACCGAAGTCCTCGTCGCCGACCGAAGTCCTCGTCGCCGAGTGATACCGAAATGGCCGAATGACCCCCTCGTTCCGTCATCACTCGAGTCATTTCGGTATCACTCGGCGGGGGTGGGGTGGGGGTGGGGGCGGGGGGTCGGGCGGGGTGGGGGACGCGCGGGGCGCGGGGGCAAGGGTGGGGCGGGTGAGGGGGTCAGGGGGTGGTGAGGGCGAGGGCGGCGGCTGCGAGGGCGGCCGACGTGTCGGGGTCGCGCATCCAGAGCGGCACCGCCTCGGCCCGGAACCCGTCGGCCCTGAGCGCGGCCGCGGCCGGGGCATCCGTCTCGTCGACGAGCCAGCCGTCGAGCAGGCCGCCGCCCGCCCGCCGCCCGTAGTGCCGGGCGACCGCGGCGGCGTCGGTCTCGACGCCGATCACCGGCAGGCACGCGTCGGCCATGCCGCGCACGACCGCGCCGCCGATGATCGGCGAGACGCCGACGACCGGGGCGTGCGTCTCGTCGAGCGCCTCGCGGATACCGGGGATCGCGAGGATCGTGCCGATCGACACGACCGGGTTCGACGGTGCGAGCAGCACCGCGTCGGCGCCGAGGATCGCCTCGACGACCCCGGGCGCCGGCGCCGCGCCGTCGAGCCCCTGCTGCCGGAACGCGACGGCGGGCAGGCTCGCGCGGTAGCGCGTCCACCACTCCTGGAAGTGCATGGTGCGCGTGCCGTCGAGCTCGTCGGGGTCGGCGACCTCGACGTGCAGGTCGACCTCGGCGTCGGTCGCCGGGATGAGTCGCACCCCGAGCTCCCACCGGTGCTGGAGTCGCGCCGCGACCTGCGAGGGCGTGAGCCCCTCGCGCAGCCAGGCCGTGCGCGCGAGGTGCGTGCCGAGGTCGAGGTCGCCGAGCGTGAACCACGGCCAGCCGACGCCCCACTCGCGCAGTTCTTCGGCGACACGCTCGCTGTCGCCCGCGCGGCCCCAGCCGCGCTCGGTGTCATTGACCCCCGCGAGCGCGTACAGCAGCGTGTCGAAGTCGGGCATGAGCCGCACGCCCGCGAGCCACAGGTCGTCGCCGGTGTTCACGACGACGGTCACCTCGGCCTCGCCGGGTGCGAGGGCGCCGGATGCCTCGCGGCGCCGCAGTTCCTCGCGTAGCCCGAGCACGAACCGCGACCCGCCGACCCCGCCCGCTAGCACCGTGATCCGCATCCCTCAAGCCTAGTGAGGGCGATGGACGCACGTCCCGCATGAGTTTCGGTGACCCGAAATCCTATTGGTATGCTGATCGTCATGAATGCACTTGCGATCAGTGCCCTGGCGGCGACCCTCGTGTTGGCGGCTCCCGTCGCCGTTCCGGCCGGCGCGCCCGCCGACCACTCGTCCGCGCGGGTTGCCGCCGCCGGCGCCGGGGGCGAAGTGGTGAACGTCGGGACCTTCCGCCTCACAGGATTCTTGAGCTTCGTGCACGTCCCCGCGAAGGCGTGCCCGAACACCGCGCCATACCTCGATGGCAGTGAATATCACCCGGGAAGCGGCTGGCTCATTCCCGGTGGGGTCACGATCGACACCCGGGGTCTGTTCGTGGGCGCGAACCTGCGCCCGAACGAAGGGCGACGCGGCATCATCGGCGGGACGATCACGTCCCTGAGCGGCTCGGGTGACGTCACCGTCAGGCTCCACTGCACCGACCGGGGGTAGCGCCGCGCCGTCGCCGCGCGAGGCCCGACGCGCAAGGAAAGCATTGCCCCGGGGGCTCGGGAGCGCCAAGATGAGGGAACCACGGCGCAACGCGAGCACTTCTCCAGCATCACCCCCGCACGGCAGGAGGCACCATGACGATCGTTCGAGCGGCCATCACGCAGACGACCTGGACCGGCGACAAGGAATCCATGATCGCCAAGCACGAGCAGTTCGCGCGCGACGCTGCGGCGCAGGGCGCGCAGGTGATCTGCTTCCAGGAGCTGTTCTACGGGCCGTACTTCGGCATCACCGAGGACGTGAAGTACTACGACTACGCGGAAGCGGCCGACGGGCCGATCGTGCAGCGCTTCGCGACGCTCGCCAAGGAGCTCGGCCTCGTCATGATCCTGCCGATCTACGAGGAGGACCAGCCGGGCGTCTACTACAACACGGCGGTCGTGGTGGATGCCGACGGCACGATCCTCGGCAAGTACCGCAAGCACCACCTGCCGAACCTCGACAAGTTCTGGGAGAAGTTCTACTTCCGCCCCGGCAACCTCGGCTACCCCGTGTTCGACACGGCCGTGGGGCCGATCGGCGTCTACATCTGCTACGACCGGCACTTCCCCGAGGGGTGGCGCGAGCTCGGCCTCAACGGCGCGCAGATCGTCTTCAACCCGAATGCGACCAAGCCCGCCCTCTCGAACCGGCTCTGGGAGATCGAGCAGCCCGCCGCGGCCGCCGCGAACGGCTACTTCGTGGCGGCGCCGAACCGCGTCGGCACCGAGGACAACGAGTACGGCGAGCTCGCCGTCACGTTCTACGGCAAGAGCCAGTTCGTCGACCCGCGCGGCAACCTCATCGGCGACTACGGGTCCGACGAGCACGAGGAGGTCGTGGTGCGCGACCTCGACCTCGACCTGATCCGCGAGGTGCGCAACAGCTGGCAGTTCTACCGCGATCGGCGGCCCGACTCGTACACGTCGATCCCGAAGCCGTAGCGACCGGATCTCGAGACGGCCGCGGGCGGCCGACTCGACCAACGAAGGAGTGTCATGGCCACGACCCTCATCACCGGAGGCACGGTCGTCTCCGCGACCGGCCGCTCCGCGGCCGACGTGCTCGTCGACGGCGAGCGCATCGTCGCGGTGCTCGAGCCCGGCAGTCGGCTGCTCGGCACGGACCTCGCGGCGTCCGTCGACCGGGTGATCGATGCGACCGGCAAGTACGTGATCCCCGGTGGCATCGACGCGCACACGCACATGCAGCTGCCGTTCGGCGGCACCGAGGCGTCCGACACGTTCGAGACCGGCACCCGGGCAGCGGCGCACGGTGGCACCACCACGATCATCGACTTCGCCGTGCAGCGCACGGGCGAGCGCGTCGAAGACGGGCTCGCCGCGTGGCACGAGAAGGCCGCGGGCAACTGCGCGATCGACTACGGCTTCCACCAGATCGTCGGCGGCGTCGACGCCGACGCGCTCGCCGCGATGCGGCGGCTGCCCGACGAGGGCGTCACGAGCTTCAAGCTCTTCATGGCCTACCCGGGCGTGTTCTACGCCGATGACGCGCAGATCCTGCGGGCCATGCAGGTGTCGCGCGACACCGGCATGCTCACGATGATGCACGCCGAGAACGGCCCGGCGATCGACGTGCTCGCCGAGCAGCTCGTCGACATGGGCGACACCGACCCGTACTTCCACGGCATCGCCCGCGCATGGGAGATGGAGGAGGAGGCCACCCACCGCGCGATCATGCTCGCGAAGCTCACGGGCGCGCCGCTGTACGTCGTGCACGTCTCCGCGAAGCAGGCGGTCGAGCAACTCGCGTGGGCGCGCGACCAGGGCTGGAACGTCTACGGCGAGACCTGCCCGCAGTACCTCTATCTCAGCCTCGAGGCGCAGCTCGGCGCGGCGAGCGAGCAGTGGGGCTCGTTCGAGGGCGCCAAGTGGGTGTGTTCGACGCCGCTCCGCACGCGCGAGCACGGCCACCAGGAGGCCATGTGGCAGGCGCTGCGCACGAACGACCTGCAGATGGTCTCGACCGACCACTGCCCGTTCTGCATGAAGGACCAGAAGGAGCTCGGCCGCGGCGACTTCCGCAAGATCCCGAACGGCATCGGCGGCGTCGAGCACCGCATGGACCTCATGTATCAGGGCGTCGTGACGGGCGAGATCACGCTCGAGCGCTGGGTCGAGCTGACGAGCACCACGCCGGCCCGCATGTTCGGGCTGTACGGCCGCAAGGGTGTGATCCAGCCGGGCGCGGACGCCGACGTCGTGGTCTACGACCCGAATGGGCACACCTCGATCGGCCTCGCGACCGCGCACATGAACATGGACCACTCCGCGTGGGAGGGCTTCGAGGTCGACGGACACGTCGACACGGTGCTCTCGCGCGGCAAGGTCGTCGTCGACGGCGGCGAGTACCTGGGCACGAAGGGCGACGGCCGCTATCTCAAGCGCGGGCTCAGCACGTATGTGAGGTGACGCCGCCGTTGCGGTGACGGATGCCTCGGGGGCCCGAGGGGTTTGGATGAGAGGGGCACCATGGAGTTCGGAGCAGTGCTGCAGACCAACCCGCCGGCGGCGCGGACGATCCAGCTCGCGCAACTCGCCGAGGCGCACGGCTTCAGCCATGTCTGGACGTTCGACTCGCACCTCCTCTGGGAGGAGCCGTACGTCATCCACAGCCAGATCCTCGCGCAGACGAGGCGCATCAAGGTCGGGCCGTTCGTCACGAACCCGGCGACGCGGGACTGGACCGTCACCGCGTCGACCTTCGCCACCCTCAACGAGATGTTCGGCAACCGCACAGTGTGCGGCATCGGCCGCGGCGACTCGGCCGTGCGGGTCACGAACGGCAAGCCCACCACGATCGCCGAACTCCGCGAGGCGATCCACGTGATCCGCGAGCTCGGCAACTCGCGGGCGGTCGAGTACCACGGGTCGACGCTGCGCTTCCCCTGGAGCGTGGGGTCCGAGCTCGAGGTGTGGGTGGCCGCGTACGGCCCGATGGCCCTGAAGCTCACGGGTGAGGTGGGCGACGGGTTCATCCTGCAGCTCGCGGACCTCGACATCGCCGAGTGGATGATCCGCACGGTCCGGGATGCGGCCGCGGCCGCAGGCCGCGACCCCGCCGCGGTGAAGTTCTGCGTCGCCGCACCCATGTACATCGGCGAGGACCTCGCGCATCAGCGCGACCAGAGCCGCTGGTTCGGCGGCATGGTCGGCAACCACGTCGCCGACATCGTCGCGAAGTACGGCGCCCACGGCGCGGTGCCCGACGCGCTCACCGACTACATCAGGGGCCGTGAGGGCTACGACTACAACGAGCACGGCCGCGCGGGCAACACGCACACCGACTTCGTGCCCGACGAGATCGTCGACCGGTTCTGCGTGCTCGGCACCGCCGACGAGCACATCGCCAAGCTCAAGAAGCTCGCCGACCTCGGTGTCGATCAGTTCGCGGGCTATCTGCAGCACGACAACAAGGAGGAGACGTTGCGTGTCTACGGCGAGACCGTGATCCCCGCGCTCTCCGAGCACCTCACGGCGAAGGCCTGAGCATGCGCCGGCGCGCCGCCGCATCCGCGTGGCTGTGGGGCCTCGCCGGCATCGTGCTGCTCGTGCTCGTCTGGGAGGCCTATAAGTTCCTCGGCCCCGCCGACGGTGTCGTCGTCGGGGGTGCGCGTGTCCTGCCGCGCACGACCGACCTCGCCATGCCGCACGTCTGGGACATGTTCGCCCGGCTCGCCGAACCGGTGACACGCTCGCCTTCGGCGCAGCCGCTCTGGCTCGTGATCGCACTCGCGGCGCTCACGACGCTCGGCATCGCCGCGGCCGGGTGGCTCGTGGGCCTGGTGGTGGGTCTCGGCTTCGCGCTCATCATGCAGCGCTGGCGCATCGCCGAATGGGGACTCCTGCCGTGGATCGTGATCAGCCAGACCGTGCCGCTCATCGCGTTCGCCCCGGTCGTCAAGAGCTGGGGCTCGCGCGTCGAGATCGGCGCGTTCGAGTGGCAGGACTGGATGTCGGTCGCGCTCATCGCGAGCTATCTCGCGTTCTTCCCGATCGCGATCGGCGCGCTGAAGGGGCTGCAATCGCCCGACGTGATCCACGAGGAGCTCATGTGCTCGTACGCGGCCGGCTACTGGCGCACGCTCTGGAAGCTGCGCTTCCCGGCCGCCGTGCCCTACCTGCTCCCCGCCCTCCGGCTCGGCGCCGCGAACGCGGTCATCGGCGCCGTCGTCGCCGAGGTGTCGACCGGCCTCCAGGGCGGCATCGGGCGCATCCTGATCCAGTTCGCCGGCCAGGCGTCGGGCGACCCCGCGAAGGCGTGGGGCCCGATCTTCGGCGCGATCGTCCTGGGCCTCGTCGCCGCGGGCTCGGTCGCGCTCCTGGGTGTGCTGCTCAAGAACTACCGACGAGGCGAGGAGACGGCATGACGGATGCCCCGGTCAGCACCCGAACCGACGGCACCGCCGTCGCGGCGGTCGAGGTGCGCGGCGTCGACAAGGTGTTCGAGACCAGGAGCGGCGAGGTGCGAGCGCTCGAGGACATCGACCTCACGGTCGCCGCGGGCGAGTTCGTGTCCCTGATCGGGCCGAGCGGGTGCGGGAAGTCCACGCTCATGCGGCTCATCGCCGACCTCGACGAGCCCACGGCCGGGGCGATCTCGGTGTTCGGGAAGACGCCGTCGAAGGCGCGGCTCGACCAGGAGTACGGCATCGCGTTCCAGCAGGCGGGCCTGCTGCCGTGGCGCACCGTCGCGAGCAACGTGGCGCTGCCGCTCGAGGTGCACGGCGAAGCATCCGCTGCCCGCGCCGTCCGTGTGGCCGAGCTGCTCGAGATGGTGGGCCTCGCGGACTTCGCCGACCGGTACCCCGACCAGCTCTCGGGCGGCATGCAGCAACGCGTCGCGATCGCTCGCGCGCTCGCCGAGCGACCGCGCCTGCTGCTCATGGACGAGCCGTTCGGCGCGCTCGACGAGATGACGCGCGAGAAGATGCAGAGCGATCTCGTGCGCATCTCGGCCGAGACGGGCGCCGCGGTCGTGTTCGTGACCCATTCGATCCCCGAGGCGGTGTTCCTCTCGGATCGGGTCGTGGTCATGTCGCCGCGACCGGGCCGCATCCGCGAGATCGTGCCCATGCGGCTCGGCGCCGACGCGCGCCGAGCCGAACGCACCGAGGAGCTGCGCGAGGAGCGCGCGTTCTTCGACATGGTGACCGCCGTGCGCGAGGCCCTGCACGGCGGATCCGCCGTCGGCACGCAGCCCCGGGGCGTGGAGACGCGCTGATGACGGCGACGACCGGGACGCCGACCGCCGAGACCCGCGGAGCGCGGCCGCGTCGCGCACCGCGCGGCCGAGCGCGCCCCCGCGCGCACCTCACGCCCCGCGCCGAGACGACGCTGCGCATCGTCGCCCCGATCGCCGTCGGGCTCATCGTGCTCGGCGTCTGGCAGTTCCTCGTGAGCGTCGTCGGCGTCTCCGACTACCTGCTGCCGAGCCCGGCCTCGATCGCCGAGGCGTTCGTCGCATCCTGGCCGTCGATCGTGTCGGCCACGATCACGACCGGCACCAACGCGCTCATCGGCCTCGTGCTGGGCTCGATCCTCGGCATCGGGCTCGCCGCGCTCGCCGCGCGCTGGCGCGCGATCGACGGCATGAGCGCCCCGGTCGTCGCCGCGCTCGCCGTCGTGCCGATCGTCGCGCTCGCGCCCGTGCTGAACTCCATGTTCGGCGCCGACAGCCAGTTCGGCCGGCAGGCGATCGCGACGCTCGCGTCGTTCGTGCCCGTGTTCCTCAACACCCTGCGCGGGTTCCGGCAGACCACGCCCGTGCATCGCGAACTGATGCGGGCCTACGCGGCATCGTCGGGGCAGGTGCTGCGCACCATCACGCTGCCGACCGCGCGCCCGTTCATCCTCACCGGGGTGCGCATCGCGTCGTCGCTCGCGGTCATCTCGGCGCTCGTGGCCGAGTACTTCGGCGGTCCGCGCGGCGGCCTCGGCAGCCTCATCTCGACCTCGGCCGCGTCGAGCGCCTATGCGCGCGCCTGGGCGTACGTCGTGGCATCCATCGCCCTCGGACTCCTCTTCTATCTCGCGACGCTCGCGCTCGAGCGTCTCCTGCAACCGCACGCCCAGCGCACCCGCACGCCCCAGGCGCGACGACGCCCCTGAGCCAATGCCACCGGGGCTGCGGCCCCGGCGGAATCCCAGCACCGAACCGCACCGGCAATCGAAAGGAATGATCATGAACCACAGCAGACGTCGCCTCGCGACGATCGGCGGGCTCGCCCTCGCGGCCGCGCTCGCCCTCACGGCATGTTCATCAGGCGACGGAGGGACCGAGGCTTCAGGATCCGCCGACGCGGGCGAGCTCACGCCCGTGAAGCTGCAGCTGCAGTGGCTGCCGCAGGGGCAGTTCGCCGGCTACTTCGCCGCGCAGGAGCTCGGCTACTTCGAGGAGGAGGGCCTCGAGGTCGAGATCATCCCGTCGGGCGGTGACATCGTGCCGCAGGACGCGCTCGCCAACGGCGACGTCGACTACGCGATCGCGTGGGTGCCGAAGGTGCTCGGCTCGATCGAGCAGGGTGCGAACCTCACCGACATCGCGCAGATCTTCCAGCGCTCGGGCACGCTGCAGGTGTCGTGGGCGGACTCGGGCATCGAGTCGATCGCCGACTTCGAGGGCAAGAAGATCGGCTCATGGGGGTTCGGCAACGAATGGGAGATCTTCGCCGCCATGGCCGACGAGGGACTCGACGCGACGACCGTGCAGATCATCACGCAGGACTTCAACATGAACGCCTTCCTGCAGGGCGACATCGACGCGGCCCAGGCGATGACCTACAACGAGTACGCGCAGCTGCTCGAGACCGTGAACCCCGACACCGGCGAGCTCTACGTACCCTCGGACTTCAACGTCATCAGCTACGAGGAGACCGCGGGCGCCATGCTCCAGGACGCGATCTGGGCCGACACCGAGCGGCTCGAGAGCGACGAGGCCTACCAGGACACGACCGTGGCCTTCCTCAAGGCCGTCATCAAGGGTTGGATCTATGCGGCCGAGAACCCGGAGGAGGCGTCGGAGATCACCATCGCCGCGGGCTCCGGATGGGGACCGAGTCATGAGCTCTGGATGGTCAACGAGACCAACAAGCTGATCTGGCCCTCGCCCGACGGCATCGGCATCATCGACGAGGCCGCGTGGCAGAAGACGGTCGACGGCGCGCTCGCCGCGGTCAACGAGGCCGGCGACCACCTCATCACCGAGGAACCGCCGGCGACCGCCTGGTCGAACGACTGGATCCAGCAGGCGCTCGACGAGCTCGAGAGCGAAGGGCTCGACCTCACGGGCGAGAACTTCGAACCCATCGAGGTCACCCTCGAGGAGGGCGGCAACTAGGACGAGCGGGCCGGATGCCTCACACCTCTGGGAATCCGGTGACGCGGGCATACGCGCCATCGTCGCGGGCCTCCGCTTCGAGGGTCAGTGCGTACTCGGCCATGTACGGGAACGCGATGATGAAGCGACCGCGCGCGCCGGGGTCGGCAACCAGAATGCCGGCATCGACCAGGTCCTTGCGGTAGGCGGGCAGATTCGTCTCGCGCGTGTTGAGTACCGCCGCCATCTCTTTGGGTGTGACCTCCGGGTTCGCCGCGATCGTGCTGATGATCAGCTTCTGCTTCGTGGTCAACTCGTCGTACGCGACACCGGCGACGGACCAGATCGCCTTGTCCATGAATTCCTGACGCACGGCGAGGACATCCCTGAGATCCACGGGGCCGCCGTCGGCGTGCTCGTACGCGAGGTATCCGATCTCCTGAATCATGTACGTATTGCCTCGGCTCAGTGCGGCCATGGTTTCGACTGCCGGCCCGGAGATCGACGTATCGGACGCGCGCGCGATGGAGCGGATGACCTCCATGCTCTCGGAATAGGTGAACTCATGAAGGCGGATCTCTTCGGCCCGCCTGAGGAACGAGATGTGTTGATTCTTGCGTGCCCGCTCGATCGGAATCGGCAGTCCTGAGATGACGACGGCCACCGGCAACTCGTCCTCGATCAGCGACTGGTAGGCGCTCGAGAAGGAGACGATCTGTTCGAGCGTCGCGTCGCGCGCGTGCTTGAAGTTCATCTCATCGATGACGATCATCAGGCCGGGCATCTTCCGCTTCAGCAGGAGATCGATGAGCGCCCGGATCGAGGCCCCGAACGGGCGGGCGTGGGTCTCTGTTGCTCGTGTGCTGCGGGTCAGCTTCGTGCCCGGGACGCCGACGCCGAACGCGGTGAGTCCGATGTTGATCTCCGCGAGCGAGAGGTTCGGTTTCCGGTGCAGCTCATCGGCCATCCAGTCCACGGCGTAGTGCACATCGTTCAGAAAGCCCCGCTTGGCGCTGATCCGGAGCACCGGGATGCCCATCGCTTCGGCCCGGCGCACCGTGGCTGTCAGAAGAGTGGTCTTGCCGATACCTCGATTGCCGGTGATGATCGTGGCGCGGCTGTGCGCCGGTCGCTTGGCACCGAGCGTGAATGAGGTGCGATCGATGAGCGTCATCTCGGTTTCCCGCCCGTACAGTACGGTCGGCGGAGTCCCGAATCCCGGGGTGAACGGATTAGGCATGGCGACTCCTCGCGCATTTCGCACTCTTTTTTATAAAGCGCTCCTTTTTATAAAGCGCTTTTTTTTATAATACGCTCTTTCCTCTAAACGGTGGCCGATCCAAGGCCTCGCGGCTCGCCCGCTCGGCACCTACACTCGCAGCAACTGGAGGACGGCGCCCCAGGCGCCCATGCCGACGTTCGAACCATCGGCGCGGCCGAGAGCCGCAGAGAGGCAGTGCCGCCATGAGCCTGCAACCAGACGACTCCGACCTCGACCAGCTCGCGCGCACGCTCGACCGGGCGCACGTCTTCCATTCGTGGTCGGCGCAGGCGCATGTCGGCTCGCTCACCCTCGCCTCCGGCAAGGGGTCGCGGGTCTGGGACCACGCCGGCCGCAGCTACCTCGACTTCTCGAGCCAGCTCGTGAACGTCAACATCGGCCACCAGCACCCGGCCGTCGTCGCGGCGATCCATGAGCAGGCCGACCTGCTGACGACGGTCGCCCCCGCGACCGTGAACCTCGCGCGCGGCGAGGCCGCGAAGCGCATCGTCGACCGCGCGCCCGAGGGGTTCCAGCGGGTCTTCTTCACGAACGGCGGCGCCGACGCGAACGAGAACGCGATTCGGCTCGCCCGGCTCGCGACCGGGCGGGACAAGATCCTGTCGACGTACCGCTCGTACCACGGCAACACCGGCGCGGCCATCGTCTCGACGGGCGACTGGCGGCGGGTGCCGAACGAGTTCGCGCGCGGGCACGTGCACTTCTTCGGCCCGTACCTGTACCGCTCCGAGTTCTGGGCCGAGACCCCCGAGCAGGAGTCCGAGCGCGCGCTGCACCACCTGCGCCGCGTGATCGAGGCCGAGGGGCCGTCGTCGATCGCGGCCGTGCTGCTCGAGACCGTTCCGGGCACCGCGGGCGTGCTCGTGCCGCCGCCCGGCTACCTCGCGGGCGTGCGCGAGCTGTGCGACGCGCACGGCATCCTGCTCATCCTCGACGAGGTCATGGCGGGCTTCGGGCGCACCGGGCGCTGGTTCGCGTTCGACGGCTACGACGTGCGCCCCGACCTCATCACCTTCGCCAAGGGCGTGAACTCGGGGTACGTGCCGGTCGGCGGCGTCATCATCGACGAGCCGATCGCCGCGCAGTTCGACGAGCGCGTGTTCCCGGGCGGGCTCACCTACTCGGGGCATCCGCTCGCCATGGCGTCCATCGTCGCGGCGCTCGACGCCATGGAGTCGGAGGGCATCGTCGACCATGCGCGCCGGATCGGCGAGGCCGTGATCGGGCCGCAGCTCGCCGCGCTCGCCGAGCGGCACGCGGTCATCGGCGAGGTGCGCGGCGAAGGCGTGTTCTGGGCGGTCGAGCTGGTTGCGGACCCGACGACCCGCGACCCGCTGCCCGCTGCGGCGATGACCCGCATCAAGGGCGCGCTGCTCGAGCGCGGTCTGTTGCCGTTCGTGCAGGACAATCGCATCCACGTCGTGCCGCCGTGCGTCGTCACCGAAGACGAGGTGGCTGAGGCGATGTCGATCTACGATGAAGTCCTGAGCACCGCACTCGAAGGAGAGGGCTGACTCATGAGCCAGACCGCTGCAGGAACACCGTCAGGCATCGAGACGACCGGCACGCCGGACGAGACGGTGCCGACGATCGAGCATTGGATCGACGGGGCATCCGTCGCCGGTCGCGGCGAACGCACCGGACCCGTCTACGATCCCGCCCGCGGCGTCGTGCAGAAACGCGTGCACTTCGCCGACGTGGCCGACGTGGCGACGGCCGTCGAGGTCGCGGCGCGCGCGTTCGAGACCTGGCGCGACGTGTCGATCGCGAAGCGGCAGCAGATCATGTTCGCGTTCCGCGAGCTACTCAATGCGCGCTCGGGTGAGCTCGCGGCGATCCTCACGAGCGAGCACGGCAAGGTGCTCGGGGATGCGCAGGGCGAGATCGCGCGCGGCCTCGAGGTCGTCGAGCTCGCGTGCGCGATGCCGGGCTACACGAAGGGCGAGTACTCCGAGAACGTCTCGACGGGCATCGACGTGTACACGCTGCGCCAGCCGCTCGGCGTCGTGGGGGTCATCAGCCCGTTCAACTTCCCGGCGATGGTGCCGCTGTGGTTCTTTCCGATCGCGATCGCGGCGGGCAACACGGTCGTGCTGAAGCCCAGCGAGAAGGATCCGTCTGCGGCGGTCTGGCTCGCGAGGCTCATGCAGGAGGCGGGCCTGCCCGACGGTGTGCTGAACGTCGTGCACGGCGACCGGGTCGCGGTCGACGCACTCCTCGAGCACCCGACCGTGCGCGCGATCTCGTTCGTCGGGTCGACCCCGATCGCCAAGCACATCTACGACACGGCGTCGGCGAACGGCAAGCGTGTGCAGGCGCTCGGCGGCGCGAAGAACCACATGCTCGTGCTGCCCGACGCCGACCTCGACCTCGCCGCCGATGCGGCGGTGAACGCCGGCTTCGGCTCCGCGGGCGAGCGGTGCATGGCGGTGTCGGTCGTGCTGGCCGTCGACACGGTCGCCGACGAGCTGGTCGCCAAGGTGCGCGAGCGGATGTCTCGGCTCACGACCGGCGACGGCACCCGCGGCACCGACATGGGGCCGCTGATCACGCGCGAGCACCGCGATCGGGTCGCGGGGTATGTCGACGTGGCCGCCGCCGACGGGGCGACCGTGGTCGTCGACGGACGCGACCCGCAGGTCGACGGCGAGCCCGGCGGGTTCTGGCTCGGGCCGACACTCGTCGACCGGGTGCCGGTCTCGTCATCGGTGTACCGCGACGAGATCTTCGGGCCCGTGCTCTCGATCGTGCGGGTCGAGGGGTACGAGGCCGGACTCGACATCATCAATGCGTCGCGCTGGGGCAACGGCACGGCGATCTTCACCAATGACGGCGGGGCGGCCCGCCGGTTCCAGCGCGAGGCGACCGTCGGCATGATCGGCGTGAACGTGCCGATCCCGGTGCCGGTCGCGTACCACTCGTTCGGCGGCTGGAAGGAGTCGCTGTTCGGCAGTGCGAAGTCGTACGGCCCGCACGGGTTCGACTTCTACACCCAGGAGAAGGCGGTGACGAGCCGCTGGCTCGACCCGAGCCACGGCGGCATCGACCTGGGCTTCCCGCGGCACGACTGAGGTGCGCGAGGAGCGCTCGGCGCTCGGCTCGGCCTTTCCATCCCGAATCCTTGCTCAGGAAGTACGTCACGACGCGCCGTTCGCATCGCTATGAACAGCGGCGTGTCGCGGCGTGATTCCTGAGCAAGAACTCGCGACAGGTGGAGATGACGGATGGTGCCTCAGGAGAGGAAGGCGACCCCGCGGACGCGGTGCCCGATGGCGATCGACTCGCCCGAGATCGCGCCGGCGAGCGGCGAGGCGAGGAACGCGACGAGGTCGGCGATCTGCCCGGGGCTCGATTCCCCGCCGCGGCCGATCTCCACGGCCGTGACCGGCTCGTCGGAGACCTGGCCCGGGTTCACGGTGTTCACCGTCACCCCGGACCCGGCGACCTCGTCGGCCAGGTTCTTCGCGGCGACGAGGAGCGCGGAGTTGCGGACCGCGCCGGCGAGGTTCCCGGTCAGGAATGCGTTCTGGCCGCTGATCCCGACAACCCGCCCGTAGCCGGCTTCGACCATGCCCGGCATGACGGCATTGACGACGCGGAGGAAGGTCAGCGCCTTGCCCGCGACCGCGTCGAGCACGAGCTCGGGATCTGAACGGCGGGCCGGGTCGAGCGTGCGCGCGCTCGGCGCGGACGTCACGACGAGCACGTCGATGCGGCCGTGCTCCGCGAGGACCGCGGTGACCGCGGAGGACACGGATGCCTCGTCGGCAGCGTCCATCCGGACGTCGCCCGACGTTCGCCCAGCGGTGATCACCGTGGCGCCCTCCGCCCGGAGGCGTTCGCTGATCGCGCTGCCGATGAATCCCGCGCCGCCGACGACGAGGGCGACGTGCTGTTCGAGTCGCAGATCCATGCGTTCAGCGTATGGGCGCTAGTCGAGCTCGATCGGGGAGCCGGACGGCGTGGATGCCTCGTCGGTGCGCCGGAGCTCGCTGAGCGCGGTTCTCGCGGCCATCGCGATGTGCTCACCGCACAGGCGCGCCGCGCGGTCGGCGTTGCGCGCGGCGATCGCGTCGACGATGTCGCGCATCTCGACGGTGATCGCCCGGAGACGACCCGGGTGGGACATGGACGTCACGCGCAGCACCCGCACCCGCGCCTGGATCGCTTCGAGCAGCTGCTGCAGTGGCGGACTCGCGGCGCCCTTCACGAGGACGGCGTAGAACTCGTCCTTGGCGCGCAGCGCGGCACGGATGTCTCCGGTCTCCCGCGCGATCCGGTCGTAGTCGTCGACCGTGCCGTAGAGCTCCGCCACCTGCGCGTCGTCGGCGCGCTCGACGAACCGCCGCACGACGAGGGATTCGAGTGCCGCGCGCACCTCGTAGAGGTCGGCGGCATCTTCGTACGACGGCGAGCTGACCCGCGCGCCCTTCTGTGGAACGACGGTGACGAGCCCTTCCGAGGCGAGCTCGCGGATCGCCTCGCGCACCGTCGTGCGTGAGACGCCGAGCCGTTCGATCAGCTCGCGCTCGACGAGACGCTGTCCGGGCTTCAGCTCGGACTCGAGGATGGCCGCCCGGAGGGCGGCGATCACCTGCTCGCGAAGGGGCGCGGCGACACGGGCGATGGGCAGTGCGCTCCACCGCGCCTGCGCAGGTTCGACCTCGGTCGGCATGTCACTCACCCTAGAGCCGGACGCTTCCGTCATCGTGGATCAGGGCCCGTTGATGCGGCGTCCGCGGTCACCCATCGGGCGATCTCGGTGTGGTCCGCGTCGGCGGCGAGGCCGTCGGATGCCTCGGCCCAGAGCGATTCGGTGAGCTGCGCCATACGGCCGGGCACCCCGATCTCATCGGCGAGCGCCACTGCGGTGCGGACGTCCTTCAGCATGAGGCGGAGTGCGAAGCCTGAGTCGAAGGTGCCCGGGAGGATGAAGTTCGGCCACTTGTTCTCGGTCGACCCGCTCCGGCCGCTCGATCCGTTCAGCACGGTGAGCATCACCGCGGGATCGAGTCCGAACTGCTCGCCGAGCACCATCGCCTCGCTCGTCGCCCACAGGTGGGTGGCCGAGAGCAGGTTGTTGATCGCCTTCAGTGCGTGACCCGAACCGAGCGCACCGGTGTGCGTGACGGTGCCGAGCGCGTCGAGGACGGGCCGCACCACGGCGAGGTCGTCGGCGTCGCCACCCGCCATGATCGTGAGCCGCGCGGCCACGGCCGCCTTCACGCCGCCCGAGACGGGGGCGTCCACCATGGACACCCCGTGCTCCCGGAGCGCCTCGCCGAGTTCGCGGGTGCGCATCGGCTCCGACGAGCTCATGTCGACGATCACGGTGCCCGGCCGCAGCGAGGCCACGAACGCGGGCGCCGTCACCACGGACGTCACGACCTTCGAGTCGGGAAGCAGCAGTACGATCACGTCTGCCCGGCCGGCCAGCTCTGCGGTCGTCTCGGCGCGCCGGCCCCCCGCCTGCTCGAGTCGCCCGAGCCGTTCCGACGACACGTCGGCACCGATCACGCCGAAGCCGGCGCGGACCATGTTCAGGGCGATCGGCAGTCCCATGTTCCCCAGGCCGATCACGCCCACGGCGGGCCGCGCGGTGGACGGTTCGTGCTCAGTCATCCTGCTGCATCTCCGTGATGACCTGGTCGGCCACGCGGAACGACTCCAGCGAGGCAGGGACCCCCACGTAGATCGCGGTCTGGATCAGCACCTCGCGGATCTCCTCGGGAGTGCAGCCATTGTTGACGGCCCCGCGCACGTGCACGCCGAGCTCGTGGTTGCGGTTCAGTGCGGTGAGCATGGCGAGGTTCACGAGGCTGCGCGTCTTGCGGTCGATGCCGGGCCGCGACCACACCTCGCCCCAGCAATACGCGGTGACCAGCTCCTGGATCGGCCTGGTGAACTCGGTGACCCCCGCCAGCGAGCGCTCGACATGCGCGTCGCCCAGCACTTCGCGGCGAATCCCGAGTCCGCGATCGTAGGCCTCGTACACGGTGGTGTGCTCGGTGGTCGCGGTGTTCTCGGTGGTCATCGGGCGGATCCCTTCGGCGTTGCGGTCTCGTAGTCGTCTTCGGAGAGCGGCTCCTCCCACTGCGTCTCGCCGAGCGAGATGGCCACGTGCACCATGAACGCGTCGGCGTCGGCGCCGTGCCAGTGACGTTCCCCCGGCGGGATCCACACGGTGTCGCCGGCGCGAAGCCATTCGACGTCGGTGCCCTCCGACTGGATGCGGCCGCGGCCGGCGAGCACCTGCAGGATCTGCCCGTGTTCGTGCCGGTGCCAGAAGGTCCGTGCGCCGGGTGTGAACGTGACGGTGTTGATCGTGACGCCGTCGGTCGCGGGCATGGTGAGGTAGGGATAGGCGGCCCCGGTGAACTGGGACCCCTTCTTCCCCGCAGTTCCCGCTTGGTCGTGCGCTGACGTGATGATCATGGCGTGCCGTCCTCTGAGGGGGTGGGTTCGTGGAGTCGGATGCCGCCGGACACATCCCCGATCGCGTCCACGACGGTGTTGCTGATGCGGTCGGCGTAGCCGAGCGAGCGGGCGAGACCGAAGCTGGCGACGGGGCCCGGCGCGTTCAGGCTCGCGACGCCCAGGCTCGACAACATGGACAGGTACAGCGCGACGTCCTTCAGCATGAGGGTGTTCGTCAGGCCGCCCTCCAGGTAGTCGCCCTGGATGATCGCCGGGAAGCGCTTCTGGCTCGCGAAGGAGACGCCCGAGCTCGCATTGATCACCTCGAGGACCGTCGCCAGGTCGAGGCCGGCCTTCTTGGCGGCGACCATCACCTCGGCGGTTGCCGAAAGGGTGACGGCGTTGAGGAAGTTGTTGAGCAGCTTGACGGTGTGCCCCGCCCCGCTCGGCCCGCAGTGGATCACACGGCTCGCGAACGGCGCGAAGACCGGTTCCGCGCGTTGGACGTCCGCGGCGTCCCCGCCGATCATGATGGTGAGCGTGCCGGCCTCCGCGGCAGCGGCACCACCTGAGATCCCCGCGTCCAGGAACCGCGCGCCGCGCGCTGCGACCTCCGTCGCGAGCTGCTGCGAGACCTCGGGCGCCGACGTGCTGAGGTCGATCACGAGGTGGTCCGCGCGGAGCTCCTCGCGCACGGCGGGATCGGTCATCACCGATCGCACCACGTTGTCGTCGGGCAGCGAGAGCAGCACGATCGACGCGTCGGCGAACACCGCTCCCGAAGAGGTCGCCGCCCGCACGCCGATCTCCTCGGCTACGCCGGCCCGCGGGTCGAACCCGAGCACGTCGACGCCCGCGTCACGCAAACGTCGGGCCATCCGGCCGCCCATGTTGCCCAGGCCGATGAAGCCGACGGGTCGGGCACCGTGTGTCATCGTCCCCACCCCTCGCCGTACATCGCATCGTCGACGGCGCCCGTCGACCAGGCACCCGCACCCCCGGAGGGGCGCACGGTGTTGACGATGGTGGCGCCGCCGTCGGCGACGACGATCTGGCCCGTGACGTATCCGGCGTCCTCACTGAGCAGGAACGCCGCGACACCGGCCATCTCCTCGGGTGTGCCGGCGCGACGCAGCGGAGTCGTGCTCGCGCGACGCACCATGTCGTTCCCGCCGCCGAGCTGGCCGTCGCCGGCCGACGCGAACAGCGCGGTCGGCACGATCCCCGGAGCCACCGCGTTCACGCGTACGCCGAGAGGCCCGCCATAGACGGCCGCGGCGTGCACGAGCCCGCCGACGGCGTGCTTTGAGACCTGGTAGGGCAGCAGATCGGCGCTGCCGGTGTGCCCGGCGATCGAGCCCGTCAGGACGACCGCTCCGCGGGTCCCCTGCGTGCGATAGCGCTGGAACGCGGCGCGGACGCCGAGGAACGTCCCCCTGACGTTGACCGCCATGACCCGGTCGAACTCGGCGACGTCCTGATCGACGAGCTCGGTGAACCCGCCGAAGATGCCGGCATTGAGGTGATGCAGGTCGACCCTGCCGAACGCCTCCACGGCCCGGTCGATGTACTCGGCGACGCCGGCTTCCTCCGAGACATCCGCTGCGACCGCGATGGCCTGACCCGGAAGGGAGTCGACGACGCGCTGGGCGGATTCGAGATCGCGATCCACGACGACGACCGCGGCGCCGTCCTGTGAGAGACGGCGGGCGGAGGCGCTGCCGATGCCGCCACCGCCGCCCGTCACCACCGCCACCTGGCCCGAGAACCGTCCTGAGTGCTCCATCGTCATCCTTCCTTCGTGGCCGGCTCGCCGATCTGCAGCACGACACCGACCTCCTCGCCGGTCGCGTACCGCTGATAGCGGTGCGTCACCGAGGGGTCGTGCCCGGCGATGACGTGTGCAGCCGTGCCGTCGGCGACCATCGCGTTCACGAGGTCGAAGGCCTCGTACATGGCCGGGAGGTCCGCGACGACCGCGAACGGCCGGTCCGCCTCCAGCTCCTCGTAGTAGTGCGCGGCGTCGCTGGTGAGCAGCACGGCGCCTTCCGTCGTCTCGACGAGCACGATGCACTGACCGGGCGTGTGGCCACCGACCTCGATGAGCGTCAGCCCGGGCGCGACCTCGAGTCGGCCCTCGAAGGTGCGCAGCCGACCGGATGCGGCCGCCTGTCGCAGCGCCGCGACGTCGGAGGCGTCGGTCGAATGCGCGAAGTGGGCGCGGCCGGCGAGCGGGCCGGTCCAGAAGTCGAATTCGGCCTGTGCCATGACGACCGTCGACGACCCGAACGCGTCGATGTTGCCCACATGGTCGTAGTGGCCGTGCGTCACGATGACGGTGGGAGCCGAAGCGGGGTCGGCGCCGGCCGCCGCGAAGAGGTCTTTCGGGTCGGCGAGCAGCTCGCGCCCCCGGGCCGCGCCGCCGGCCCGTGAGAACCCGGTGTCGACGACGAACACCCCGGCCGGGCCGTCCACCACCCAGAAGAAGTAGTCCATGTCGATCTCGGCGTCCGGCACGGACGACAGGTGGTCGTTGAGGAACATCTGGTGGCGATGACCCGTTCGGGTGCCGTATCGCACCACCGTGATCCGGTGCCGGACATCGGTCGTCATGCGAGCTACCTCTCTGTATCGCGCAGGGCAGATATCGTCTGACAATAGTACAGACGTGAACGCAGCGCGCTCATCCATCTTCGGCAATGACGCGGAAATACGCAACCGATGACGCGTCGGGTGTTTGCAATTTCACCTGATTGTCATACGATCACTCGTGTTGCCGTAGAGGCAGTCCGAACTCTCACACCAAAGGAACGACAAAGATGTCCAGGAAGAACAGAGCTCGCACACTGGGTGTCGCCGCCTTCGCTGCGGCACTCACCATGACGATGACGGGCTGCCTCGGAGGCGGGGCCGGAGGCGGAGCGATGGCCGAGGGCGGCGAGGTCACGCTGCGTCTCGCGACCACGCAGACCAAGGATGCGCCCGAGAATCTCGGCCTGTGGCGGATCGTCGAGAAGCTCGAGGAAGACGCTCCCTGGATCACCATCGAGTACGTCGGTGGACCCGAGGCGATCACGCCGAACGACGCCGCCGAGAACGTGCAGAGCGGCGCGCTCGACCTCGCGAACGTCTCGAGCGCCTACTACACGCAGATCCTGCCGGAGGCCGAGGTCTTCGACCTCACCCCGAACCAGCCCGCCGAGGACCGGGAGAACGGTGCCCTCGACCTCATCAACGAGTGGCACGAGGAGGTCGGACTGCACGTCCTCGGAGCCACCATCTCCGACATGGCCTACATGCTGCACTTCGGCGACCGGTGGCCCGAGATCGACCTCGAGAATCCCGACCTGAGCGGGTGGCTCATGCGCGGCGGCCCGACGCAGCAGCCGATGCTCGAGGCGCTGGGCGCTGAGGTCGTGAACATGCCGGTCGGCGAGATCTACACGGCCATGGAGCGTGGCACCATCGACGGCTTCGCGGCCGGCAACACCGGGATGTACGCGCTCGGCATCGCCGAGCCCATCCAGGCGTCGTACCGTGCGCCGTACCTGACGATCCGCTACCCGCTGCTGATGAACCTCGACACCTGGAACTCGCTGGACGAGCGCTCGCAGGAGGCGCTGACCGACGCGGTCGCCGAGGTCGAGCGCGAGCTCCCCGAGATCTACGGCCCGATCATCGAGGAGGAGTACGCCCAATGGGAGAGCGAGGGCAAGGAACAGCTCCTTCCGACCGAGGCCGGCATCGAGCGATTCCAGCAGCAGGCGCGTGACATCGGCTGGGACCTCCTCGAGGCGCGCGTCCCGCGGGCCGCCGAGGTCCGGGCGTTCTACGAAGGCAACTGACGGGGAACGGCGACCTTCGCACCATGACACGACTCATCAAGGCGGTGACGGTGGCGAGCGCTACGCTCGCCGCCGTCACGCTCGCCTACATCGCCGTCGCCACGATCGGAGGGGTGGTGTTGCGGTACGTCTTCCGGCAGCCCAACCGCTTCCTGTTCGAATCCACGGAGTTCGCGCTCGCGCTCACCGTCTTCCTCGCCCTGGGGTATGTCGCGCTGCGCGATCGGAACGTGCGAGTCGACCTCATCCCGCCGCGGTTCTCGCGTGCGCGCCACGTCGCCGACGTCTTCTCGCGCTTCGGCACCTCGGTCATCGCCGCGGCCCTCGCCTGGTTCGCGGTGCAGATGCTCGCGCGCGACCTGTCCACCGGGATCAAGATGGGCTCGACGTTCGGACTGCCCAGATGGGTCCTCATGCTCGCGCTCTTCATCGGACTCGTGCTGCTGGCCGCGAACGAGCTGTTGAGCGGCATCCAGCGCGCTCGGCAGGCTCGCGACGCGGTGCCCGCCGTGGCGATGGAAGCGGGGGGTGAGTGAGCATGGGCGGACTCGACCCCATGGGCTGGCTGGTGCTCTTCGTCGCGGGCCTCGCGATCATGCTCTCGCTGCGGTTCCCCGTCGCGATCGCCCTCCTCGTCGTGTCGGCGATCGGCGCCGTCATCCTCTACGGATTCGGACCGGGCATCGAGATGACCGTCGTCTCGATGGTGTCGGGCCTCGCGACCTTCACCCTGACGGCGATTCCGATGTTCATCCTCATGGGTGAGCTCTTCTTCCGATCCGGGCTCGCCTTCGACGCCATCGCCGCGGTGGAGCGCGGGCTGAAACGACTGCCCGGCCGTCTCGCGTTCATCTCCGTCGGCATGGGCGCCCTCCTCGGCGTCCTCTCCGGGTCCGTTATGGCGTCCACGGCGATGCTGGGCGGGACCCTCGTGCCCGAGATGGCGCGTCGTGGCTACTCGCCCAGGCTCGCGGTGGGATCGGTGCTGGGCTCCGGCGGGCTCGCGATGATCCTGCCGCCGAGCACGGTCGTCATCGTGTGGGGCGCGACCGCGGGCGTTCCCGTCGGTCCGCTGCTCATCGCCGGAATCCTGCCGGGCATCGCGATGGCGATCGGCTACGCCATCGTCGTCGCCGTGTGGGCGTACTTCTTCGGCGGCGCCGAACGCCCCAGCCGTCGGGCGGGCGCATCGCTGCGCCCGTCGGCACCGGGCGGGCCGGCGCCGGCCGGCGAGGCATCCGGGGCTCCCGGTGGCGCGCTCCTGACGCGGGCGAAGACGACCGCGGCCGCGCTGGCTACCGCGAGCTCGCCCGCGGAGAAGCAGGGCTCGCTCGTGAGCCTCTTCGGGATGCTGACGATCATCGTCGGCGTGCTGCTCCTGATCCTGTTCGGCATCGCCACACCGACCGAGGCCGCGGCCGTCGCCGTGGGTGCGACGGTGCTGCTGCTGGTCGTCTTCCGGCGGCTCACGCGCGCCGTGCTCGTCGAGGCCTTCAAGCACACCCTCCTCGCAACCGGGATGATCTTCCTGATCATCGCGAGCGCCGCGATCTACGGGCGGGTGCTGGCGGGCAGCGGCAGTGTCACGGCATTCGTGGAGTTCATCACGGGCCTCACGGGCAACCCGACGCTGTTGCTGGTCATCATGCTGGTGATCGTGATCATCCTGGGCCTGTTCCTGGAGTCGATCGCCATCGTGCTGCTCACCATCCCCCTGTTCATGCCGATCGTGGCGGTGGCCGGCTTCGACCCGATCTGGTTCGGCATCATCATGATCGTCGCCATCCAGATCGGCACGGTGACACCGCCGTTCGGGATGTCCCTGTTCGTGATCAGGCAGTACGCGCCCACCTCGATGACGATGGGGGACATCTACAAGAGCGCACTCCCGTTCATCGCCTCGGACCTGCTCGTGATCGCGATACTGATCGCGGTGCCCGGCATCGTCACGCTGCTGCCGAGTCTGATGTGACCGGGCCGGGCGGCATGCATCCATTCATCACCAGGAGGAACCATGGCTAACGCTTCCGGCACGCTCGCGTACATGACCGAACCGGGCCGGCTCGAGCTCCGTTCGTACGACGTGCCCGAGCCCGCCCCCGGGGCCATCGTGATGCGCGTCCTGCGGGCGAACGTGTGCGGCTCGGAGCTGCACATCTGGAACGGCAAGCACCCGCAGAAGAAGAGCGGAGGCCTCGGTCACGAGATGGTCGGCGTCGTCGTGGCGCTCGGCGACGGCCGGACGGTCGACAATGCCGGGGAGCCTCTGCAGGTCGGCGACCGCATCGTCGCGCCCTACTTCCAGACCTGCGAGCGGTGCTTCCACTGCGTGCGCGGCGAGTGGAACCTGTGCGACAACGCGTACGAGCACTACACGAAGAGCCCGGACGAGTGGCCGCACTTCCACACGTCGTACGCCACGCACTACTACATCGCGCCGCGCCAGTACGTGTACAAGGTGCGCGAGGACCTGCCGGACGGCGTCGCCGCATCGGCGAACTGCGCGTTGGCCCAGGTGCTCTTCGGCCTCGATCAGGTCGGCTTCCGCCCCGACGAGACCGTGATGATCCAGGGCGCCGGCGGCCTCGGGCTGTACGCGACCGCCATCCTCGCGCACCGGGGCAACCGTGTCATCGTCGTCGACGGCGTCGCCTCCCGCCTCGAACTCGCGAAGCGGTTCGGCGCTCACGAGACGATCGACATCCAGCGCGTGCCCGACTCGGAGGAGCGCCGCAGCAAGGTGCTCGACCTCACCGGAGGACGCGGTCCCGACGGCGCGGTCGAACTCACCGGGGTGCCCGCCGCCTTCGCCGAGGGCCTCACCACCCTCCGGCGCGGCGGAACCTACCTCGTCATGGGCAACCTGTCGCCCGGGACGACGGTGGACTACGACCCGGGTCTGTCGACACGGCGTGCGCTCACGGTCCGTCACGTCGACCGGTACGAACCGCGGTACCTGCGTACGGCGCTGGCCTTCCTCGAGGAGACGATCGACCTACTGCCGTACGACGCGCTCGTCGACGCCACGTTCCCGATCGAGGGGATCGAGGATGCGCTGAACGCCTCCGCCCGACGCGAGGTCACCCGCGCCGCGATCATCCCCTGACGAACGCAGCTCGCTAGTCGACCGACGCGGTCGCCTCGAGCGCGTGCCGGAGCAGCGCGAGGGCGGCTCCGACGGTCTCGTGCACGACCTCGGCGGGGTCGCCCACGAACACGTGGTGCGCCTCGAAGACCTCGCCGTGCACCTGCGCGGCGGCGAACACGGTGCCCTCGGGCTCGCCCTCGGTCGGGCCGGGGCCTCCGACGCCCGTGACCGCGACCGAGGCATCCGCCCCCAGAAGCCTCGCGACGCCCAGCGCGAGCTCGCGCGCGCACTCGGCCGACGTGACCTGCTCGGCGGTCACGCCGAGCACCTCGCGCTTGACCTCCTCTGAGTAGGCGGCGACGCCGCCTCGATACCAGTCGGATGCCTCGGGCGCGGCCCCGAGCGCGACCGAGATAGCCCCCGCCGTCAGCGACTCGGCCGTGGCGACCGTCAACCCGAGCTGCGTGACGCGCTCGGCGATCTCCGCCGCATCCTCGGCGTACTCCTCTGCCGGATCCTGCATGTTGCTCCCTCGTGCGCGAGATTGTGTGTGGGAAACGCGAGATTGTGTGTGGGAAGTCGGAAAGTGGGTTGGAAGGCACTCCGGGGCGACTTCCAACCCACTATCCGACTTCCAACGTGTTCTCAGTCTGGCCGGTCCGGCCGACGACAGGACGGGCTTGCGGTCAGGTGCGAGCGCCGAACTGCTCGGTGAGGCGGGCGGCGTGCGCGACCAGCACGTCGAGCACGGTGCGAACGGCGAGCCGCTCGGCGACGTCGGGCCGCACGAGTGCCACGATCTGCCGGACCGCGCTGAGCCCGCGCACCGGTTTCAGCACGATGCCCTCGGGCACCGAGCCCGACGTGTACCGCGGGACGAAGCCGATGCCGAGCCCGGCCTGGATGAATGCCTCGACGATGCGCATGTCGCTGAATCGCTGCGCGATGTGCACGCGACGCCCCGCCTGCTGTTCGACGGCGTGCTCGAGCCGCTCGAACGGATAGCCCGCCGGCACGCCGAGCCATTGCTCATCGGCGACGTCGTCGGCGGTCACGTAGGTGCGCTCGGCCAGGCGATGGTCGGTCGGGAGTCCGATGTCGAGCGGCTCGGTGAACAGCGGGATCACGGTCAGTCCTCGGCCGCCCCATGGCAGCTCGCCGGGCATGGTGTACGCCAGCACGATGTCGTGATCGTTCGTGAGATCGGCGAACTCGCTGAGCTCGGCGTCGGAGTCGGTCGCGCGCACGACGAGGCCCGGGATGCTCGCGATCTCCAGCAGGACGCCGGGGAGCACCGCGGCGCCCATGGTCGGAAAGGTGAGCAGCGTGACCTCACCGCTCGGGTGGTTCCGGAACTCGTCCCAGAGGGCCGAGGCGCGCTCGAGCGCGACCGCGACATCGGCCGCGCTCCGCGCGAGCGCTTGGCCGGCACCGGTCAAGGCGATGCCCCGGCCGCTGCGTTGGGTGAGCGGCATGCCGGCCTCGCGTTCGAGGATCTTGAGCTGCTGGGAGACGGCCGACGGTGTGCGCCCGGTCGCGTCGGCGACGGCCGTCACACTGCCCCGTTCGGACAGCTCCCGCAGCAGGTCGAGG
This sequence comes from Agromyces protaetiae, assembly GCF_030866785.1. Taxonomy (NCBI): domain Bacteria; kingdom Bacillati; phylum Actinomycetota; class Actinomycetes; order Micrococcales; family Microbacteriaceae; genus Agromyces; species Agromyces silvae. The sequence goes on along the minus strand of NZ_CP133018.1, from coordinate 3,621,191 downwards.
CGTCGCACATCCATGTAGCCAGGCTACATCGTCGCTGTAGAACTGTTCGATTGTGCTGCACGGTCTTTCGCGGTTCAATAGAAGTGTCGAACACGGGCAATGGGGCCATCGTCGCTCGATCAGCTCCCCTTCGCGCTCTGAAAGGAAACACCGTGTTCTCGTCCATCGTCCTCCTCGGCATCTTCGGCGTCATCGCCGCGTTCGGCGTCGTCAGCTCCGTGGTCATGACCACGCGCGACGGATACCGCCGCGTGCCGAAGGAGACGTTCGCGCGCACCGTCTAGGTCGCGCGATCCGGGGCTCGGTCGCCCCGTCAACGCAGGGCCGCCGCGCGGGGGAGGGACACCCCGCGGGGCGGCCCTTCGCTGTGTCCGCGTGGGCGCGTCGAGCTGAACCGGAAGACCGCTCGACTTTTCGTCGCTCCCGGGTCTAGCTTGGCCTCACACAGGGTCGGGGACCGAGGGGGAACGATGGCGCACGTCGTGGCAACCGGAGCAGGCAAGGCGATGATGGAGCGTCGGTCGGATCCGACGCACGACTACATTCTCGAACTCACCGGCAAGGCGCGACCCCGGGTGCTCTTCGTCGGCACCGCGACCGGAGACGACGCGGCGTACATCGTGAGCTTCTACCGGACCTACGACTCCGACCGCGCTGCACCGCACCATCTCACGCTGTTCCATCGCGACATCGACGATCTCGCGGGCTTGGTCCGCGGGTTCGACGTGATCCATGTCGGCGGCGGCAACACCGCGAACATGCTCGACGTCTGGAAGCGGCAGGGGCTCGACGAGATACTCCGCGGCATGTGGCGGGATCCCGACTCGAACGTCGTGTTCGCGGGCGGCTCCGCCGGAGGCATCTGCTGGTTCGAGGGCGGCACGACCGACAGTTACGGTCCCACCCTGCAGGTGCTTCCGGAGGGCCTCGGATTCCTCGCCGGGAGCTTCTGCCCGCACTACGACGCCGAAGACCAACGACGCCCGCTCTACCACCGGGCGCTCATCGACGGCTCGTTGCCGGCAGGCTATGCGGTGGGCAATCTGCAGTCGCTGCACTTCGACGGCGACCGGCTCGTCACGGCGATCAGCCCGGTCGACGACCCGCTCGCACTCCGGGTCGAGGCCCGCGACGGGCAGATCGTCGAGGCCCCGTTGCCGGTGCGCGTCCTGGCGGCACCCGCCCCCATCGTCGCGGGGCCGAGCGCATGAACGACAACGTCTGGATCCTGTTCGCCGAACTCCTGGTCGTGATCCTCGCGATCTACATGGGCACGCGCACGAGCGGCATCGGTCTCGGTGTGTGGGGGCTCGTCGGCGTCGCGGTGCTGGTCTTCGGCTTCGGGGAGGCGCCGGGAAACGCGCCCGTCGACGCCGTGTTCATCGTCATCACGGTGATCACCGCCGCATCCGTCATGCAGGCGGCCGGCGGCATCGACTGGATGGTCTCGGTCGCCGCGAAGGTGATCCGTCGACGGCCGAAGTCGGTCGTGTTCCTCGCGCCCGCCATGTCGTTCCTGTTCACGGTCGGCGCTGGCACGGGCAATATCTTCTACCCGTTGCTCCCGGTCATCTACGACGTGTCGTACCAGCAGAAGATCCGCCCGGAGCGGGCGCTGTCGGTCTCGGCGGTCGCGTCGCAGGTGGGCATCCTGTGCTCGCCCGTGTCCGCCGCGACCGCCTCCATGGTCGTGCTGCTCGCGCCCGAGGGCGTCGACCTCGGCAAGCTGCTGCTCATCATGTGGCCCGCGTCGATCGCCGGCCTGCTGGTGGCCTCGCTGATCATGGTCCGCCACGGCAAAGACCTCGAGGACGACCCCGAGTTCCAGCGCCGGCTCGCGGAGCATCTCGTGAAGCCTCCGGCCGAAGACGCGCACGAGCAGAAGCTGCCGCGCAGCGCGGTGCTCTCGGCGTCGCTGTTCCTCGCCGGGGTCGGCGTGATCGTGATCTTCGGTCTCTTCGAAGGGCTCCGGCCGATCATCGGCACCGACGACGACGGCGACCCCGTACGGGTGTCGGTCACGGTCATCATCGAGGTCATCATGGGCGTCATCGCGGCGCTCATCTTCCTGACCTGCAAGGTCAAGGCATCGGATGTCCCGAAGCAGTCGACGTTCCCCGCCGGCATGGTCGGCGCGATCGCGCTGTTCGGCATCGCGTGGCTCGCGAACACGTTCGTCGCGGCGAACAACCAGCTCATCGTCGACGGGCTCGGGGCGCTCGTGTCGGGCTCCTCGGCGTTCCTGGGTGCGCTGCTCTTCGCGCTCGCGCTGTTCCTCGTCGCCGCGCTCACGACCAGCCAGTCGAGCGCCACGAACGCGATCGTGCCGATCGGCATCACCATCGGCCTGCCGGCGTCGCTGCTCGTCGGGCTCTGGCCGAGTGCGATGGGCATCTACACGCTGCCCGCCAACGGCAGCCAGGTCGCGACCGTCGCGTTCGACCAGACGGGTACCACCCGCATGGGCAAGTTCGTCGTCGATCACTCCTTCCAGCTCCCGAACCTCGTGTACATCGTCGTCGCGATCATCGTCGGGGTGCTGCTCTCGCTCGTGGTCGTGGCGTGACGCGGGTGGCCGGTCGATGGGTGCGGGGGTGACCGCGGACGACGACTCGGCAGTGCTCCGCAGCTTCCTCCTGGGGCTCGCGGAGGCGCTGAATGCGGCGTCCGAGTCGGTGGACCGGATCCGCGACATCATGAACGAGGTGTCGCGTGCGTACGGGCGGGACGACACCGATTTCGTGGTGCTGCCGACGGCCATCGTGATCGAGACCGGCAGCGGCCCGTCCGCCCATGTCGCCCTGCGGTCGTCGGCTGTCGCCACGTTCAGATTCGATCAGATCGCGGCGCTCTACCAGCTCGTCGGCGAGGCCCGCTCGGCGTCGGTCGACCCGGCCGATGCGATCCGCCGGCTCAATGAGATCGGCGCGATGCGGCCGGGCCAGCCGTGGCCCGTGCGGGTGTTCGGGCATGCGCTGTTGACCGCGGGTCTCGCCCTGCTGCTCACCCCGACGTGGCAGGGCGCACTGGTCGCGTTCGGCCTCGGCGCGGTGCTGGGGCTCGCCAAGCTCATCCGCTCGCCGACCCTGCAACTCGTCTTCCCCGTCGTCGCGGCCTTCGGGTCGGCGCTGGCGGTCTTCCTGATCGCCCCGTACGTGCCTGTGGGGGACCCGCTCCGCCTGCTCATCGCGCCCCTCGCGACGTTCCTGCCCGGCGGGGTGCTCACGACCGCGACGATGGAACTCGCGGCCGGACAGATGATCGCGGGCGCGTCACGGCTCGTCACGGGTCTCGTCCAGCTCGGACTGCTCGCCTTCGGCATTCTCGCCGCCGGCACCATCCTCGGCGTCGGCGCCGAGAGCTATGTGCCGCTCGACCAGGCCGAACGGCTTCCATGGTGGGCCGCGCTCGGCGGGGTGCTGCTGTTCGCGGTGGGGAACTTCCTGCATTTCTCCGCCCCGAGGCGGACGTTCGGGTGGGTGCTGCTCGCCCTCGTCGTCGCGTATGCGGGGCAATCGGTCGGCCAGCTCGTGGCGGGCCCGACCGTGAGCGGGTTCATCGGCGCGCTCGCGGTCACGCCGCTCGTGCTCTGGGTGTCGTCGTTGCGGCATGGCGCGCCGTCGCAGCTCACGTTCCTGCCCGCCTTCTGGTTGCTCGTGCCGGGAGCGGCCGGTCTCGTGGGTCTCACCGAGGTCGTCGGCGCCGACGGCGGCGCCGACGACTTCGCGGCGGCGCTCACGTCGGTCATGTCGATCGCGCTCGGCGTCTTGCTCGGGACCGCGCTGTACCGATTCGTGCATCGCGGGGCGGAAGAGATCGCCGCGTTCCACATCGAGATGCCGGCCAGGGTGGTCGAGGCGGTCCGGCCGTCGTTCTGGGCGCGGCTCGTGCATCGGGTCGGCGGGGCCCGGCGAGACACCGACCCGTCCGCGCCGCGGGCCACGGCGCCCGAGGGGGTAACGGAATGAGCCGTGTGGCCCTCGCCTGCCACGCACGGCGCGGTTCGACCAATACACTCGGGGGGTGACCCCGCACGACACCCAGGCCGCCGACGTGCGCCGCCGGCTCATCGACCACATCGCCGCGGACGCGGTCTTCCATGGTGACTTCACGCTCACCAGCGGCAAGCAGGCGAGCTACTACGTCGACCTGCGCAAGGTCAGCCTCGACCACCGGGTCGCTCCGCTGATCGGGCAGGTGATGCTCGACCTCATCGCCGACGTGCCGGGTGTGACCGCGGTCGGCGGGCTCACGATGGGCGCCGACCCGATCGCCACCGCGGTGCTGCACCAGGGCGCCGCGCGCGGGCTCGCCTATGACGCGTTCGTCGTGCGCAAGGAACCGAAGGACCACGGCCGGGGCAAGCAGGTCGAGGGGCCGGATGTCTCGGGCAAGCGCGTCATCGTGCTCGAGGACACCTCCACCACGGGCGGATCCCCCATCAAGGCGATCGCCGCCCTGCGGGCCGCCGGGGCCGAGGTCGCCGCCGTCGCGGTCGTCGTCGACCGCGCAACGGGCGCGCGCGAGATCATCGAGGCGGAGGGCGTGCCCTACCTCGCCGCGATCGGACTGGACGACCTGGGACTCGCCTGATGCGCGGGGGACGAGACGGGCAGGACGAGCCCGACGAGCGCGACGGCGCCGACTGGCTGCTCGGTGAGCTTGCCGGCGAGGACGACGACGAACCCGCGGCGTCCCCGCCAGCCGATTCGCAGGCGTCACCCCCCGAACCGGCCGACCTTTCGACCCCGGAACCGGCGGCCTGGTCGTCGCGACGGGAACGTCGTGACGAGGGCGACGACTGGTTCTCGGTCGCGCCGGCCCCGCGCCCGGTGCACGACGGGACGGTCCCCGGGTCGAGCGCCGACCGCCCGGCGTTCGCGGGCACGGACGACGGCGCTGGCGCAGGCGCAGGCGCAGGCGCAGGCGAGGATGCCGCAGCGACGGCCCGCGAGGGCGAGCACGCCGGCGTCCCCGGGCCGGTCACGCCGACCGCGCCGTTCGCCCTGACCTGGGGCGATCAGGTGGGCGGAGCCGACACCCCGGTCGCGCCGTTCGCGCCCCCGCGTGCCGCCAGGCGTTCGTTCACGCCGCCGTTCGATGACGCCGAGTCGGCCGGTGTGCCGCTCGGCGGTGTCGACGGCGCGGGCGCTTCGGGCGCGGCGGCTGCCGCTGCACCGCCGAGCCCCGCGGAGCCGCCCGCCGCGGCCGACGGCGTGCCGGCGCCGGTGGGTTCTGCCGAACCGACCGAACCTGCGCCTGCCGATGCGCCGAGGCCTGCCGTTCCGCCGTCGGTACAGCCGGTCGTGGAGCCCGCTGAGCCGAGCGGTGCGCCGCCCGTCGACGACTACGGCGCGGCGCTGTGGTCTGCCCTCACCGAACCGGACGGGCCGGTCACGCCGGCCGAGCCCGCGGCGGCACCGGGCGCGAGCCGGGATGGCGTGGCACCGGCCGTTCCGGCCGCTCCGGCCGCTGCGTCCGCGGGAGCCGGGGTGTTCGGCGCCCCGGGCGACGCTGCAGAGACGGGGGCCGGGGCCGAGGCATCCGAAACCGTGCCGGGCGAGCCCGGCATGCAGCGGCCGCGTCCGCCGTTCCCGGCGTTCGCGAGAGCCCGTTGGGGAGAACCTGCACGCCCGCCGGAGGGCGAACCGGTCGAGGACCTGCTCGGCACGCCCGCCGGAGACGCGCCGGGTGCCCCGGCGCCGCGCGCCGAGGCGGCGAGCGGAGTCGACGCGAGCCGTGCCGACGACCCCGACCGCGACGAGGTGGAAGACACCGGCCCGCAGGGCGGGTTCGTCTGGAACCTCACGCCGGACCCGAACGCAGCTGATCCGAGGGTGGCCGACGACCGCTCGCGTCGCGGGGCGCGGGCACCCGAACCAGAGCCGATCGTGGCAGCGCCGGTCGAAGCAGAGCCCGCCCAGCCCGAGTCGGCGCAGCCCGAGCCGGTGCAGCCCGAGCCGGCGCAGCCCGAGCCGGTGCAGCCCGAGCCGGCGCAGCCGCCCACGCCCGAGACCGTCGAGCCCGAACCGGTCGAGCCCGAAGCGACGCACGACGCCGCTGCGCCCACCTCGCAGGCGCCCGCGGTGGCGCCGCCCGCGCCCACACCGACCGCGGTGTTTCCGACCACGGCGCGGCCCGAGGCATCCGCCGCGCCCACCGCACCCGAGACCCAGCGCACGGTCGCGATGACCGCTGCGGGAGCGCAGCCTGCTGCGCGCGGTCCGCGCCCGGCCGTCGCGCCGGGCGGAGCGGGCGGGTCCGGCGGCGGCCCGCGTCGTCCCGGCACGGGCGGCTCGCGCCGCCGCACGCGAACCCTGCTCTGGATCGGTGGCGGCCTCGTCGTCGCGTTGGTCCTCGCCGGGCTCTACCTGCTCGGCACGCAGCTCGCCGGCGGCGGCGAGGCCGAGACGCCGGTCGCGACGCCCGAGCCGACCGCGGAGCCCACGCCCACGCCCGAGCCGACCGGACCGCAGCCCGCAGGCGTTCACGCATGGGACACCCTCTTCGGCGGCGAATGCCTCGACGGCTTCACGTCGCCGTGGGCCGAGGAGTTCACGGTCGTGGATTGCGCCGCGCCGCACGCGGCACAGCTCGTGCTCCGCGGCGAGCTGCCCGAGGACGCCGCGGCGCCGTTCCCCGGTGAGGCCGAGATCGGGTCGCGCATGAACCTGCTGTGCACCGCACCGGGCGTGATCGAGGTCGGGGCCGCCTCCGGCGTCAACGACCTGCAGGTCCAGGGCTCCTACCCGGTCACCGAGGAGCAGTGGGCCGAGGGCGAGCGCACCTACTACTGCTTCGTCAACCGGGCGGGCGGGGAGCCGCTGACGGGGTCGCTGCAAGGGCCGGGTCCAGCGGCCTGAGTCGCCTGGTCGGGGTGCTCGGGGCGCCGCGCCGCGGCCCGAGCACCCCGCGAGGCGTCGGGGCGCTCAGCTCTGGAGAAGGTCGCCGAGCGCATCGCCGAGTATCGCGTCGAGGTGGTCGCCGGCGACGCTCGGCAGCCAGTCGGGGAGCTGCATCGAATCCGGGGCGACGTCGAGCACCGGGGAGAAGTCGCTGCCCCAGTGCACCCGTCCGGGACCGAAGGCCTCGATGAGGCGCTCGGCCGGCTCGCGAGCACCCGCGTGGCCGAGCGTCGGATCGATCGCATACAGCCCCGAGAGCTTCACATGCACCCGGGCGTCCGCGGCCAGCGCGACGAGGGCGTCGACGTTCCCGTCGGCACCGGGGAGGCCGAGATGCGAGACCAGCACGGGAACCTCTGGGAGGAGGCGGAGCCCGTCCGCCAGGCCGTCGAGATCGGCCATCCCCACGTTGACGCTCAGCACCCCGCCGCCGCGCCCGAGTGCCGCGAGATGCTGGTGCGGCCACCGGCGGAACGCGTGCCGGTCGAGGTAGACCGCCCAGCCCGCGTATCCCATGTCGAGACCGTCATGCAGGAGCATCGCGTCCGGCGGCCCCTGAGTCTCCAGGAAGGCGAGTGGCCGGAGCCAGGGCCGGGTCCGCGACAACTCGAGGATCTCGGCGTTGTTCCCCCTGTGTCCGTCGCGTTCGTAGCCGACGACGAGCGCCTCGACGACGCCGGCGTCCGTGCGCGCGCGGTCGTACGTGTCGACCTCGTCGTGCCCCTCCAGCGCTGCCGAGAAGCCGGTGCGCCGCGAGAGGTGCACGTGGGCGTCGCGCCGAGTCATCCCACCGCTCCGAGTCATCCCGCTGCTCCGAGTCATCCCGCCGCTCCGGCCTGCACCACACGCTCGGCGACCCGGATCGCGTCGATCGCCTCCTCCAGCGTGATGACGTCGGAGGGTTCGCCCAGACGCACGCGTTCGAGGAAGTGATCGATCTCCGTGGCGAGCGCGCCGCCGCCGGAGGCGGGCGTGAACTCGTCGTCGAGCGGGGCGGATCCGGGATTGGTCACACGTGGCGTCAGATCGAGCTGGAGCATGCCGTCGGTTCCGTAGATCTCGACCCGGTCCGGGACCGCGGCACCCTCCGCGGGCGACCAGGTGTTGACGAGCCGGATGGCGATCCCCGACTCGGTCTCGAGGTCGCTGAACACGGCGACGGGCTGGTTGCGGCCCGGCGCGTGTCGCTCGGTCGAGCGAACGCTCACCACCGGTTCGCCGGTGAGCCAGAGCGCCATGTCGATGTCGTGGATGCCGGTCAGGAGCACCGGATGCTCGTCCGGGTAGCGCGCATCGTGGTCGCGCGTGCGGTGTTTGGTGAAGCTCATGCCGACCGGTCGCCCGACCTCGCCCGACCGGACCCGGGCGCGAAGCTCACGGTACGCCGTGCTGAACCGGAGGATGTGCCCGGGAAGCACGAAGGCGGACGACGCTCGCTCGGCCTCGATCAGCCGATGCCCGTCGTCCGCTGTGAGGGCGACGGGCTTCTCGACGAGCGCCGGGATGCCGGCCCCGAGTACGCGCTCGGCGGTCTCGACGTGCGCCCACCCGGGGTTGACGATGGACACCGCGTCGGGGCGGGCGTCGGGGCGGGCGTCGAGCAGCGCGGCGAGATCGGCGAACGCCTCGCACTCGAACTCACGTGCGACCTCCCCGGCGAGTCCGACGTCGGGGTCCACGACGGCCACGAGCCGGCAGTCGGTGCGTCTCGCGTACCGCCTGGCGTGTTCGCGGCCGAAACGGCCGACGCCGACGACGGCGACGCGAAGCAGGTCGGGCCGCGCTCCGTTCTCGCTCATCGAGCCTCCACTTGCGTTCGGTATGAAAATCATCGTTTGATATGTCGAACCGCGCAAGTGTGATCGGGAGGAGCGAGCGATGACGATTCGACTTGAGGGCCGGGTGGGATTGGTCGGTGGGCGGGACCACCCCCACGCCGCGAGGAGGCTGCGAGCGGGGACGTCACGCATCGACTGGGTCGACCTGGAGCACCCCGACCGTGCCGAGTATCCGGTGCTCGAGCTCACAACGGCGGCGGAGATCCCCGAGGGTGCCTTCGATCTCGTGGCCTCCGTCGATCCGGTGCGGGTCGAGATCGCGGGAGGGCCGTTCTCCGGGGTGATCGGAGGCGTCGAACGGCTCCTCGATCGTCACGCCGTGCGTGGCGGGCTCGAGGTCGAGCCGGGGCGCACGGAGGACCGCCCGGCGCTGCCGCACCGCACATTCTGGACCTGGGACCACTCCTCGAACTGGGACCTCGGCCAGATCGGTGTCCAGGAGACCGGGGTGTTCAATCCATACGGCAAGCCGCCGGGCGGATTCCTCAACGACTACCGCGCGATGGTCGACTTCTGCAGCCGGAACCGCATCGGAGCGATCGTCGTCTACGGGTTCCTCCGCGACGCCCACGGCGGGGTCGACGCCGCGGCCGAGCTGTGCCGCTATGCGAAGGAACGGGGTGTCCGGATCGTCCCCGGCATCGCGATCGGCGCGTACGGCGGGGTCTACTGGGACGGCGATCACCCCGCGAACCTGTCGACCTGGCTCCGTGAGCACCCCGAACATGCGGCGAGCCTGCACGGGGGCGTGGGGTTCTCGATCGACGACCTCGGGTTCCCGCTCTCGTTCCCGCGGAGCGACTACACGCAGGCCGCATGCCCGTCACGCCCCGAGACGCTCTCTTGGATGCGCGACAGCGTCGAGTGGCTCGCCGAGACGTTCGAGATCGGCGGCATCAACATCGAGAGCGGTGATTACGGGGTGTGCGGCTGCGACCGCTGCCTGCGTCGGCGCGGCGCGGCGACCGGAGACGGCGGGGAGACCTGGTCTCACGACGATCTCGCCGAGAACTTCCCGCCGCTCGAGGCCGCGGCGCGCGCGGTCCGTGACGACCTCTGGATCACCTGCGAGCTGCAGTGGGACAACGTGCTCGACCCCGACGAGCACCGACACGAGGGGCTCCCGCCGCGTGCGATCTACCAGCACACGGCCAACCGCAGCTACCTCGACCGGCTGCGTCACGAGCTCACGGCCGAGCGGATCGCCGCTCTGCCGTACCCGGTCAGCGCGCTTCGTCTGCACCTCGGCTCGCAGTGGAACGGCGACGAGCGCACCGAGCGGCACGCCTTCATCGGGCGGGACATCGCCGATGCGGCCCGGGTCGCCGCGCGGTCGGGCATGCAGGGGCTCACGATCTGGGGCGAGGCGTCGCCCTACACGGGAGCCAATGAGCTCAACTACCTCGCCTTCGCCTATTTCGGCACGACGCCGGACCGCGATTGGGCGGGATTCCGGGCCGAGGTCGTCGACCCGCTGCTCGGCGGGGAGACGGCGGCCGACGAGTATCTCGCGATCACCGACGTCCTGCAGGGCGATCCGTTGGCGCCGTCAGAGGCCGACGCGCTGGTCGCCCGCGTACGGGCCGGCGCGGCGGATGCGCCGGCGGGCGGCGCTGCGGACCGCTGGTGGCGACTCGCCGACCGAGTGGACCGGAACCGTTTCGCTCGGGACTCTCGTTCGATACAGTGAACAACAGTTGATTTATCGAACATCTGGAGGACACGTGACCACCGTCGGCGCCCAGCCGCTCCTTCCGCTCAGTGCATTCATCGGGCTCGAGGACGAGGCCTACTTCTACACCGGCGCCCATGCCCCGGGGCTCAAGGCCGGCGCCGCTGCCATGGAGTGGGCCTACGCGATGAAGAGCACCGGACCGCGCGGTCGCGCGCACCTCTTCGAACGCGAGGAGGCCGCGCGCGAGCAGGTCGCGCGGCTGGTCGACGGCGCGAGTGCCGATGACGTCGGGCTGCTGGGGGATGCCTCGACCGCCTGGAGCTCGATCGCCAACGGCTGGGACTGGAAGCCCGGAGACAATGTCGTGCTCAACGAGTTCGAGCACCCGAGCGTGTTCGCGCCGTGGATCCGGTTGCGCGATCGTGGCCTCGAGGTCCGGTTCGTCCGCCGCCGGGACGACTGGGACCTGCCGCTCGCCGACCTGGCCGCCGCGTGCGATGAGCGCACGGTGGCGATCGGCCTCAGTCACGTCGGATATGTCACCGGACTGCGCTACGACCCGGCCGAGGTGGCCGCCTTCGCCGACTCGCGCGGCATCCCGGTCATTCTCGACGTCTCGCACTCGCTCGGCGTCATGCCGCTGGCCCTCAGCCACGCCGCGCTCATCGTGAGCGCCTCCTACAAATGGACGCTCGGACCCTACGGGGTCGGCATCGTGTACTGGAACCGCGACCGGCTTCCGGACTTCCGACCCGGCAATGTCGGCTGGCGGTCCGTGGAGGACATCTTCCGCCCCGGCCGCTTCGGCGATCTCGACTGGTCTCCCGGCGGCCGGCGCTTCCAGCTCGGTGCGCCGGCGTTGAGCGACATCGCCGCGCTCGGGGAGGGCGCACGCGTGCTCGCCGACCTGGGGCTCGGCGCGGTGCAGCAGCATGCCGCGGCGATCACCGCCCGCGTGTACGAGGGGTTCCGGGGACTCGGCCTCTCGATCACCACGCCGGAGGACCCGGATCGCCGCCTCGGCAATGTCTCCTTCCTGCATCCGCGCGGCGAAGAGGTCGCCGACCAGCTCGCCGATGCGGGGATCTACGTGTGGGGCGGTGACGGGCGCGTGCGGGCCTCGAGTCACGTCATGAACCGACTCGACGACGTCGATCGCCTCATGGCGGGGCTCGCCGACGTCTTCGAGACCCTCCCGGCGGCGCCATGACCGCCGCCGCACTCGATGCCTACCTCGTCGCGCATGACGATCGACTCATCGCACTCGCGCGAGACCTCATCGCGATCGACAGTCAGATTCCGCCGCACGCCGATGAGCGGGCAATCGCGGCCTTCCTCGTCGACGTGCTCGCCGACCGTGGACTCGACGTGCGCCTCGCAGGTGACCGTGACGCGCGTCCGAGCGTCGTCGCGCGCCTCACCGGGGACGGCGGGCCAGTCCTCGCCCTGGCCGGCCACATCGACACCAAGCCGGTCGGGTCGGCGCGCGACCAGTGGCGGACCGACCCGCTCGACCCCGTGATCGTGGACGGGGAGCTCCATGGACTCGGCGCCGCCGACATGAAGGGTGCGATCGCCGCCATGATCGTCGCGCTCGACGCCGTCATGGCGACCGGGACCCCGCCCGGCGACGTGGTGCTCGCGCTCGTCGCCGACGAGGAGGCGGGCGGCTCGCGCGGGGCGCGACTCGTCGCCCCGGAGCTCGGCGACGTCGACGGGCTCCTCCTCGGCGAGCCGAGCGGGTGGACCCACGACTGGCAGGGCCTGCACCTGGTCTCGCGCGGCTCGAGCTGTTTCCGGATCCGCGTACGCGGGACGCAGGGTCACTCCAGCCTCAGCGACCGGCTGCCCTTCGTCAACGCGTCCGAGCGCATGGCGCGCCTGCTCGTCGACATGGCCGACGAGCTCGAGCTGCCGTTCACACCGCATCCGATCGGTCAGACGGGCCCGACGTTGAACCGGGGCGTGACCGTCGCGGGCGGAACCTGGTTCGGCGTCGTGCCCGGCGAGGCCGAGTTCGCGTGCGACCTGCGGACGGTGCCGGGCATGACGTTCGAGGGTGTCCGCACCGCGATCGAGGGCTGGCTCGACCGCCGCCGTGCGCTCGACCCGCTGCTCGACGTCGAGCTGGTGTTCGAGCCGGGACTCGAGTGGGTTCCTCCGAGCGACCTCGCTCCGGGGCATCCGCTGGTTGCGGCGACCGCCGCGGCCGCTCGCGACGTCCTCGGGTCGCCGCCGCCGATCAGCATCTTCCCGGGCGCGACCGATGCGCCGTGGTTCACGGAGGCGGACGTGCCCACGTTGCCGTCCTTCGGACCCGGCCTGATCGCGCACGCGCACGGGCCGAACGAACGTGTCTCCCTCCGCGCACTGCGACAGGCGGCACGCATCTACGCCCGGCTGGCTGCCGGATACGGGGCCGGAGCGCCCTGGACAGGAAAGGAGAGCACATGAGTGTCGAGACGATCATGAGTGAGGCGGCGCCGCCGCCCGGAGGCTACTACGCCCACGCGGTCGCCCGCGGCGCGGTCGTGATGACCGCTGGACAGGTCGGCCTGGATCCCGTGACCGGGCGGGTGCCGGAGGGCGTCGGCGACCAGACGAAACAGGCGCTCGCGAACATCGCGGCCGTCCTGGCGGAGGCCGGCCTCGGCCTCGAGGATGTGCTCAAGACCACGTGCTTCCTCGCCGACCTCGACGACTTCCCGGTCTTCGACGCCGCCTATCGTGAGGTGTTCGGCGAGCACCGTCCGGCCCGCAGCACGGTCGGCGTCCGGCTCGCCCCTGCCTACGGGGTGGAGATCGAGGCGGTCGCGGTGCGTCCCGAATGATCGCGATATGGTGCTCTGTGCAGGCGGGGGTCCTGCAACCCGGCGAGGGAGGGTCGAGCGATGGCCGATGAGGGTGCTCCGATCTCCCCACTCTCGGAGAATCTCAAGGTGTGGCGTCAGCGGCGCGGCCTGTCGCTCTCCGCGTTGGCCGCCAAGGCGGGGCTGTCGAAGTCCGTCGTCTCGGAGCTGGAGCGGGGCAACGGCAACCCGTCACTCGACACCCTCTGGTCGCTGGCGAGGAGCTTGAACATCTCGCTCGGCTCGTTCTTCGAGGAGCCGGGCGGCAAGCCCGAGGTGGAGCTGCTCCGCCTCGACGACGCCCCGATCATGGTGCAGGAGGGCGACCACTTTCGTGCGCAGCTCCTGTCGCTCTGGCGGCCGACCGGTGAGGTCGAGCTGTGCGTGATGATCTTCGGCGATCGGGCCAAGCGCAACTCCGAGGGCAATGCTCCCGGGATCATCGAGCGCGTCCTGTGTGTGGAAGGCCGCGTCCGCGTGGGCACCGACCTCGACTCCGCCGAGCTCGACCCGGGCGACATGTTCACGTTCCCGGCTGATCGGCCACATTTCTATCACGCCCTGGGCGGGCCGGCGCGACTGGTCACGGTCCAGCAGTATCCAGAGCATTCCTGAGTCGGCATCCGGTCGGACGGCCGCCCGGGGGCTTCGTCGTCCGTGGTACGCGGGCGAGAGGTTCGAGGGCTCCGCGCGGCCGCACGCGCGGCATCCACGCGAGCGCTGTTCGCGCGACCGTCGCCGGCGTGTCGGGGTCGGCGTGTCAGTGCATTTCATCGAATTGAAACAAAAAACGTTCGACAGATAGAACGACGTACCTATACATTGGACGAAATCGCGGACGGGTCGGCACTCGGCCACTCGGGACGGACCGCGGCATACAACGCAGTAGGAGGACAGATGAACAGTCGGCCTTCACGTGTACGGCGCCGGAACATCGCAGCGTCGATCGCCATGACCGCCGCGGTCGCCCTGACGGTGACCGCATGCTCGGCAGATGGATCGGATACCGGCGCCGACGGCGTGACGACGATCAAGGTGCTGAACTGGGAGCCGGGAGGCAGCGAGTTCTGGGATGCGACGGTCGCGGCGTTCGAAGCCGCGCACCCCGACATCAAGGTGGAGCTCGAGACCGTGCCGTTCGACCGGTACCCCGAGGTCCAGGGTCCGTACATCACCAGCAAGACCGGTCCGGACGTCATGGCCAACAACGCCGGCCTCGAGCTCTTCGACCGGGTCTCGGCCTACGTCGAGCTGCCGGATGAGGTGCTCGCGGCCGGTGAGGACCTGCTGACGTACAGCGGCGCCTGTCTGGACTTCGACACGGCCAACCCGTGTTACGGATTGCCCTTTTCGTATCAGGGCAACGTCATGTACTACAACAAGCAGGTCCTGGCCGAGGCCGGGCTCGACCCCGAGGCCCCGCCGACCACGTGGGAGGAGTTCGGCGCCGCGTGCGATGCGGTCTCCGCCGCGGGCAAGACCTGCCTCGCGCTCGGCCTCACCGGTGTCTTCCCGGCCTACTGGGACTTCCCCGAGGTCGCGAAGAACTACCTCAGCGAGGACGATGTGCGAGCGGTGCTGAAGGGCGAGCTCGACTGGACGGACCCGAAGATGGTCTCGGTCTTGGAAGGCCTCGCGAGCATCACCGACGCAGGCTGGAACAACAGCAACGCCCCGTCGATCACCATGCTCCCCGACGGCGCCGACCTGTTCCAGAGCGGACAGGCGGCATTCGCGGGCACGATCCTCTCCGACGCCGTCAACTGGCAGGCGTTCGGCGAGGCCATCGGCCCGGAGAACCTGGGCGCCATGCTGTGGCCGGCCATCGTTCCCGATGCGCCGCGCGTGAAGCAGTTCTCGGGAATCGAGGGCTCGGTCTACGGAGTCACGACCTGGAGCACGAAGCAGGAGGCCGCGTTCGAGTTCGTGAAGTGGATGGCGGGCGCGGAGAACGGCCAGCTGTGGGCCGAGATCGTGAACGGACAGCCGCTGAACACCCAGGTCGACACGAGTGCCTTCCCCGACTCGCCCGCCCTCCAGCAGATCCAGGAGATCATCGCGGACCCGACCCTGCACGTCGGCGTGATGTTGAGCGGGCAGGAGACCGACGCGCTCGCGCGCGGCTGGCAGCAGGTCGCACTCGGCCAGCTCACCGTCGACGACTGGGCGGCGCAGATGCAGACCGCCCTGGAGAACTCGCCGGGCAAGCAGTAGGACGCCGAGGGGGCGGGGCGCGCGCGCCTCGTCCCCTCCGACCCAGGAGTCGATTCCATGACGATCCCCACTCACGCGGCCGCCGAGCGGTCCGCGGCGGCAGTTCCGGCTCGGAAGAAGGTGCGTCCCGCCGCGGATCGGGCCTCAGAGCCCAAGAAGGCGCGCCTCCGGCGTGATCTCCTGATCGGCGCGCTCTTCCTCCTTCCCGGCGTGCTGCTCGCGGTGGGCTTCAAGCTCATTCCACTCGCCGGGGGCGTCTCACTCAGCCTGCAGCGCACGCAGGGATTCGCCGAACCGGAGTTCGCGGGCCTCGCGAACTACGAGCGGATGCTCAGCGATCCGGTGGTGCTCGAGGCGTTCCGCAATGCGATCGTGGTGACGCTGACCCTGCCGGTGTGGGTGCTGCTGCCGCTCGTGCTCGCCGTCCTGATCCACCAGCGCACGCCCGGGTGGCGGTTCTTCCGAGCGGCGTACTTCCTGCCGTACACGATCGCACCGATCGTCGTCGGCATCATGTTCCGGCAGATCCTCGCGCCCGACGGGCCGTTGAACGAGATCCTCCGCGGCATGGGGCTCGGCGCCCTCGCGATCGAATGGTTGAACGGACCGGTCAGCGCGCTCTTCTCATTGGTCGGCGTCGCGCTGTGGTGCTTCTTCGGCTATGGCGTGCTCACCTACCTCGCCGGCCTGTCGACCGTTCCGGCGGAGACGATCGAGGCCGCGCGCATCGACGGAGCCGGCTTCTGGCGGTTGCTCTTCCAGATCATCCTCCCGCTCATCCGCGGGGTGGTCGGCTACTGGACGGTGTTGTGCGCCTCGGGCGTGCTGATCTGGATGTTCCCGCTCATCTACGCCTTGACGAAGGGCGGGCCGGGCAACGCCACCATGCTGCCCGAGTTCCTGGTGTTCCTGACGACCTTCCAGTTCCTCGACCGCGGGTACGGCTCCGCGATCGGCATCGTCCTGTTCCTCTTCGTCGGGCTCATCTCGATCTTTGCGGTGCGCTTCATGTACCGGGAAGGGAAGTCCGCATGAGCCGCCGATCGCTCACACCGCCCCGCTCCGCGGCCGTCCGGTCCGGTGTCGTGCGCTGGATCGTGACGGGCGTCCTCGTCATGATCGCCGTGGTCACGCTGTATCCGCTCCTCTACACGGTGATCAACTCGCTGAAGGAGAACAGCGACTTCGCCGGCAACCCGATGGGTCTCCCGGCGACGATCACGTGGGACAACTATCTCGAGACGTTCCAGCGGATGAATGTGCCGCGACTGCTGGTGAACAGCCTGCTCGCGAGCGCCGGCGGCGTGGTGCTCTCGACGCTGGCCGCGCTGCTCGTCGCCTATGTCACCACGAAGATGCGCTTCCCCGGGCGGAGCATCGTGTTCCTGTTCATGATCGCGATGCTCGTGATCCCGAGTCAGGCCATCATCTATCCGCTCTACGAGACGGTGATCGGGGTCGGCCTCGGCGGGAATCTCGCGGGCGTCGTGCTGGTGTACGCGGCCTTCGGCCTGCCACTGTCCGTCTATCTGCTCGCGACGTACTTCCGAGCGGTGCCGGACGAGATGCTGGAGGCGGCGCGCATGGACGGCGCCGGCCATGTCCGGACGCTGTTCTCGGTCATGCTGCCGGTCGCCACGCCGGCCATCGCGTCCCTGGCGATCTTCAACTTCGTCTGGATGTGGAACGACCTCATCCTGCCGCTGGTCATCCTGGGCGGTTCCGAGAACGCGACACTCATGGTCGGCGTCTCGCTCCTGTCGGGACAGTACGACATCTCCATCCCGCTCATCAGCGCGGCGCTCGTCGTCGCTCTGCTGCCGGTGATGATCATCTACCTGGTGTTCCAGCGTCAGATCCTCGCGGGAGCCATGGCCGGGGCGGTCAAGTGAGCACCGAACCGCCCGTCCGCTACCTGTATCGGCTGAGGCCCGGCGCGGGTCCGGAATACGACCGTCGTCACCGCGAGGTCTGGCCCGAGCTCACGGCGCTGCTCCGTGCCGAGGGGGTGCACGACTACGAGATCTTCCGGCACGAGGAGATCGTGGTCTGCTCGCTCCGCACCCGCGAGCCGTTCGGCGAGACGATGGCGCGTCTCGCCGCGCACGACGTGCAGCGCGCCTGGACCGAAGCGCTCGGCGACCTGTTCGAAGCCGTGGCCGACGAAGAGGGCCGGCCCCTGTACCTGACCCGCGTGTTCCGACTGGAGGATGAATGAGCAGCACACGAGCATTGGTGCTCGAAGCGTTCGGGCGCATCGTGCCCACCCGGTTCGAGGTCCCGCCGCCTGGCGATGGCGAGGTCGTGGTCCGGGTCGTCGCGACCGGCATCTGCGGCTCCGACCTGCACGGGTACACCGGCGAGAACGGCCGGCGTGTTCCAGGCCAGATCATGGGCCACGAGACCGCAGGGATCGTCGAGGCCGTCGGCGACGGGGTCGAGTCGGTGAGTGTCGGCGACCGGGTCACCGTCAACCCGGTCATGCTCACCCCGGAGTCGCGCAGGGCGTACGCGGGCCGGGAACAGCGCTGCCCGGATCGGAAGGTGCTGGGGGTCGCGCCGGACGTCCCCGCAGCCTTCGCGGATCGCGTGCTCGTGCCCGCAGAGAACGTCGTCCCGCTCGACCCGGCGTTGCCGGTCGAGTACGGCGCACTCATCGAACCGCTCGCGGTCGCCGTTCATGCCGTGGCCCGCGCGGGCGCCGTGGAGGGGCTGCCGATCCTGGTCCTGGGCGGCGGGCCCATCGGTCAGTCCGTGGTGCTGGCCGGTCTCGCCGCCGGGGCACGGCTCGTCATCGTCTCCGAGCCCGATCCCGCTCGTCGCGCCCTCTGCGAGCGGCTCGGCGCGATCGCGATCGACCCGGCGGACGGAACGATCTCCGAGTTGGTGCACCAGCACGCCGGAGGCCCGGTCGACGTGGTCATCGACGCGGTCGGGGTGACCGCCACCCTGCGCGACGCGTTCGCCGCGTCGAGCTCCGGCGCGACCATCTGTCTCGTCGGAATGGGCAGTCCCGAGATCGCGCTCGCCGCATACCAGGTCAGCACCGAGGAGCGGACCCTCGTGGGCAGCTTCTGTTACAGCGACGCGCATTTCGTCCGCGCGGCTGCGCTCGCGGCCGAGCGCCGGGACGTCCTCGACCTGATGGTGAGCGAGCAGGTCCGGCCCGAGGAGGCGGATGACGCGTTCCGTCGGCTCACCGCTCCGGGTGCGGTGGCCGCGAAGATCCTCGTCAGGTTCGACCGTTGACGGCCCCGACGCTCCGGCTGATGCGACTCGGCGCCCGCGGAGCCGAGATCCCCGCCGCGCGCGGTGCCGATGGTCTCGTGCGGGACCTTCGGCCGGTGACCGATGACCTCACCGGGGACTTCCTCGCGGCGGACGGCATCGCGCGTGCGCGACGCGAGCTCGAACGGCTCCCGATCCTCGCGGACGCAGCGTCGCTGAGGGTCGGCGCGCCGATCGCCCGGCCGCAGGCCGTGGTCTGCATCGGACAGAACTATGCCGCTCACGCCGCCGAGTCGGGTGACGCGCCGCCGGCGGTGCCCATCGTCTTCTTCAAGCATCCGAACACGATCGTCGGCCCCGATGACGACGTCGAAGCCCCTCCGGGGACGTCGGCGCTCGACTGGGAGGTCGAGCTCGGGGTGGTGATCGGCCGGCGTGCGCACCGGCTCGCCACCGAGGCCGAGGCGCTCGCCTGCGTTGCCGGCTACGTGGTGAGCCATGACGTCTCCGAGCGCGACTGGCAGATCCGGGAGTCGGGCGGGCAGTGGTCGAAAGGCAAGTCGGCGCCCACGTTCAATCCGCTCGGCCCTGAGCTCGTCCCGGCCGACGAGGTCGATCCGCAGGCGCTCAGGCTCTGGTCGCGCGTGAACGGGCAGACCAGGCAGGATTCGAACACGGCCGACATGGTGTTCTCGGTCGCGGAGATCGTGCGGCACCTCTCCTGGTACCTCGCGCTCGAGCCGGGCGATCTGATCAACACCGGCACACCGCAGGGGGTCGCGCTCTCCGGCCGGTTCCCGTACCTGCGTGCCGGTGATGTCGTGGAGCTGGGCATCGACGGTCTCGGGAGCCAGCGACAGCGCGTCGTCGCCGCAGGATAATCCGCCTCCGGCCCGAGGCCGGAGGTTCGTCGACGGCCGCTCAGGCGATAGCGTCGGGGCATGGGTTCCGCCGAGCCGGTGAGCGAAGCGGCCGGGGCGGCGAGGGCGCAGCTCGCGGCGCTCGTCGGCGACCCCGAGCTGCTCGCCGACTGGCAGAGCGGGCACTGGCCCGACGGGCTCGAGCCGAAACCCGCTGCCGTGCTCATGCTCTTCGGCGTCCTCGACCGGGTCCGCAGCGCTCGCGACGCCGAGGCGAGCGCGGTCTCGACCGATCTCGACGTCCTGCTGCTCGCGCGAGCCGCCACGCTGCGCTCGCACCCCGGGCAGGTGGCGTTTCCCGGTGGGCGCGTCGACCCGGACGATCGCGGTCCGGTCGACGCGGCGCTGCGCGAGGCGCGCGAGGAGACGGGGCTGGACCCGGCGGGCGTCGAGGTGCTCGGCCGCCTGCGTCAGATCCCGCTGCCGTATTCGGGGCACGTCGTGACACCCGTGCTGGGCTGGTGGGTCGTGCCGTCGCCCGTTCGGGTGGTCGACGTCGCCGAGTCCGCGGTCGTGTTCCGGACCCCGGTCGCCGACCTGCTCGACCCGGGCAACCGGTACACCTCGGTGGTGCGGCGCGACGGGCGCGAATGGCGAGGCCCGGCGTTCCTCGTCGAGGCCGACGGTGGGCGCCAGCTCGTCTGGGGCTTCACCGCGATGCTGCTCGATCAGGTCTTCGAGCGGCTCGGCTGGGGCGAGCCGTGGGATGCAGCGCGCGAGCTCGAACTCTCCCCACCTGACTAATCCGACCAGCCCGCGCACCAGCATAGTGATATGCTGTTCGAATCTTCGACGTGACGGGGGCGATCGATCATGGCACAGCGCAACCGCGCCTTCGGGTCGGCCTTGCTGGGCGGGCTGGTCAGCGTGGCGATCGCCGCGGGCGGCGTCACAGCGGCATGGGGGGCCGGCGCTGAGGGCGGCGCGGCGGAGGCGCCGGTGGTCGGCGGGTTCGGCGTCGGTGACGCGACCGAGGCGATGATCGACGAGCGTGACGGCTCGGTGCAGCTCTCGGTCCCTGTCGCAGATCTCGCGCTGACCTGGGACTCGAGGGCGGTCGCGGCCGGCGATCAGACCGGATTCGGGCGCGGGTGGGGGCTCGGGCTCACTCGGCTCGGCGTGCACGGCGGGGTGACCGTGGCCCTGCCCTCGGGCGGGGTCCACGAGGCCGATGACACCCAGCCGTCCGGGCTCGCCGGGTACGGCGTCGGCGACCTCAGGTTCGACGTCACACCGGGTCGGGTGCTCGAGGGCCGCGCCGACGGCGCCGCGGGCGAGATCGCGTACGCCTACACGCTGGCCGAGCTCGGCGGTGCGGTGACCTACTTCGACACAGACGGTCGTCCGGTCGCACGCATCGGGGCGCGCGGGCTGCGCGCCGACTGGCGGTGGGATGGGCAGGCCGGCGACGCCGCGAAGCTGCGGGCATCGGTGAGCGCCGACGGGGTGGTCACCGAACTGGATTGGCGTGATCCCGGCGAGGTGCTGGTCCGTCAGGCCGTGAACCTGCCGCCGGCCGACGACGGCGTCGAGCGCATCTGGCGCGTGCGACTCGACGGCGGGCGCGTCGAGCGGGTCGTCGACCCGGTCGGCGCGGCCTTCGCCGTCGGGTACACGCGCGAGGGGTTGGTGAGCCGCGCGAGCGCGGCGTCCGGCGCGCACACCGAGCTGACCTGGCGCGCCTACACAGACCAGGTTCCGCGCATCGAGACGATCCGCACCGTCGATCCCGGCGGCGCGGAGCTCAGCGTGCGGCACTGGCAGCCGGTCGGCGGGGCGCTGCCGTCGGGGTGGCCGCAGTACGGCGGCGATCGCGAGCTGTTCTTCTCACACGACGCCGCGTTCCGGTACGTGACCGAGGTCTCCGACGGCGCGACGAGCGTGCGCTCGACGTACCGCAGCCTGCACACGATGGAGTCGCGCGACCTGCGCGTGTCCGGCGCGTCGGGCGAGCAGGTGCTGCGACGACACGCCTACAGCTACCCCATGGCCGAGGGCGGCGAGCTGCCCGATCCACGTGCGCTGCCCGGCAATTGGTCGCGGCCTGCCGAGGCCGTGCTCACGCACCTCGGCCAGGGCGGAGCCGATCGTGCGGTGCGCACCGAGTACGAGATCGACGACTTCGGGCGCACCGTCCGAGAGTCGGGCGTCGACGGCACGGTGACCGAGACCGAGTACGCTCCGGGCGAGCCCGGCGCGACCCGGCCGCCCATCGGCCTCGCCGTGCGCGAGCGGGTCACCGGGCCTGACGGATCGATCGCCGAGACGCGGCACACGCTCGACGCCGCAGGCAGCGCCGTCGTCGCGACCGAGACGCTGGCCGGTGACGATCCCGAGGCGCTCACGGTCACGTCGCGCACCGAGTTCACCGTCGAGGCCGATGGGTTCGTGTCGGAGCAGCGCGCGTATCCGTCGGGCGACCCGGCCGCGACGCCGGTGATCACGCGGTGGCAGCGGACGACGGACCTCGCCGCGGGGGAGCGGACCGTCACCGAGACCATGGCCGCCGGCACCGAGGCCGAGGCCACCACGGCGACGACCGTGTCGCTCGTGCACGGCGGTGCCGTCTCGTCGGTCGACGCCGCGGGCAACCAGCAGGCCGCCGGGTACGACGTCCTGGGCCGGGTCATCGCGACCGACGACGGCACGCGGCGCAACCGCGTCGAGTACGACGCGTTCGGCAATGCGGTGCGTTCGACGTCGTATGGCGGGGACGCGCCGGACGCGCCCGAGACGTCGCGGGCCGAGTACGACCCGATGGTGGGCGGCGACGTCCGAACGGAACGGGTGTGGGCGTCGGCTGACACGCAGCCCGCCGACGTGGCGTCCGGTGAGGCCCCTGAGGCCCCTGAGGCGCCCTCGGCCGACCCGGGGCCCGCAGACGCGGCACCCGCTGACGCAGCGCCCGCTGACGCGACCGGCTTGGTCGACGAACCGGTCACCCGCACCTTCGAGTACTCGCCGCTCGGCGAGCTCGCGGCCGTGACGACCGACGGCGAGCGTGTCGCCCAGGAGTACGACGTCGCGGGCAACCTCGCACGTGCGGCCGACGGCACCGAGTATCGCTATGACGCCGCGAACCGGGTCGTTGCCGAGATCCGCGACGGGCAGCGCACCGACACGCAGTACTGGGCCGACGGCGCGCGGCGAGGCCGTTCGAGCGACGCGGGTGCGGTGACCTTCTACTGGGACGGCGACACGCTGCTCACGGAGGAGCACCGCGACGCGGCCGGCGCGGCCGGCATGGCGTCGTACCTGATCGGGGCGGGCCGGCACGCGCGCGTCGTCGCGCCGTCGCAGGGGGCGACCGAGACGGCGTACTACGGCACCGATCGGCACGGCAATGTCACCGAGCTCACCGACGGCGGTGGCGCGATCACGACGCGCTACGTGTACAGCGACTACGGGCGCGTCACGGTGCGGGGTGGCGGGGCCGAGTCCGACCCGCTCCGCACGAACCCGTTCCAATACGCGGGCGGCTACACGCATGCCGACGGCACGCAGTGGCTGCGGGTCCGCACCTACGACCCAGTCGCCATGCGTTTCCTCACCATGGACGAGGCCGACCTGCTGAACGGCTACAACTTCGCCGACCTCAACCCGATCATGCTGGTCGACCCGAGCGGCCGTGCCCCGGAGTACGACACCGCCGTCGACCTGGTCGTACTCACCGCAGCCGTGGCCCTCGCCTTCAGCATGGCGGCCGCGGCGATCTTCACCGGCGGCTGGTCATTGACGATGCTCGGCATCGCCGGGTGGGTCGCCGACGCGGTCACGATCGGTACTTCGGTCTACCGGCTTGATGCCACGGTGCGAGGCAGAGCAATCGATCCGGAGGTCGAGACGGCACTGTTCGCGACCGAGATCGCGTTCACCGCGGTGGGGGTGGGAGCGCTCGCGCACACGGTCAGGAACTTGCCGAAAGCCGAAAAACTGCACTCCGCGGCGTCGAAGCTCACGTTCACCGAGCTCAACGACATCGCCGAGCTTCCATCGCGGCGAACGGCTTTCCAGGGTTGGCTCAAGCGAAACGGCGGGCACGTCGACGAACAGCTCCGTACCGGCACATTCGAGCGATTCGACCGCGATCGGAAGCTCATCGATGACGCCATAGCCCACGAGGAAGGTCGTCTGACTCAGACGAAGACCCTGCTGAAGGACTCATGGAAGATCACGGAGGCGTCAGGCGGATCCTGGCTCACGAGGCCGCTGCTCGCAGCTCCCACCGCGCGACGCACGGAGGACCAGTTGCGAAACGTCGTCCGGAACGTCAAGACACTCGACGACTACTCCAAGCGGTGGTGGGCAGAGTGGGGAGACGCGGCGGAGGTCCTGGTGAGTCGAACGAAAGGTCGGCCGCCGCGACCCAAGCCGTCGCACTCGTGGCGTCTCTACGGCGGCGACGAATACTGGGTTCCACCCGAGAGCATCCCCCCGCAGTTCAATCGTGGCGGAGGCGCGACACCGAAGTACGACTGACGCCCGTGCCTGCGCCTCCGACTACAGCTCCGTCTCGCGCGGCTCCGCCGCGACCAGCTCGTGCACGCCCTGCAAGATCTCATCCGGCCGGAACGGGTACTTCTCGATCTCGCGCTGGTCACTGATCCCGGAGAGCACGAGCACGGTGTGCAGCCCCGCCTCGATGCCCGCCACGATGTCGGTGTCCATGCGGTCGCCGATCATGGCGGTGTTCTCCGAGTGTGCGCCGATCGTGTTGAGCGCCGAGCGGAACATCATCGGGTTCGGCTTGCCCACCACGTACGGCTCTTTGCCGGTCGCCTTCGTGATGAGCGCCGCGATCGCGCCCGTCGCGGGCAGCGGGCCCTCGGCGCTCGGGCCCGTCGCGTCGGGGTTCGTCACGATGAAGCGCGCGCCCTTGCCGATCAACCGGATCGCCTTCGTGATCGCCTCGAACGAGTAGTTGCGGGTCTCGCCGACGACGACGAAGTCGGGGTCGGTCTCGGTCATCACGAACCCCGCCTCGTGCAGCGCCGTGAGGATCCCGGCTTCGCCGATGACGAACGCCGACCCGCCCGGCACCTGCTGCTTGAGGAAGTCGGCGGTCGCGAGCGCCGACGTCCAGATGCGCTCCTCGGGCACGTTCAGCCCCGACGCGCGCAAGCGCGCCGACAGGTCGCGCGCGGTGAAGATCGAGTTGTTGGTCAGCACGAGATACGGCGTGCCCGCGTCCTCCCACTGCTGCAGCAGCTCGGCGGCGCCCGGCAGCGCATGGTTCTCGTGGACCAGCACCCCGTCCATGTCGGTCAGCCAGGCCTCGACCTCGTCACGTCCTCGCAAGCGCTCCATGCGTCAAGCGTAGAGGCCCGCCGGGTCGGGCAGGTTCCGCGCACATTTCCGCCCGAGCCACGAACGGCCCATCGGCGCGGCCCGAGCGCACAGCCCTCGGCGCACAGCCCTCGGCGCACAGCCCTCGGCACTCAGCCCTCGGCGCACCGCCCCGAGCACACCGCCCCGGCACACCCGCTCAGTGCAGCCGGCTCTGCCAGTCCTCCGGCACACTCCCGTTCGGCCCCGGGCACTCCTGCTCCTCCGGCCGCCAGCGCGGCGGCGTGAGCGGCACCGGGCGCGCGGCGGTGCCGGTGGCGTAGTTCCAGAACCACCCCTCGCCGGGTTCGAACGACGCGGCGACCGGATGCCCGGTGTCGCGCGCATGCCCGCTCGCGTGCTGCGACGGAGACGAGTCGCAGCATCCGACGTGCCCGCACTCCACGCACCGGCGCAGATGCAACCACCAGCCCCCGGTCTCGACGCAGTCGACGCAGCCCGTGCCCGACGGTGCAGGCGCGAGCGGCGTCACGCGAACACCTCGGCCGCCGCGAGCGCCCGATGCACCGACGCGACGGCGCTCGACCCCTCGCCGACCGCCGCGGCGACCCGCTTCATCGACCCGCGGCGCACGTCGCCCGCGGCGAACACGCGCGGCAGGCTCGTCTCGAACGGCAGCGGCATGCGGCCGAGGCTCCGCCACGGGTCGCCGAGCGAGATGACGTCGGCGCCCGTGTGCACGAAGCCGTGCTCGTCGCGTTCGACCGCGCCGAGCCAGTCGGTCGCGGGCTCCGCGCCGATGAAGCAGAAGAGCGCAGCACAGTCGACGGTGCCCGCGACCGAGCCCGCGAGTGTCACGCGCTCGAGGCGGTCGTCGCCGTGCAGCTCGACCACCTGCGTGCCGGTGTGCACGTCGATGCGCGCGTCCTCGACGATGCGGTCGGTGAGGTAGCTCGACATCTGCGCGCCGAGGTCGCTCGAGCGTACGACGAGTCGCACGTGGCATCCGTTCGCGGCCAGCGCGAGCGCCGCCTGCCCGGCCGAGTTGGCGCCGCCGACGACCGTCACCTCCGACCCCGCGACCTGCCGCAGCTCGAGCGTCGACGCCGCGTAGTGGATGCCGGCGCCCTCGAAGTCCTTCCAGCGGTCGAGCCCGAGCGAGCGGTACGCGACGCCGGTCGTCACGACGACCGCGCGGGCGTGCACCGTCGCGCCGTCGGCGAGGGTCAGTTCGAGCCCGCCCGTCGCCTGTTCGAGCCGCACGGCCTCGCACGGCGCGATCACGCGTACCCCGAACTTGAACGCCTGCAGCGACGCCTGCGAGGTCAGCTGGTCGCCGCTCACGCCGAACGGGAAGCCGAGGTAGTTCTCGATGCGGCTCGTCGCGGCCGACTGGCCGCCCGGGGCGACCGAGTCGAGCAGTACGGTGCGCAGCCCCTCGGATGCCCCGTAGATCGCGGCGGCGAGCCCGGCGGGCCCGGCGCCGACGACCGCGAGGTCGACGGACTGGTCGTCTTCGGCGGTGTACGCGAGCCCCATGACCTCCGCGAGCCGGCCGGGCGTGGCCTGCAGGATCGGCTCGCCCTGGACGAGCGCGACCGGCAGGTCGTCGGGCCGGAACCCGTGCGAGGCCATCGACTCGGCGCCGCCCGGCTGGTCGATGTCGTACCAGGTGTGCACGAGGTCGAGACGTTCCGCGTAGCGGCGCAGCGCGACCGCGTTCCCGTCGCGCTCAGAGCCCACGATCTTCAGCGTCCACGCGGCGGGCCCCCGGCGTAGCTCCTCGCGGCGCGCCCAGAGTGTGCGCAGCATGAGGTCGCAGAGCTCGTCGTCATCGGCCATCATGCGCTGCAACGCCTCGTGGTCGACGCGGCGAACCAGGCCGGGCTGCACGACGCGCGCCGTGAGGAATGCGCGCTGGCCGTTCAGCAGCCCGAGCTCGCCGACGAACGTGCGTGGGCCGAGCGTCGCGATGTGCGTCTCGTCGATCCAGGCGAGCGCGTCGCGCACGACGTCGATGGTGCCCGTCTCGACGAGGATGAGGTCGTACCATCGCTCGCCCGACTGGAACAGCACGTCGCCGGCGTGGGTCTCGACCGGCGTGCCGTACTGCCGCAGGCGCTCCCACTGCGCGTCGGTCAGTTCGGGGACGATGTCGGGGTGCGGGGCTCCCATGCCGCCATCCTGCCCCACGGCCCGGCATTGGTCGAGGGGCGGGCGGGTGTCGGATGCGTCAGGCGCTCACCCAGATCGCCTCGGCCGCGAGGCGCGGCAGCACGACGGATGCCTCGCCGCCGGCGAGGTGCACGCGAACCGCCTCGGGTGAGACATCCGTCACCTCGACGACCGCACCCGGCCCGAGCCCCGCGTCGTCGAGGTCGCGCAGGATCGCGGGGTCGCGGTCGCTGATTCGGATCACCCGGCCGGCGTGGCCGACGGGCGCGTCGGCGAGGAGCGCATACGGCTCGCTCACGAGCGTGCCGTCGGCGGCGGGGATGGCGTCGCCGTGCGGGTCCCGGGTGGGGCGCCCGAGTCGCGCGTCGACCGCCTCGAGCAGTCGATCGGAGACCGCGTGCTCGAGCACCTCGGCCTCGTCGTGCACCTCGTCCCACCCGTAGCCCATCTCGCGGACGAGCCAGGTCTCGATGAGCCGGTGCCGGCGCACGACGGCGAGCGCGTGGGCGCGGCCCGCGTCGGTGAGCCGGAGCGGGCCGTACGGCACGTGCTGCACGAGGCCCTGCGCCGCCATCTTCTTCACCATCTCGGTGACCGACGACGGCGCCACGCCGAGCTTCGCGGCGAGCACGGACGGCGTGATGGGGTCGGGCTGCCACTCGGTGTGGGCGTACACCGTCTTGAGGTAGTCCTCGATGGCGGGGCTGGCGGTCGTGGGCATCGGCTTCAGGATACCGATGGGCGGCATCGGGCGGATGTCTCGAGCCGATCTGCCGGGCACGACAGTCCTCGGGCGCGACCGACTCTGGGGCGCAGCACTCCCTCGGGCGCGACCGAGACCGCCCCGGTCACCTCATGCGGGCGACCGGGGCGGCCGGTTCAGCGGGTGCGATCCTCGTCAGTCGCCCCGCCGCTCAGCGGGCGGTCAGTTGCCGAGACCGCCCAGGTCGATGGCGCCGGTGACGTCTTCGACGATGCCGCCGACGTCCACGCTGCCCATCACGTCTTCGACGATGCCGTCGACGCTGCCGGTGACGTCGCCGACGACGTCGTTCACGTCGGCGTTCACGCCGCCGAGGTCCACGTTCGTCTCGTTGCCCGAGCCGATGGGCGCCTGCACGTCATTGCCCGAGCCGATCGCGTTGCCCGAGCCGACCTCGTTGCCCGAGCCCACGTCGCCGACCTCATTGCCCGAGGCGTTGCCCGAACCGATGTCGCCGGGCGCGACGACCACGGGGCTCGAGTTCGAGACGTCGCCGTTCGCGACGCCACCGTTCGCGACGTCACCGACCACGTCGCCCACGCCGAGGCCGGTCGAGATGCTGCCGACGACGTCGGTGAGGATGTCGGTCCAGGTCGAGGTCGTCGTGTCCGTGGTGGACGAGTCGTTCGACCAGTCGTCGGCCGTCGCGGGCATGGCGAGGCCCGCGGCGAGCAGGCCTCCCGCGGCGAGGGCCGAGAAGCCGATGGCGGTGGCGCGGGTCTTACGGGTGCCGGTGAACGCGTTCATGTGAACTCTTCCTTTCCGTCGTGGATCCGGGCCGGCTACCGTGCGGTGGCCGTGCTGCCCGGGACGTGAAGGGGTCCGGCGCCGGGTCGGAATCGGATTGCGCGGTGGCGCCGACTCGCCCGGGATCCGGGTCGCACGGCGTCGGTCCCTGAGAGATCCTGGGAGCCTCGTCGCCCGCGACGGCGGGCGGCGTGCCGCCGAGGCATCCGGAATCTGAGCGTTGCCTCAGAACGCGATCGGTTCGCCGCTGGTAACTACGCGCCCGTGAACACGAGCCACAGCAGCAGCCCGTTGAGCGCGATGAGGAAGACGGAGGCGCCGACGCCGGCAGCGGTCGTCACCCAGTGGTTCCGCCACCGGCCGAGCAGCCCGCGGCGCGCGGTCAGCGCGACGAGCGGCACGAGCGCGAACGGGATGCCGAACGAGAGCACGACCTGGCTCAGCACGAGCGAGAGCGTGGGATCGAAGCCGAGCGCGAGGATCACGAGGGCGGGCACGAGCGTCACGAGGCGGCGCACGATGAGCGGGATCCGCACCCGCAGCAGGCCGTGCATGATCTCGGCGCCCGCGTATGCCCCGACCGAGGTGGAGGCGAGACCCGATGCGAGCAGGCCGACCGCGAACAGGGTCGCGATGACCGGGCCGAGCGACATGTCGAGCGCGGCGTACGCGCCCTCGAGGCTGTCGGTACCCTCGACGCCCGCGAGATTGACCGCCGCGAGCAGCAGGATGCAGAGGTTCACGGTGCCCGCGATCGCCATCGCGACGGTCACGTCGATGCGGGTCGCGCGGAGCAGGGTGTCGGTCGGCAGCTTGGTCGCGGTGCCGGGGAGCAGCTCGACGCGGTCGGTCCCGCGAGTCACGCGGAACCACGAGCGGATGCCTCGGGCGGCCGTGACGCCTCCGGCCTCGCGCGACCGCGCGCCGGGCGAGACGAAGCGGTCGCGGCTCAGTGCCGAGTGCGCGTAGATCGCGTGCGGCATGATCGTGGCGCCCAGGATGGAGGCCGCGAGCAGGACCGAGTTCGTGTCCTCGAAGCGCGGCTCGAGCCCGGCGAGGAGTCCTGCGGGGTCGGGCGGTGCGATGAACACTCCGACCGTGAACCCGATCGCGATGATCGCGAGCAGGCCCATGATGACGAACTCGAAGGTTCGCGGCCCGCGCTTCGACTGGAGCACGAGCAGGGCGATCGACACCGCTCCGGTGATGAGTCCACCCCACACGAGCGGGATGCCGAACAGGAGGTAGAGCGCCACGGCGCCGCCGATGATCTCGGCGAGATCGGTCGCCATCGCGACGAGCTCGGCCTGCAGCCAGTACGCGCGCCGGCCCCAGGCGTTGCGCAGCCGGCCGCCGAGCACCTCGGGGAGACTGCGGCCCGTGACGATGCCGAGCTTCGCCGACAGGTACTGGATGAGCCAGGCCATCACATTGCCGAGCACGACGACCCAGACCAGCAGGTAGCCGTACTGTGCGCCCGCGGTCATGTTGCTCGCGACGTTGCCCGGGTCGAGGTACGCGACGCCCGCGACGAGCGCCGGGCCGATCAGCCAGGCGACGCGCGGCACGCCGGTGCGTGACGTCCGAGTGGGGGTGGCTGGCGCATTGCGATCGACGGACTCGTCTTCGAGGGTTTTCGGCACGCCTAAATCGTACACATATTTCGGGTCGCCGAAAACCCGCCGCGCGCATGTGTTCTGCGCCGACGCCATCGCCTGCTCAGGAAGATCGCGCCGACCCGCCGCACACGGTGCCGCGGCGCGCCGCGGAGGCATCCGCGCTTCCTGAGCTGGGGAACCGGCGATGGGGGGCGATAGCGTGAGCGGGTGGACGACGAGCGGGCCGCTGCAGGCGAGGCGGATGCTTCAGGCGAGACGGATGCTCCGGGCGAGGCGGATGCTCCGGGCCTGCCCATGCACGGCGTGGGCCCCTGGCCTGGCGGCCCGGACGAGTGGCCCGACGACCCGCACTACGACCCCGAGCTGCTCGCGGCGGGCGACACCCGCAACGTCGTCGACAAGTACCGGTACTGGCTGATGGACGCGATCGTCGCCGACCTCGACGCGCAGCGGCACCCGTTCCACGTCGCGATCGAGAACTGGCAACACGACATGAACATCGGCTCGATCGTGCGCAGCGCGAACGCGTTCGCGGCCGACACCGTGCACATCATCGGCCGGAGGCGCTGGAACAAGCGGGGTGCAATGGTCACCGACCGCTACCAGCACCTCGCGTATCACGAGGACGTCCCGGCGTTCGTGGCCTGGGCCAGAGGGGCCGGGCTTCCGGTCGTCGCGGTCGACAACGTCGACGGCGCCGTGCCGATCGAGGCGTTCGCATGGCCCGCGCGCTGCGTGCTGCTCTTCGGCCAGGAGGGGCCTGGTCTCTCAGTCGAGGCGCAGGCCGCGGCCGACGCCGTCGTCGAGATCACGCAGTTCGGCTCGACCCGCTCGCTCAATGCGAGCGCCGCGGCCGCGATCGCCATGCACTCCTGGGTGCTGAGCCACGCCGACCTGCCGCGCTGACTCCCCGCCCGTTCGCCGCTGCGCCACTTCTGCAGCCCTGCGCCAGTACGGGTGGCGCGCAGACGCGTGACGTGGCGCAGAGCCGAGTCGCTGGGTCAGGCGGCAGTCTGCTGGTGGGCCGCGACGTGCCAGGCGCCGTCGTCGTAGAGGTACGTGGTGGACATGCGGAGGTTCGCGACGTCGTCGCCGCGCTTCGCGACCGCCCGGTAGACGAGCACTCCGGCGTGCTCGCCGAGCCGGATCACGGCAGGCTCGTGCAGCTCGTACTCATCCCACGGCGGAGCGCTGCGAAACGCGGCGATCATGTCGTCGCGGCCGAGCACGGCGCCTTCGATGACCATGAGCGCATCGCGCGTCATCGCCCGCGCATAGTGTTCGCCGCCACGGCCCGCGAGGATCGCGCGCCACCCCGTGTGTTCCTCGTGCAGCAGGCGGGCGGGCAGATCGTCGGTGATCTCGGTCATGGTTCCACGCTACCCGGGTGGTCCGCCCGCGTCACGGGTGAGGATGCCTCGGTGTCGGCGCCGGCCCCGAGGCATCCGCTCGCCCGGGGCGCCGCGTGGACTGGGCGGCACCGTCTCGCGCTCCGCGCCACCTCTGCACTGCTGCGCCACTTCTGGCGGCCAGAAGTGGCGCGGGCGTGCTGAGGTGGCGCGGGCGTGCAGAGGCGGGCGTGCGTGCTGTGCGGGTCCGCGCTCAGTCGGTACCGAGGTCGAACGCCGCGGCCTCGTTCGCGGCATCCGTCGCGGCCTCGAGGTCGCTCTCGGTGACGCCGGCCGCGATCTCGGCCGCCTCGCCCGGGGCGAGGTCGCCGACGAGGGCCGCGGTCGCGCCGCCGACGATGCCGAGCTGTGCGTACTGCTCGAGACGTGCCCGCGAGTCCGCGATGTCGAGGTTGCGCATGGTGAGCTGACCGATGCGGTCCTCGGGGCCGAACGCCTGGTCGCCGACGCGCTCCATGGAGAGCTTGTCGGGGTGGTAGCTGAGCGCCGGGCCGGTCGTGTTCAGGATCGTGTAGTCGTCGCCGCGGCGGAGGCGCAGGGTGACCTCGCCCGTCACCGCCGAGGCGACCCAGCGCACGATCGACTCGCGCAGCATGAGCGACTGCGGGTCGAGCCAGCGACCCTCGTACATGAGCCGGCCGAGACGGCGACCCTCGTTGTGGTAGTTCGCGATCGTGTCTTCATTGTGGATGGCGTTCAGCAGGCGCTCGTACGTGAGGTGCAGCAGCGCCATGCCCGGCGCCTCGTAGATGCCGCGCGACTTCGCCTCGATGATGCGGTTCTCGATCTGGTCGCTCATGCCGAGCCCGTGCCGGCCGCCGATGCGGTTCGCCTCGAGCACGAGCTCGACCGCGTCGGTGTACTCGACGCCGTTGAGCGCGACCGGGCGGCCCTGCTCGAACCGCACCGTGACGTCTTCGGCGGCGATCGCGACAGACTCGTCCCAGAACCGCACGCCCATGATCGGCTCGACGATCGTGACGCCGGCGTCGAGGTCCTCGAGCTTCTTCGCCTCGTGCGTCGCGCCCCAGATGTTCGCGTCGGTCGAGTACGCCTTCTCGACGCTCGACCGGTAGGGCAGGTCGCGGGCCTGCAGCCACTCGCTCATCTCGGTGCGGCCGCCGAGCTCGGTCACGAACTCGGAGTCGAGCCAGGGCTTGTAGATGCGCAGGCGCGGGTTGGCCATGAGGCCGTAGCGGTAGAACCGCTCGATGTCATTGCCCTTGTAGGTCGAGCCGTCGCCCCAGATGTCGACGCCGTCTTCCATCATGGCGCGCACGAGCAGGGTGCCCGTGACCGCGCGGCCGAGCGGCGTCGTGTTGAAGTAGGTCTTGCCGCCCGAGCGGATGTGGAACGCGCCGCACTGCATCGCGACGAGCCCCTCTTCGACGAGCGCCGAACGGCAGTCGACGAGGCGCGACAGCTCGGCGCCGTATTCCAGCGCGCGACCGGGCACGGCTTCGACGTCGGGCTCGTCGGGCTGTCCGAGGTCGGCGGTGTACGTGCAGGGCACGGCCCCCTTCTCGCGCATCCACGCGACGGCCACCGAGGTGTCGAGACCACCGGAGAACGCGATGCCGACGCGCTCGCCGACGGGAAGGGAGGAGAGGACCTTGGACATGCGCACCAGCCTACTTGCGCGCGCGGGCGCGAGACGACGCGGGCCGGATGCCTCGGGCGCGCACGTGTGCCTCGCGACTCCGCCTCCCGGGCCCGCGTGGGGCCCCGCGATACAGTGAGGTGTGACTGCAGACCAGACATCACCGGCGAGCGTGCCCTCGCTCGCCGACGAACCCGAAGTCCGCGCGGCGCTCGCCGAGCGCGAGCGCGGTGCCGTCGGCGAGGTCGTGGCGGAGCATCCGTCGTCCCCGCTCGCGTGGGCCGAACTCGCCGACGTCGCCGACTCGAAGGGGCGACCCGTCGACGCGTTCGCGTATGCGGTCGTCGCGGTCGACCTTGCGTGCGAGCAGCTCCGCGACGCCGGCTGGGAGCCGGGTACGCCGGTGGTCTGGTCGGCCGAGCCGAACCGTGCGTACCTGCGCGCGCTCGATGCCCAGCGCCGCGCCGCGCGTGCACTCGGTCTCGACGCGCGTGCCGAGCGCCTCGCCGAGGAGCTCCGTGCCGCCGACGCGGAGGCGCCCGCGCGCATCGCGAGCGAGTTCACGCCCACCCAGATCCTGTCGATCGCCGACGTCGAAGCGGCCATCGGCCGCGCCACCCCGACCTTCGCCGTCGTCGGCGACGAGGTCACCACGCCCGGCTCGCTCGATGCCGGTGGCGCCGCCGGCGCCGGAGAGGACTGATATGCCCGCGGTCGTACTCGTCGGAGCACAGTGGGGCGATGAGGGCAAGGGCAAGGCGACCGACCTGCTCGGCTCGCGCCTCGACTACGTCGTGAAGTTCAACGGCGGCAACAATGCGGGCCACACCGTCGTCGTCGGTGACGAGAAGTACGCGTTGCACCTGCTGCCGTCGGGCATCCTGACGCCCGGTGTCACGCCGGTCATCTCGAACGGCGTCGTGGTCGACATCGAGGTGCTGTTCGAGGAGCTCGAGGGGCTCGAGAGCCGCGGGGTGGATGTCTCGAAGCTGCGTGTCTCCGCGAACGCCCACGTCATCACGCAGTACCACCGCACGCTCGACAAGGTGACCGAGCGCTTCCTCGGGAAGCGTCAGATCGGCACGACCGGTCGCGGCATCGGGCCGACGTACGCCGACAAGATCAACCGCGTCGGCATTCGCATGCAGGACCTGTTCGACGAGAACATCCTGCGGCAGAAGGTCGAGGGCGCGCTCGATCAGAAGAACCACCTGCTGGTGAAGGTGTACAACCGGCGGGCGATCGGCGTCGACGAGGTCGTCGAAGAACTGCTGACGTACGTCGACCGGCTGCGCCCCATGGTGACCGACACGTCGCTGCTGCTGCACCAGGCGATCAGCGCCGGCGACACCGTGCTGTTCGAGGGTGGCCAGGCCACCATGCTCGACGTCGATCACGGCACCTACCCGTTCGTGACGTCGTCGAACGCGACGTCAGGCGGGGCCGTCACGGGCTCGGGCATCGCGCCGAACGCGATCGACCGGGTCATCGCGGTCGTGAAGGCATACACGACGCGCGTCGGCGCGGGGCCGTTCCCGACCGAGCTCTTCGACCAGTGGGGCGACTTCCTCAGCGAGCACGGCCACGAGTTCGGCACCACGACCGGCCGCCGTCGGCGCACGGGCTGGTACGACGCGCCCATCGCGCGGTACGCGAGCCGGATCAACGGGGTGACCGACTTCGTGCTCACGAAGCTCGACGTGCTGACGGGCATCGAGCGCATCCCGGTGTGCGTCGCCTACGACGTCGACGGCGTGATCATGGAGGAGGTGCCGGTCTCGCAGTCGGACTTCCACCACGCGAAGCCGGTGTACGAGGAGTTCCCCGGCTGGAGCGAAGACCTCTCCGGCGCGCGTGAGCTCTCCGACCTGCCCGCGAACGCGCAGAGCTACGTGCGCGAGCTCGAGGCCATGTCGGGTTCGCGGATCTCGGCGATCGGCGTCGGTCCCGAGCGCGACCAGATCGTCCAGGTGCACGACCTGCTCGACTGACCCGCCCGCCCGCCCGCCCGGCCCGCCCGGCCCGTCCGCCCGCCCCGTCCGCCCGGCCCCGCCCCGCTGCACCACCCCCGCCGAGTGTTGACGAAATGCGCCGAGTGAGTACGAAATGACGACCCGTTTTGCGCGTTTCGTCATCACTCGGCGGGGGTATCGCGCGGCGACTCCGATTTGGAGCGTGACTTCCGTTTTTTGCTAAGGTCGGAGACGGTGCCCCGGGGAGGGCATCGCGACGGTGGGTCCCCTACGCTGCCCGCCGGCGAATCTCGAGCCGCCCGAAAGGCCCGCACATGGCACGCCTGGTTCCGCACGCCCATGCCCACGCCCACCCCGGACCCGTCAGCCGGCGTCCGCGTTCGCGGCGCCCCGTGCTCCGGCGCGTCGGCGCCGTGCTCGCCGCGCTCGCGCTCACCGTGACGTCGGCGGTCATGCTGCCGGCGGCGGCCGTCGCGGCACCGAACCCGGCGATCGTCGTCGGCGATGTCACCGTCACGAGCGCGGACGGCGGCCAGGCCACGGTCGGCGACACGCTGACCGTCTCGGGCACATGGGATGCCACGACCGCAGACCCGCACGAGGGCGACACGTTCACGATCGGGCTGCCCGTCGAGCTCGCGTTCGGGCAGGCCGTGCCCTTCGCGCTCACCGGACCCAACCCGAGCGGTACGAACGTCACGTGGGCGAACTGCCTGACCGACCCCGCGACGGGTATCGCCACGTGCACGCTCACGTCCGAGGTCGCGCTGTATCCCGAGCTGGTGCAGGGCACGTTCGAGTTCGACGTGCAGGCCGTGCGGGCGACGACCGAGGAGCAGGTGGTCTTCAACCTCAACGGCTCCGACGTCCTCGTCGACCTGCCCGGTACGGGCGGCATCGACGACGGCATCGTCATCCCCGACGACTGGACCAAGTCCGGCGCACTGAACGACGACAAGTGGTCCATGTCCTGGACCATCGAGCTGCCGGGGGCACGCCTCGCCGGCCAGGACGTCGTCAACATCCTCGAGGACGTGAGCGACAACCACCAGCTCTGCGACCCGTCGAACCTCAAGGTCGAGACGGTGCGCGGATCGACGGTCGTCGACGTCACCTCGATCGCGGCCACCTCGACCGAGGTCGCCGACCCGTACGACTTCTCGATCGTGCTGACCGCCCCCGACGGCGGGTTCGACCCCGGCGTGACGTACCGCATCAGCTATGACACGTGCACCCCCGACGGACAGATCGACCCGCAGGGCACCGAGTACCTGAACGAGGCCACCGTCGACATCTGGGGCGAGACCTCCGGCGTCATCGGCGTCGAGCAGGACTGGGCGTTCTCGGGGCTGCTGAACAAGCAGGGCAGCGTGCTCGGCGGAGCCAACCGCAACGGCGTCATCCAGTGGACCGTGACCGTCGCGGGCGACCACCTCGTCGGCAAGGACGGGTTCACCTTCAGCGACCTGCTGACCGGCGCCCACGAGCTCTGCGTCGACAGCGCGGGCGGCTACACCGTTCGGGCGCTGAGCGTCGAGGAGCGGTACGGGCCCAGTCAGGCGCTGACGCGCTCGATCGGTGCCGATCTGCTCGGCGCGACCGCCGTGAGTTTGGAACGGACCAGCTTCACGATCGACTTCGACGTCGTCGCCGGCTCCGGCTTCGAGTTCCGCGCATCCGACTACCTCTACGTCATCAGGTACCAGACCTGCGCGAACACCGACGGCCTCCCCGAGGCGGGCACGGCCTTCGGCAACGCCGCGAGCGTCGACGGCGCCATCGACGGCGGCGAGGCGACCGTGCCGGGCCGATCCGAGGGCAAGGGCGGCCGTATCAACACGGCACCGGTCGAGCTCGACGGCGTGACCTACCTCCCGCAGACCACGCTGGGCTGGACGATCACGGTTCCGGGTGAGGAGGTCGCCGAGGTCGGTGGCCCGCTGACGGTCACCGACACCCTGACCGGCGCGCACGAGGTGTGCGCGGGGTCGGGCGGCGACCTCGTCGACCGGCTCGGACTGCGGGTCGAGGCGCGCGACCAGATCTCGGGTGGCGGCCTCGCGACGGTCGACCTGACCGAGAGTGCGGCCGTGGCGCTCGTCGAGGGTCAGATCATCGTCACGATCCCGCAGCCCACGCTCGCGCTGCCGGGCGGCAGCTCTGCGACGGGCTTCAGCCGCGAGTACCAGTACGTGGTCAGCTACGCGACCTGCACGACCAGCGGCGGCATGGATGCTCCGGGCACGACCTACGGCAATGCCGCCGAGGTCGCGGGGAACTCGTACACGCAGTCGGTGACGCAGAACAATCGCGGCAGCGGCACCGGCACGGGCGTCACGCGCGGCTCGGTCGCCATCGTGAAGTCGCTCGCGGACACGCCGGGTGCGGCGTTCGTGCCCGAGAACGCGACGTTCTCGGTGCATGTGAAGGAGATCGATCCGACGGGCGCCGTGCAGATCGAGTACGACCTGCAGCTGCCGATCGACGGCGCGCCGGTGAGCGGGCCGAACTCGCGCGGCACGGGCTGGACGGTCGAGCTCTCCGAGCCCACGTTCCCGACGATTCCCGGCGTGGTCTTCGGCGCGCCGGTGTTCGCCGAGACCGACGGTGTGACGGTGAGCGAGGACGGCACGGTCGCGACCGCGGCGCTCGTCCCCGCGTCGAACATCGCGGTGTCGCTGACGAACTCGGCCGAGCTCGGTGCGGCCGAGATCGTCAAGACGGTCGAGGGTCCGGCTGCCGGCCTCGTCGACGCGGACCGCGAGTTCTCGATGACCGCGGCGATCGACGTCACGGCGCTCGGGGCGGGCTTCCCGGCCCAGCCGGACCGTCAGTTCGCGGTCACGGCGGGCGAGACGTACGTGCTCGAAGACCTGCCGATCGGCGCGACGGTGACCTTCTCCGAGACGCAGCCGACCGATGACGATGTGCTGACCTGGTCCGAGCCGGTCATCGAGCCTGGCAGCATCCAGGT
Source organism: Agromyces protaetiae (assembly GCF_030866785.1). Classification (NCBI taxonomy): domain Bacteria; kingdom Bacillati; phylum Actinomycetota; class Actinomycetes; order Micrococcales; family Microbacteriaceae; genus Agromyces; species Agromyces silvae. The sequence continues at coordinate 3,583,016 of NZ_CP133018.1, read as the reverse complement.
CCTTCCGGCACACCTCGCGGAGCCGGTCGTCATCTCGGTGACGAACACGGTCGAGCGGACTGTCGGCACCTTCGCGCTGTCGAAGACGGTGACGGGTGACGAAGCCGAGAACCCGGCCGTCCCGGCCGAGGTGACGGTCACCGCGACCTGGGATGAGGAGGGCACGCCGGGCTCGACGACCCTCACCCTCCCGACCGACGGCACCTCGGTGCCGTTCGGCGCGGATCTCCTCGTCGGCACCGAGGTCACACTCACGGAGACGCCGCTCGTGAACGGATCGGGCATCGCCTGGGGTGCGCCGGTCTGGTCGGGCACGGGCGTCGAGCTCGCGGGCGAGTCCGCGATCGTGACGATCGGCCGGGATGCCTCGGCCGCGGTCGCACTCCAGAATCACGCCGCCACGTCGACGGCCGGCATCAGCCTGCTGAAGGGCATCGGCGGCGAGGCGGCCGGCGAGGTCGACCCTGACGCGCAGTTCCCGGTGACCGCGACGTGGACCGACGCCGAGGGCGTCGAGCAGTCGAGGGACCTGCTGATCGGCGCGCTCGAGCCGACCTCGCTCGGCGAGGAACTGCCGGCCGGCACCGTGGTGACGATCACCGAGGGCGATCGCCCCGAGATCGACACGGTCGTCTGGGGCTCGATCGTCATCAGCGGTGAGCGCGTCGAGGATGCCGGCGACGGCAGCGCGACGGTGGTCGTCTCCGATCTGCAGGACGACGTCACGCTGGTCACCGTCGTGAACGAGGCCACCTGGGCGCCGGGCACCTTCTCGATCTCGAAGGATGTGACCGGGATCGCGCTCGATCACCCGGATGTGCCCGAGTCGGTCCTGGTCGTCGCGACCTGGCTGGACGACGAGGAGATCGAGCAGTCTCGTGAGCTGACCGTGCCGACCGACGGCACCGTGGTCGACTTCGGCGAAGTCCTGCCGCATCTCACCGAGGTCACGCTGACCGAGGTCGCGCTGGCCGATGCGCCGAGCTTCACGTGGGCGGCGCCGCAGTGGGCGGGCACCGGTGTCGTCGCGAACGAGGACGGCACCGCGACGCTCACGATCGGCGCGGCCACGGTGGCCGAGGTCGAGCTGACCAACGCCGCGATCGCCTCGACCGGGCAGCTCGTGCTCACCAAGGCGCTCACGGGTGCCGGTGCGGCGAAGCTCCCGGCCGACCGGGTCTTCCCGGTGACGGCGACCTGGACGGACCTGCTCGGCGAGCAGCATGAGCGCCGCGTCGAGCTGAAGGCCGGGGCATCCGCGACGCTCGAGGAGCTTCCGCTCGGCGTCGAGGTCCGGCTCGTCGAAGGCGAGACCGAGCGGGCGCTTCCGGGTGACGTGCGCTGGACGGGCGTGAGCTGGGCCTCGGACGACGAGCGCGTGCGCGCCGTCGCCGAGTCCGGGGTGCCGGCCGTCGTGGTCACGGTGTCAGCCGAGCCGGGCGCATCGGTCGCGCTCACCGCCACGAACGACTACGAGGTCATCCCGGGCCTCGCGTCGACCGGCCTCGACCTCGGCCCATGGCAGGCCACCGCACTGCTCGGCGGCGTGCTCGCGCTTGCCGCCGGCGCGTGGCTGCTCGTGCGCCGTCGCCGCTCGCTGGTCGAGTAGCGAGCGCCAGCGAGCGTATCGAGACCCGATGAGCCGATCCTTGGACTCGCTCATCGGTTCTCGATACGCGTCGCCACCGCGTGTCGGCGCTACCCGGCGGCGGAAGGGCTACTGGTTGCCGATCTTCTTGTCGAGGTTCTCGCGCACGCCGTCGATCTTCGCGTCGTGCTCGTCGGGGGTGATCTTCTTCACGCCCTCGGCGAGGCCGCCGAGGATCTTGTCGCTGACGTTCTCGGCCTGCTCGCTCTTCAGCGCCTCGTCGATCTTGTCCTTGTTGTCGGCGATGAAGTCCTGTGCCTTCTTGCCGAGGTCGTCCAGTGCACCCATCGAAGCTTCCTCCCTCGCATCACGCGATGACGAAACGGCGTCATCGGCCACATGCTAGGGCGTCGGATGTCTCGCCTGGAAGGGGTTGCCACCCGCCGAGTCGACCGCGGGTTACCGCTCCGGCACGTGCAACCGCGCCAGGAACGCGTCGGCGCCGCGCGGGACGCGCCCGCGGTCGAGGCGGGAGACGAGGACCGTGACGGCGATGGCGATCGGCACGGTCCAGGCCGCGGGTTGCTCGACGAACGGCGACAGGCCGGGCGCGGCGGCCGCGACCGCCGGCACCGCGAGGATCGCGATGCCCGAGAGCAGCGCGCCACTGACCATGCCCCAGATCGCTCCGCGTGCGGTGAGCCCGCGCCACCAGATGCCGAGCAGCAGCACGGGGCAGAGCGTCGAGGCCGTGAACGCGAATACGAGACCGACGCTCCCGGCGAGGCCGGCGGGCTCGGTGAGCAGCGCGACCCCGAGCGGGACGAGCGACGAGATCACCGCGGCGACGCGGAAGCCGCGCACGCTTCCGCCCATCAGGTCCTGGCTGATCACGCCCGCGAGCGAGACCACGAGTCCTGACGAGGTCGACAGGAACGCCGCGAACGCGCCCGCGATCACGAGTGCGGTGAGCAGCTGACCGACCGGGCCCGGCACGAGCCGGTCGGGCAGCACCAGGATGAGTGCGTCGGCCTCGCCCGGCACGGCGAGGTCGGGCGCGAACGCTCGCCCGAGCAGACCGAACGCGGTCGGGAACAGGTAGAACACCGAGAGCAGGCCGAGCACGATGAGGGTCGTCCGTCGTGCCGCCGGGCCATCCGGGTTGGTGTAGAACCGCACGAGCACGTGCGGCAGGCCGAGCGTGCCGAGCAGCAGCGCCACCATGAGCGAGATCGTGCGGTACGCGTCGAGGGACCCCGGCCCGGCCGACGCGGGGAACGCGGCATCCTGCGCGAGCTCGGGCCGCGGCTCGCCGCCCCCGATGACGAGCAGCACCACGACGACGGGCACGGCGAGCGCGGTGAGCTTCAGCCAGAACTGGAACGCCTGCACGAACGTGATCGAGCGCATGCCGCCCATCGCGACCACGGCGGCGACGATGACCGCCACGGCGAGCGAACCCACCCAGGATGGCAGGCCGGTCGTGATCCGCACGGTGAGGGCCGCACCCTGCAGCTGGGGCACGATGTAGAACCAGCCGATCACGATGACCAGCGTGCTCGTGACCCGCCGCACCGCGACCGAGTCGAGGCGCGCCTCGGTGAAGTCGGGCACGGTGTACGCCCCGGATCGTCGCAGCGGTGCCGCGACGAAGAGCAGCAGCATGAGGTATCCGGCCGTGTACCCGATCGGGAACCACAGCCCGCCCGCGCCCGTCAGCAGGATCAGCCCGGCGACGCCGAGGAACGAGGCCGCCGACAGGTACTCGCCGCCGATCGCGGATGCGTTCCACCACGGACGCACCGTGCGGCTCGCGACGTAGAAGTCGCCGGTGGTGCGCGATACGCGAAGCCCGTAGAACCCGATCAGCGCGGAGGCCACCGCGACGAGCGCGATCGCGGTGTAGCCGATGACCGGGTTCACGAGTCGTCCGCGAGCGATCGGTACCGGGTCTCGTTGCGGGCCGCCGCGCGCACGTACAGCGCCGCGATCGTGAGCGCGAGGGGATAGACGCCGATCGCGAGCAACAGCCATGACACCGGGACGCCCGCGACGAAGGTGTCGTCGAGTGCGGGCGCCCAGACGATCGCGAGCACGAACAGGGCCGTCGCGATGACGAACCCGCCCGCGCACACGAGCGCGAGCCGCAGCTGCGAGCGGATCAGCGAGCGTACGTACACGCCCGGGACGTCGGTCGCATCGGTCGCGCCGGGTCCGCGGGCCGCGGTCCGCGAGCGGGCGGCGGATGCCGCGCCGGCCACATATGCCGATTCCGGCATGCCGGCCCGGCCGAGCGTGACGGCATCGCTTGCGACGGTCGGTTCGTGCGAGGCGATCGGTCGTGGCGCGGTGACCCGGACGCGGGCGGGCGGCGCGGGTGCAGGTGCAGGTGCAGCAGGGGTATCCGCGTCATGCGCCCCGGTCGGCTCGCCGCCGAGTGGGGTGCCACCGGCCGGCGAGGCATCCGGTTCGCCGTCAGGCGCATCCGGCCCGCCATCGCGCGCATCCGCGTCCGTCACGGCCGCACCCGAAGCGTCGTCGACTCCAGCCGCTCGCGCAGGGCGGGCAGCAGCCGGCGGCTCACCGGCAGCTCGGCGCCGCCGACGGTCACGCTCGCCTGGTCGGCCCCGAGCCGCACGCGGGTAACGTGCCCGAGCGCGACGAGGTAGGAGCGGTGCACGCGCACGAACCCCGCGTCGGCCCACTGCCGTTCGAGGTCGGCCATGGGCACGCGCACGAGGTAGCTCGCCTCCTCGGTGTGCAGGCGGGCGTAGTCGCCCTGCGCCTGCACATACCGCACGTCGTCCCGGCGGATCATGCGTGTCGTGCCGCCGAGGGTCACGGCGATGGTCTCGGGCTGCCGCGGCGGCGCCGGCTCGGCGGTCGCGCCGGCACGCAGGTTCTCGACGATGCGGGACACCGATCGCTGGAGACGCTCGGTGCGCACCGGCTTCAACAGGTAGTCGACCGCTGCGAGATCGAAGGCCTCGAGGGCGCCCTCTTCGTCGGCCGTGACGAACACGAGCGCGGGCGCGCGCTCGAAGCGCTGCAACGCGCGGGCGAGATCGAAGCCGTTGAGACCCGGCATGTGGATGTCGAGGAAGGCCGCGTCGACGGGCTCGCGCGTGAGCAGCCGGATCGCCTCGGAGCCCGAGGACGCGACGTGGATGACGCCGACGCGTGGATCCTGCCGGAGCAGGAAGGCCAGCTCGTCGATCGCGGGTTGCTCATCGTCGGCGATGAGGACGGAGATCACCGTTCGATCCTTCCATCGGGGGCGTGGCGCGGCTGCGATTTCGGCACCCGCATGCGCACGAGCGTGCCCGCGCCGACGTTCGTCTCGACGACGAGGCCGTGCTCGTCGCCGTAGACCTGCCTGAGCCGGGCGTCCACGTTGCGCAGGCCGACGTGCTCGCCGGCCGCACCGCCCGCGAGCGCGCGTTCGAGCGCGGCCGGATCGATGCCGACGCCGTCGTCCTCGACGCTGAGCTCGGCATACGCCCCGGAGTCGACGGCCGTGATCGAGATGCGCCCGCCGCCCTCCTTCGACTCGAGCCCGTGCCGTACGGCGTTCTCGACGAGCGGCTGGATCGAGAGGAAGGGCACGACCGTCGAGAGCACCTCTGGGGCGATCTGCAGGGTCACGGTCAGGCGTTCGCCGAACCTGGCGCGCTCGAGCCGCAGATAGCTGTCGATCGAGCGCAGCTCTTCGGCGACGGTCGTGAAGTCGCCGTGACGCCGGAACGAGTACCGCGTGAAGTCGGCGAACTCGAGCACGAGCTCGCGCGCGGTCGCCGGGTCGGTGTTGATGAACGACGCGATCGCGTTCAGCGAGTTGTAGATGAAGTGCGGGCTGATCTGGGCGCGGAGGGCGCGCACCTCGGCCTCTGCGAGCGCGGCGCGCGACGCGTCGAGCTCACCGAGCTCGACCTGCGCCGCGACCCAGTCCGCGACCTCGCCGGTGGCGCGCACGAGCCCGGCCCGGACGGTCGGCTCGAACGCGACCACCGCGCCCACGGCGCGGCCGCCGACGCGGACGGGTGCGGCCGCGGCATCCGATTCGCGACGACCCGAGCGGATGCCTCGCCGGATCTGCGGCCGTCCGCTCGCGGTGACCTGGGCGGCGAGCTCGGCGGCCGCCGAGCGCATCGCGTCGTCGCCGTCGAGCGCGACGCCGCCGGCGCGATCGACGAGCGCGACCCCCTCGCTCCCCAGCAGGGTGCGGAGGTGACGTACGGCTCGTGCCGCGTCGGGCTCTCCGAGCCCGTTCCGCAGGTGCGCCGCGGCGCGCGACGCGAGATGCAGGGTCCGGTACGTCGCGCGCTCTTCGTCGGTGCCGAGCTCGCGCGAGGCCAGCACGATGCGCCGGAGCAGGACGACCAGGCCCACGGCGAGTGCACCGGCCACGACACCGCCTGCGGCGGCGAGCAGCATCGACTCGGGCATGGTTCAACGCTAACCGTCGTTCGTCGGGCCTCGGGCACCGTTCGTCGCACCATGCCCACCGCTCACCGACGACGAGTGGTGCCCACCCGCGGTGCAGGCGACCGCATCGGCACGATGGTGCGAACTGCAGACGCCCGACTCGCGCGTCGTGCAGCGACCATCGAAGGAGATGTCATGGGCAACGACGCCCTGAGTGCGGGACGTGCCACCCTCGAGCATGTCGACTACCGCGCCGTGCAAGAGTCCCCGGAGTTCCAGCAGCTACGGCGCAGGCACCGCCGCTTCGTCTTCCCCGTGCTGGGCGCGTGCCTCGTCTGGTACCTCGCGTACGTGCTGCTCGCGGTGTACGCGCACGACCTGATGTCGACGCGTGTCTGGGGGAGCGTCAACCTCGCCATGGTGCTCGGGCTCGCCCAGGTGATCACCACGTTCGCGGTGACGACCTGGTACGTGAGCTTCGCGAACCGGCGGCTCGACCCGCTGGCCGGGCAGATCCGGGACGAGATCCTCGCGGACGACTTCGACACGCGGGCGCACCCCGAGGCGAAGGACGGTGGGCGCTGATGCTGCGATTCGAACAGGCCGCGGCGACCGCGCCCGGCGAGCCCTGGCTCAATATCGCGATCTTCGGTGCGTTCGTCGCGATCACGATGGTCATCGTGTTCCGGGCGAGCCGCAACAACAAGACCGCCGCCGACTACTACGCCGCGGGCCGGTCGTTCACGGGCGGCCAGAACGGGTCGGCCATCGCGGGCGACTACCTCTCGGCCGCCTCCTTCCTCGGCATCGTCGGCGCGATCGCGCTGACCGGATACGACGGGTTCCTCTACTCGATCGGCTTCCTCGTGGCCTGGCTCGTGGCGCTGCTGCTCGTCGCCGAGCTGCTGCGCAACACCGGCAAGTTCACGATGGCCGACGTCCTGAGCTTCCGGCTCAAGCAGAAGCCCGTGCGTATCGCGGCGGCGACCACCACGCTCGTCGTCTGCTTCTTCTACCTGCTCGCGCAGATGGCGGGAGCCGGCGGTCTCGTGTCGCTGCTGCTCGGCATCGGCGACCAGCTCGGCCAGGCGCTCGTGATCACGGTCGTCGGCGCGCTCATGATCCTCTACGTGCTGATCGGCGGCATGAAGGGCACGACCTGGGTGCAGATCATCAAAGCCGTGCTGCTCATCGCGGGCGCCGGCGCGATGACGATCTGGGTGCTCGCCGTGAACGGATTCGACTTCTCGGCGCTGCTCGACAAGGCCGTCGCTGTCGCTGAGAACCCGGCGATCCTCGACCCGGGCCTGAAGTACGGCGTCTCGGAGATCGCGAAGGTCGACTTCGTGTCGCTCGGGCTCGCGCTCGTGCTGGGCACGGCTGCGCTGCCGCACGTGCTCATGCGGTTCTACACGGTGCCCACCGCGAAGGAGGCTCGCAAGTCGGTCGTGTGGGCGATCTGGCTGATCGGCATCTTCTACGTGTTCACGCTCGTGCTGGGCTACGGCGCGGCTGCGCTCGTGGGGCCCGCGGTCATCTCCGCTGCGCCCGGCGGCCCGAACTCGGCGGCGCCGCTGCTCGCGTTCGAGCTCGGCGGTCCGCTGCTGCTCGGGTTGATCTCGGCGATCGCGTTCGCGACGATCCTCGCGGTGGTGGCCGGTCTCACCATCACCGCGGCGGCGAGCTTCGCGCACGACATCTACGCGTCGGTGGTGAAGAAGGGCAAGCCCGAGCCGGGTGCCGAGGTGAAGGTCGCGCGCCGCACGGTCGTGATCATCGGCGTCGTCGCGATCGTCGGCGGCATCGGCGCGAACGGGCAGAACGTCGCGTTCCTCGTCGCCCTCGCGTTCGCGGTGGCCGCGTCGGCGAACCTGCCGACGATCGTGTACTCGCTGTTCTGGAAGCGGTTCACGACGCGGGGCGCGCTGTGGAGCATGTACGGCGGGCTGATCTCGGCGATCGTGCTGATCGTGTTCTCGCCCGTCGTGTCGGGGTCGGAGGCGTCGATGCTGAAGACGGACGCGATCGACTTCGCGATCTTCCCGCTGTCGAACCCGGGCATCGTGTCGATTCCGCTGGCGTTCTTCCTCGGCTGGCTCGGCACCGTGCTGTCGAAGGAGAAGGAGGACCCCGCGAAGCAGTCCGAGATGGAGGTGCGCTCGCTCACGGGCGTCGGCGCCGAGGGCGCGACGCAGCACTAGCGCCCCGCCGCCCGGAGACGAACTTCGGCCCGGCCCCCCGCATCGCCTGCCCGGGGCCGGGCCGAAACACGTCTGCAGTCAGTCCGAAGGCGTCCCGCGCGTCACGCCATGATCTGCGCGCAGGCTCTCCCGCACCACACAGATGAAATCGATCAGGGCGATCATGAAGACGGCGACCGAGATCGCCGAACACACTCCGAGGACCACCCAGATCTGCGCCTCAGTCATCTCGATCGTCGCCCGTGTGTCAGCCGCGGTCGAGCCCGAAGGTGCGCTTCACCAGGGCCTGGACATCGCGATCGAGTCCGTCGATCCGAGAGCTCACTCCCTTGATCTCTTCACGAACGCCGCGGATCTCTGCTTGCACGATGCGACTTTCGGCGTGGACGGCGCGAACAAACGCCATCGATACGATCGTGATCATCCCGACCATGAGGGTCGTGAATGCGCCGATCACCGTCCATATCTGAGGTTCTGTCAACTCGATCACCTTCCCATTCTTGTATATCGGGAGGGAGTCTGCCAGCGCCGACGGTAAGGGTGTAGAGAACCGGCCCCGAACCGTGGAGAACGAGTACCACGCGCGTGCTGTGCAGAAGCGATATCGCCCCGGCTCACATGTTGATCATGTGGCCGGTGAGGCCGTGGAAGGCCTCTTGCAGCGCCTCCGACAGCGTCGGGTGGGTGTGCACGTTGCGGGCGAGCTCGAGGGCGCCGAGGTCCCACTTCTGCGCGAGCGTGAGTTCGGGCAGCAGCTCAGAGGCATCCGGACCGATGAGGTGACCGCCCAGCAGCTCGAGGTGGTTCGCGTCGGCGACCAACTTGACGAAGCCCACCGGGTCGCCGAGGCCGTTGGCCTTGCCGTTCGCGGTGAACGGGAACTTCGCGACGACCACGTCGTAGCCCTCGTCGCGCGCCTGCTGCTCGGTGAGCCCGAAGCTGGCGATCTGCGGCGAGCAGAAGGTCGCGCGCGGCATCATGCGGTAGTCGCCGAGTTCCATGGTCTCGGCGTCGCCGATGGTCTCGGCGGCGACGACGCCCTGCGCCTCGGCCACGTGCGCGAGCATGAGCTTCGCGGTCACGTCGCCGATGGCGTAGATGTGCGGCACGTTCGTGCGCATGCGTTCGTCGATGCCGATCGCGCCGCGCTCGGTGAGCTGCACACCGGCCTGCTCGAGCCCGAAGTCCTCGACGTTGGGCGCGAAGCCCACGGCCATGAGCACGCGGTCGACCTCGAGCGAGCCGGGCGTGCCGTCGGATCCGGTGTACGTGACCGTCACCGACGACCCGTTGTCGGTCACCGTCTCGACCTTGGTCGACGCGAGGATCGGGATGCCGAGGTTGCGGTACTGCCGCGTGATCTCCTTCGACACCTCGACGTCCTCGTTCGGGAGCGCCCGGTCGAGGAACTCGATGACTGTGACCTCGACGCCGTAGTTGCGCAGCACATACGCGAACTCCATGCCGATGGCGCCGGCGCCGACGATCGCGATCGACTTCGGCAGGTCGCGCGTCAGGATCTGCGTCTCGTACGTCACGACGTTGTCCGAGAGCTGCACGCCGGGCAGCAGGCGCACCCTCGAACCGGTCGCGATGATCGCGTTGGCGAACGTCACGGTCTCGGTCGTGCCGTCGGCCTTCGCGACGTCGATCGTGTTCGCGTCGCGGAACGTACCGCGCCCGTCGAGCTCGGTGATGCCGTTCTTCTTCATCAGGAAGTGCACGCCCTTGACGTGCTTCTCGGAGACCTGCCGGCTGCGGTCGAACGCCGCCCCGAAGTCGAAGTGCACGTCGCCCGAGATGCCGAAGGTCGCGGCCTGGTCGTGGAAGATGTGCGACAGCTCGGCGTTGCGCAGCAGTGCCTTCGAGGGGATGCAGCCCACATTGAGACAGACCCCGCCCCAGTACTTCTCCTCGATGACCGCGACCTTCTGGCCGAGCTGCGCGGCGCGGATGGCGGCGACGTAGCCGCCGGGGCCCGCGCCGAGAACGATGACGTCGAAGTGGCTCATGCGGGCCAGCCTAGGCCGGTCGGTCGGCCCGCGGCAGGGGCGGCCGGATGTCTCGGGCAGTGGTCCGGCTCAGTGCGCGGTCGGTTCGCAGTTCGCCAGATCGGTCTCGGCGAGGGGTTTGCCCTCTTCGGTGACGTACGTCACGAGCAGCACAAGGTCCTGGTCGCCCTCGTTCATCCCCTCGTGCACGTAGCCCGCGCCCTCGACGACCGAGTCGCCCGCCTCGTAGATGTGGACGCCGTCTGGATAGATGGGCGCTCGATGCGTGAACTCGCCGGACTCGACGACCGCGATGAGCTGGCCGTAGTGGCAGTGCAGGCCGGTGCCGGCGCCAGGGGCGATCGTGATCCTCCGGTACGTGACCGCGACCGGCCCCGCAACGTCGACCTCGACGGTGGCCTCGGTCTCGCCTGCGCCGAGCTCTTCGACGGTCACGGGTGACGGCGGGGTCGTGGCGGGGGCGGACGTCGTGGCCGGGCCTGCGGTGTCGGCCGCGGGGGTGGCGGGAGTCGTGGCGCAGGCGCTGAGCGTCACGGCTGCGGCGAGCCCGGCGAGTGCGGTGAGGCCGGCGATGCGGAGGCGGCGTCGCCTCGATGCATTCAGGGAAGGCATGGCGCGAACCTAGCGGAGAACGGGGGTCGCCGTCCGATTCGACGCGATCGACGCGTTCGCCTGCCGACGACCGGCGGATTCCGGACAACGTGCCGGCGGGGGCGAGCGGGTGTCGGCGGCCGGTCCTAAGCTCGGGCCGTGAGTGAACCGCGCACGTTGCAGCAGACCCAGCCCGGGGCATCCGCCACCAAACCTGGACCGGTCTCTGCGTGGGTGCAGTTCCTCGCGATGGGGCTGGTCTGGGGTGCGAGCTTCCTGTTCATGAAGGTCGCGCTCGATGGGGTGTCGTTCGGTCAGGTCGCGTGGTCCCGAACGGTGCTCGGCGGGCTCGCACTCGGCCTCATCGTGCTCGTGACCCGGCCGCACGTGACGGCGCCCGACGGCACTCGCGGGCCGGTGCTGCCGCGAGAGCCGATCGTGTGGGTGCACTTCCTGGTGGTGTCGCTGACGACCTGCGTGATCCCCTACCTGTGCTTCGCGTGGGCCGAGCAGTACGTCTCGTCGAGTCTCGCGTCGATCTACAACGCGACCACGCCGATCATGACGGCGATCATGGCGACGTTGGTGTTCCGCGTCGAGAAACTGGGTGCGAGCCGGTGGTTCGGCGTCGGGCTCGGCATCCTCGGCGTGCTCGTGGTCATCGGGCCGTGGCAGCTCGCGGGCCTCACGGGCAGCCTGGCCGGGCAGATCGCGTGCCTCATCGCGACGCTCTGCTACGGCATCACGTTCGGGTACCAGCGCCGGTTCCTCAGCCAGCGGCCGATCGCGCCGGCGACGTTCGCGTTCCTCTCGATCGGCACCGCCGCGGTCGTCATGCTCGTGCTCACCCCGGTGCTCGCGCTCGAGCCCGTCACGCTCACGTGGCCGATCGTGCTCTCGCTGCTCGCCCTCGGCGTGCTCGGCACGGGCCTCGCCTACATCTGGAACATCAACGTGTTGCGCGCCTGGGGGCCGACCGGCATCTCGACCGTGACCTACGTGACGCCCGTCGTCGGCGTCGCCCTCGGCATGGCGATCCTCGGTGAGCGGCTCTCGTGGCATGAGCCCGTCGGCGCCCTGGTCGTGTTCCTCGGCATCCTGTTCGCCCAGGGCCGGCTCCGGCTCGGGCGGCGCGTGCCGGCGTAACCCTCGCGCCCCCTCGTCCGCCCGCCCGCGCCCGCGCCCGCCCGCGCGCGCCCGCGCGCGCCCGGGCCCGCCCGCGCCCGCCCGCGCCCGCCCGCGCCCGCCCGCGCCCGCCCGCGACCCGCCCGCGACCCGCCCGCGACCCGCCCGCGCCCGCCCGCGACCCGCCCGCGACGCGCCCGGGCCCGCCCGCCCGAATTTCCTTGCTCAGGAACTTCGCGCTGCCGCGCGGCGTGTTGCACACGCCGACACGGCGAGTCGTGCAGATCTTCCTGAGCAAGAAATTCCGGCCGAGGCCCCGAAACGGACTTGACAGTGCCATCGTCGGGGTGGTTGGTTAGTTACACAAGTAATGAACCAGCGAGGTTCGAACCGGTATGTGAAGGCGGGCATGGACGAATCACGACCGATCTTCATCCAGATCGCGGAGCAGATCGAGAACGACATCATCGACGGGAGCATGCCCGAGGGCACCCAGATCCCGTCGACGAACGCGTTCGCGGCCTTCCTCCGGGTGAATCCGGCAACCGCACTGAAAGGGGTGAACCGCCTTGTCGACGACGGCATCGTGGAGAAACGACGGGGGATCGGCATGTTCGTGACCGTCGGGGCCAGGGACCGGCTCGTCGAACGGCGGCGTGCCGAGTTCAGTGCCCAGTACATCCGACCGCTCATCATCGAGGCCGAGAAGCTCGGCATCGACATCGACCAGCTCGCGGGTCTGCTCCGCGCCGAAAGGATCGAATCATGACCGCCACCGTCGTCCGCGTGGAGGGGCTGACCAAGCGCTACGGCTCGTTCACCGCCCTCGACCGCGTCGGCTTCAGCCTCGAGGAGAACCGCATCTACGGCCTGCTCGGCCGGAACGGCGCGGGCAAGACCACGATCATGCAGCTGCTGACCGGCCAGCTCTTCGCCGATGGCGGCACGCTCGACGTGTTCGGTCGCACGCCGGCCGAGCACGCCGATGTCCTACGCAAGGTCTGCTTCATCGCCGAGTCCCAGCGCTACCCCGAAGACTTCACGGCCGCGCACGTGTTCAAGGCTGCGCCGTGGTTCTTCGAGAACTGGGACCAGGAGTTCGCCGAGCGGCTCATCGCCGACTTCCGGCTCCCGGTGAAGCGCCGCATCAAGAAGCTGAGCCGCGGCCAGCTCTCGGCGGTCGGTGTCATCGTCGGCCTCGCGTCGCGCGCCCCGCTGACCTTCTTCGACGAGCCGTACCTCGGCCTCGACGCGGTCGCGCGGCACATCTTCTACGACCGGCTGCTCGAGGACTACGCCGAGCACCCGCGCACCGTCGTGTTGTCGACGCACCTCATCGACGAGGTCGCGAACCTCCTCGAGCACGTGATCCTCATCGATCAGGGCCGCATCCTGCTCGACCGCGACGCCGACGAAGTGCGCGGTTCGGCGACGACGGTCGCCGGCCCGAAGGCCGCGGTCGAGCAGTTCACGGCGGATCGGCCGGTCATCGGCCGCGAAGGCCTCGGCGGGCTCGCGTCGGTCACGATCGACGGCCGGCTCGACCAGGCCGCGCGCGTCGAGGCCGCCCAGCTCGGCCTCGAGCTCGCGCCGGTCTCGCTCCAGCAACTCATCGTCCACCTCACCGGCACCGATCTCGCCGGTTCGTCCGAACAGGAGGCCGCAGCATGACCGCCGTCGCCACCGCGCCCGTCGCCACCTCGACCTCGCGCGTCCGCCCCAACGAGCTCTGGCGCATCATCCGGCTGCACGCCGTGAACCCGTCGGTGTTCTTCGGCATCCCGTGGATCATCCTCGGCGTGGCCTGGGCCGTCACCATGGTGATCGCGCTCATCATCCGCGGGGCCGGCGGCGCCGGCGCGGACATGACCGAGGGCTTCGGGTACAGCTGGGCGGTGCTCTCGCCGCAGTGGTACCTCGTCGTCGTCGGGGTGCAGGCCGTCGCGTACACCTTCTCGTTCGCACTCGGGTTCGGCGCGACGCGCCGGGACTTCTGGCTCGGCACCGCGCTGATGTTCCTGTTCGTGTCGTTCGAGATGGCCGTGGCGATCGCGACGCTCGTGCAGATCGAGCTCGCGACCGACGGCTGGGGCATCGGCGCGGCCATGTTCAGTTCGCTCTGGTACGGCCAGGAGGGCTGGCTGGTCGACTTCTATACGACGTTCGCGCTGCAGCTGCTCGTGCTCTTCATCGGGGCGAGCGCGACCACGGTGTACATGCGCTGGCGCACCCGCGGCATGCTGATCGTCGCGCTCGCCGCGGTCGTCCTCGTGCTCGGTCTCATCGCCATCGCGTCCTTCACCGACTCGTGGGTCGGCGTGTTCACCTGGTTCGGCAGCATCGGGGTCGTGGGCGTGTTCACGATCGTGCTGGGTCTCGCGGCGTTCTTCGCGGTCGCCGGCTTCCTCGTCATCCGGAGGGCCACGCCCCGCTGATCCTGCGGGCACAGTCCGCGGCGCGGCATCCGTCCCCCCAAGGCGGATGCCGCGTCGCTTCACGCATCCCGCCCACGTCCCGCTTTCACGATGGAGGTCGTTTTTCGTATGGGAGGTCGGTCAGGACCGACCTCCCATACGAAAAACGACCTCCATCGCGAGGATGCGGGGATGGGGAGGGGATGCGGGCAGGTCATCCTGCGGGATGACGGATGCTCCGACGGTTCATGCTCCGGCCCGACGCGCCGCCCGCGGGCGGCGCGCGAGGCTTGCGAGCATGAGTTCTTACGTGCTCGAGGCCGCCGGCCTCGTGAAGTCCTTCGGTTCCACCCGTGCGCTCGACGGCGTCGACCTCTCGGTGCGCCCGGGCGAGTCCGTGGCCATCATGGGCGCGTCGGGTTCGGGGAAGACGACGCTGCTGCACTGCCTGGCGGGGATCGTCGCGCCCGACGCCGGCACGGTGGCCTTCCGGTACGGCACGGCTCGCACCGAGGTCACCGCACTGTCCGAGCGTGAGCGCTCGCGGCTCCGCCGCGAGGCGTTCGGCTTCGTGTTCCAGCAGGGCCTGCTCATCCCGGAGCTCACGGCGTCCGAGAACGTCGCGCTCGCGCTCATGCTGAACGGCATCCCGCGGCCGAAGGCCGAGGAGCACGCTCGCGGCTGGATCGCCGCGCTCGGGCTCGCGGGGCTCGAGGATCGTCGCATCGGTCAGCTCTCCGGCGGGCAGGCGCAGCGCGTCGCGATCGCGCGGGCCCAGGTCACGGGCGCTCCGGTGGTGTTCGCCGACGAGCCGACGGGCGCGCTCGACTCGGCGACCTCGGCCGACGTGATGCGCGCATTGCTCGAGTCGACCGTCGGGCAGGGGCGCACGCTCGTGCTCGTGACGCACGACGCGGGGGTCGCCGCGCGCTGTGCGCGCATCGTGGAGGTGCGCGACGGCCGGATCGTCGCCGAGCGGGCGGGGCACCCGGCGACGGGTCGCGAGGGTGGGACGGATGCCTCGGGTGGGACGGATGCCTCGGGCGCCGCGCCTGCCGTGAGCGCGACCGGCGAGGCGGTGCGCTTGTGATCGCGCGCGTGGCCTGGTTGCTCGCTCGGCCTGGCCGACAGGGGGTCGCGACCATCGCGCTCCCCGTGACGGCGTTCGCGATCGTGACCGCGCTGCTGCTCACCGTGCTCGGCGGCGCCCAGACGTTCTGGACGTGGACCGACGAACTCGCCGTGACCTACCAGGCGCTCGCGGTGATCGCGCTCGTGCTGCTCGTCGTGCCGCTCGCGTCGCTCGGCGGCTCCGCCGCCCGGCTGTCGGCCCGTCGTCGGGACGACCGGCTCGCGACGCTCCGCCTGCTGGGCGCGACGCCCGCGACGGTGTCCGCCCTGGCCGTCATCGAGGCCGGCGTGCTCGCCGGCATCGGTGCGCTCGTCGGGGTCGTGCTCTACGCCGCGCTGCTGCCCGCGCTCGCGCTCATCCCGTTCCGCGGGCAGGCGCTCGGCATCGAGGGGGTGTGGCTCGGAGCATCCGTCGCCCTCGTGCCGCTCGGCGTGACCGCGCTCGCCGTGGTGAGCGCCATCGTGAGCCTCCGCCGCGTCGTGATCTCGCCGCTCGGCGTGCGCACCAAGCAGGAGGCGCCGCGTCCGCACTGGCTGCGCATCGTGATCGGCCTCGTGGTCGTCGTGCTCGCGTTCGGCGCCATGGCCGCGCTGCAGGTCGCGCCGACCGTGCTCGTGATCCTCGGCATGCTCGCCGCCGCCTTCGGCGGCACGATCGCCGTGCTGAACCTCATGGGTCCGTGGATCCTGCGGCTCGTGGCATCCGCCCAGGTGAAGCGCGCGAAGACGACCGCGCGCCTCATCGCGGCACGTACCGTGCTCGAATCGCCGAAGGCGGCGTGGCGTCAGGTCTCTGGGGTCGCGATGACGAGCTTCATGGCGGTGTTCGCGGGGTCGGGGGTCGCCGTGCTCGACGTCATGGGCACGGACGCGGGAGATCGCGTGTCGATGCTGCTCATCGAGGACATCCGCACGGGCATCCTCATCACGGTGATCGGCTCGTTCCTCATGGTGGCGTGCTCGGTCGGGGTCAATCAGGCGGCCGGCGTGCTCGACCGGCGCGACGTGTACCGGTCGCTCGGCCTGCTCGGCATGCCGATCTCGACCATGGACGCGGCCCGCCGCCGAGCCGTCATGTCGCCGCTGCGGATCACCGCGATCGGCTCGGCCGTCGCGGCCGCGATCGTCATGCTGCCGCTCACCGGTATCACGCTCATCGTCGCCCCGCTCTCGCTCGTGGTCATCGCGGCCGTGCTCGCGGCCGGCATCGGCGTCGTCTGGCTCGGGCTACGTGCGACCCGTCCAGTGCTCGAACGGGCCGCCTCCGACTCGGCGCAGGCGGTGGTGACGTAGCCACGGCTGACACCTGCGCCGGTGTGTTGCGCTCGGCCTGCTCGTGCGATCCGGTGCGTGCTCGCCACGGCGACGACGGGTCGACCGTGCGTTCGGGTCCGTGCTCTAGGGTCGAAGGCATGAGTGCCATCGACGACCGCGACGCCGCGATGTCGGAGCTGCTCGGCATCCGCTCGAGCATCGACAACATCGACGCCGCCCTCATCCACCTGCTCGCCGAACGGTTCAAGTTCACGCAGCAGGTCGGGCGGTTGAAGGCGACGCACGGGCTGCCGCCGAGCGATCCCGATCGCGAGAAGCGGCAGATCGCGCGCCTGCGCGCGCTCGCCGAGGACGCGCACCTCGACCCCGCGTTCGCCGAGAAGTGGTTCAACTTCGTCGTGGCCGAGGTGATCCAGCACCACGAGGAGCTCGCCGGCAACGGCCGTGGCTCGGAGCGCGCCGAGGGCCTGTGAGCATGGTGGTGCTGTGAGCATGGTGGTGCTGTGAGCATGGTGGCGCTGTGAGCTGGGTGGCGCTGTGAGCATGGTGGCGCTGTGAGCTGGTACCCGGCTCCGCTGCCCGACCAGACCGGGCGCAAGTTCCTCGTGACCGGCGCCAACGCGGGCCTGGGGTTCTTCACCACTGCGCGGCTCGTGGGTGCGGGCGCGCAGGTGGTGATGACGGGGCGGAGCCGTGAACGCCTGCAGACCGCGGCCGATGTGATCAACGCGCGGGTGGCGCAGGGCGTGCGTGCGGGCGAGGCCGGAGGGACCGCGACCACGCTGGTCATCGACCAATCGTCGCTCGAGTCGGTCGCGGAGGGAGCGGCCGAGGCCGCCTCGCTCGCGGGCGGGGTGCCGTTCGACGGGTTCGTGCTGAACGCCGGTCTCGTGCACACGCCGGCCCGCCGCGAGCTGAGCGTCGATGGCAACGAGCTCGTGCTCGCGACGAACGTGCTCGGCCATTTCGCGCTGCTCGCGCGGCTGCTCGGGAGGCTTGGAGCCGATGGTCGGGTCGTGTCGCTCGGGTCGCTGTCGACGCAGCTGTCGACGTTCCGCGTCGACGACCTGCAGCTCGAGCGCGGGTACGACCTCTGGCGCGCGTACGCCCAGTCGAAGATCGCGTCGCAGTCGATCGCGTTCGAACTCGACCGGCGGCTGCGTGCCGCCGGGTCGAGCGTGCTGAGCGTGGTTGCGCATCCCGGATATTCGATCTCGGGCCGCACGCCGTTCGTGCCGGGCGTCAACGAGCCGTCGCGCGGCAGCCGGTTCGCGGACCAGTTGCAGGGGCTCTGGGCGCAGGGCAAGCACCGCGGCGCCGAGCCCGTGCTGCACGCGCTCACGGCGCGCGACGTCGAGGGCGGTCAGTTCTGGGGGCCGCGGTTCCGCACCAAGGGCGAGCCGGTGCTCGCGAACGCGACGCGAGTCTCGCGGGATGCGGGGATCGGTGCGCGCGTGTGGGCCGTCGCAGAGCAGGCGACGGGCGTCCCGTTCGACGTCGCGGCGATCGCGCCGCGGTGAGACCGCTGCTGAGCGGGCGGTGAGCGGGCGGTGAGCGGGCGGTGAGCGGGCTGTGAGCGGGCTGCAGTGAGCGGGATCGGGCCGAAGGTTCGCCTCGTGATCGCGCGCGTGCTCGTGATCGCGGGCGTGCTGTGCGCCGTGATCGCCGTGGCCGCCGGGCGGTGGGGACTGCTCGTGGTGGCACTGCTGCTCGTCGGACTGGGTGCTGCCGCTGGGAGGCGTCGGCGCTGAGCGGGCGCGACGGGGTTGATCGGGCGCGACGGCGGCGCTGAGCGGGCGACCCCGGCGTTGATCGGGCGCGACGGGGTTGATCGGGCGCGACGGCGGCGCTGAGCGGGCGACCCCGGCGTTGATCGGCCGCGACGGCGGCAGCGCCGCTGCGTCGGCGGCGGGAGCCACTCGGGTGCGACGGTGCCGGCACATCGCGCATCTCCGTGGCATCCGCCGTTCGTCTGGCCTCTATTCCGACCGCGCTGAGCATGCTAGAATACTGGAGTTGCATGCACGCGGCGAATGGAGTACCGGTGAAGACGACGGTGGGCGTGAAGCGGCTCAGTGCGGTGATCGGAGCGATGGCGCTGCTGCTGGGCGCGAACGCGGTTGCGTCGGTGAGCGGGCCTGCGTCCGCCGCGCCGGTGGCCGCGGAACACGTGGCTCCGCAGGAGGCGGAGGCTGCGGAGACGGCGGGCGCCGCACAGACGTCGACGCTGCCGGCCGACACCGGCATCACCGTTCCGGGTGGCAAGAACGAGGTCGCGGCCGATGTGCTGGGGCTCGGTTACGAGCAGGTCGTACGGCTCAACGAGTCGAAGGTCGAGGTGGTCGAGCCGGTCAGCCGCGGCTCCAAGGTGCTGAAGTCGTTCGAGGTCGGCGCGAAGCAGGCATGGCCCACCTACGGCTTCGGCCTCCCGCTGTTCTACGGCGGCACCAATATGACCACGAAGGTCGTCGGGCACAGCGCGACCCGCGTGGCCGTGGCCGGCCGGCACATCTACGTCAGCAATCTGCTGACCAAGACGTCGTTCGACCCATGGGGCAAGGCGGTCATCGAGGCCGACGGCTCGACGCTCACCAGGTACACCGCCACCGGCATGTTCGTCGATCAGCGGAGGCTGCCGGCCGACTTCGCGATCATCTCGCTGGACGGGGTCGTCTGGAACGGCGAGGAGTATCTCGCGTTCGGGCTCAACAAGTACGGCGTCCGGATCGTGAAGCCGGCGGTCGACGGCAAGCCTGACGGCATGCCAGACGTGCAGGAGCTGCTCACCCACTGGAAGGGTCCGGACCGGCCCGGGGGCGTGGTCGAGCGCGACCAGATCATCGAGGTCAAGTTCGGAACCGACACGGACGGCCGGCTGCTCGTGGCGATGGGTGCGGTGACGCAGGAGATGCCGGCGCTCGCGGTGCACTACGCTCTCTCGGGCGCTGAGCTCTGGACGAAGAACTTCCGCCCGCACCAGCTCGGCTGGGAGTGGCCCGAGGTCGTCGCGTTCGGCGCGCTCGGCGCCGAGGGTCGGCCGCACGTCGCCATGGGCTGGCCCACGCAAGGCCGGGTGAGCTTCATGGATGCGGAGACCGGTCAGGAGAAGGGCTGGCTCGACGGCGGTGTCGTGAGCGTGATCCGCTTCTTCACGGACGCCGCGGGGGAGCATCGGGTCGGCATTCGTCGCGGCGTCGGCATGGAGTTCACCTCGCATGTCGCGCGGCTCGACGCCGGCGGTGTGCCGGCGTTCACCGAGAACGGAGGAGCGGGGGATCTGGAGTGGATGGTGCCCGGGTACCGGCCCGTCTCGCTGCAGGTCGAGAATCGGTCGCGCGCCGAGCTCAGCTTCAAGACCTACTCGGGGTCGACGCGCACACGCGGCTGCTGGTACGGGTCCGAGCTGAAGGGTGCGGCACCCGCGGTGCCGAAGCAGCCGGTGCGGATCGCGCCCGGTGCCAACGCCGGGCCCTACACGTCCGCCTGGCGGACCGTCGGCGAGCAGTGCTACTCGTCGGATGTGGGCGTCGTCTATCTGCAGCTCGACCTGCCGGGCGAGCCGGGGCACCGGCGCATCGTGCAATTGCAGGGCGACAAAGACGGTGTCCGCATCAAGGAGCAGGTCGGCGGCGACCGGCTCTCGGTGCGCGTCGAGCCGCGCAACGCCTCCGTCGACGGCCTGTACGGAGCCCGTCTGGTCGTGACCGACACCTACGCCGCACCGACCGTCGCGGGCACACCGAAGCTCGAGGGGGCGCGGCTCACGCCGGCCCCGGCCGAGGGCCGGCAACCGACCGACAAGGTCGACGACCCGTCGCGCCCGGTCCACCGGTTCACGGTCTCCGACGTCAGCTGGACGGTGCCGGGCGCCGCGAGCGGCCTGAGCGAGGCCGTGCTCCCGCTGCCCTTCGCCGAGGGGTCCGTCGACGGGCAGACGTGGCACCGGCTGGGTACGGTCGCCTCGCCGCTGGCGCCGACCCGTGACGGCGACCGCGTGACGATGGGGCAGGGCGTGTTCGATTGGCAGACCCCGCCGGGTGCCGCGAACGACTACCGGTATCTCCGCGTGAACGCCGGTGGCGCGATCTCGAACGTCGTCGATCTCGTGGGGCTCCCGGTGCCGCCTGCGGCCGACCTGGTGCAGGGCGTCTCGATGGTGGCCGACGGCGGCGCCCGGGCGAACGGGCTCGATCAAGCGCCCATGCGGGTCAGCCTGGTCGGCTCCGACCTCCGCGAGTTGGACGCGACCGCGCACGCCGAGCTCTACCAGCGCATCTATTACCGCGACGGCCTCACGAAGGCGCTGATCACGGGCCTCGGCGATCCGGCGGACCCGAGCCAGCTGGTCATGTTCTCGCTGAAGCCGGGGCAGTACGCCAACGAGAGCGCGTCCGCGTCGGCGACCACCTCGATCGGGGCGTACTTCTCGACCCGCTCGATGCAGCCCGGCCGCCAGGTGCGGGCCATGTTCAAGCACAATGCGGTCGGGCCCGATGCGTTCGAGGGCAGCGCTCCGCTCACCCCGATCACGAACTTCCTCGTTCCGAGCCGGGAGAGCTCCGGCGCTGCAGGAATCAGCATCGACACGTGCGCCGAGGGGCCCTGCGCGATCGCCGATCCGTCGGTTGCGCCCGTGTTGCACAGTCTGACCTCGACGAGTGTCAGTGTCCAGTTCCGAGCGATCGCGGTCCACGGCGGCGCGTCGCTGCCCCTGTCGGCACCCAATACGCCGGGTGAGGTGCTCACCGTGGCCGAGGACTCGTTCGAGATCTCGGGTAGCCGAGCGAGCCTCCGCAATCCGAGCGTGCTCGGGTACAACGCGACGATCTCGGGGCAGGTGATCAGTCATGGCGAACGCGTCGCTCTCGAGAACCTCTACGTCTGAAGCAGGGGGTCTCGCGATGAGGTCCGCGAACGGAGGCCGGCGCGCTGAGCGGGGCCCGCGCGGAATGCGGTGGGCGCGGTGGGTGACGACGGCCGTGAGCGCGGTTTCGCTCGCGCTCGCGGTCGGTGTGCCCAGTGCAACCGCAACGCCTGCCGCTCCGAACCCAGCCGCAGAGTCTGCGTCTGCGTCGGCGTCGACGTCTGCGGCTGCGGGGTCGTTGCCGTCGAGTGCGGGGGTGACGGTGGCTGGGGGGAACTCGGTTGCGGTGGATGTGCTCGGGGTGGGGTACGAGCAGGTGGTGCGGTTGAACGGGTCGCGGGTGGAGGTCGCGGAGCCGGTGACGCGGGGTGGTGCGGTGGTGCGGTCGTTCGAGGTGGGGGCGTCGCAGGCGTGGCCGCGGCTGTGGGACATTCCGATGTTCTATGGCGGGGTCAATATGGCCGATCGGGTGACCGGGCACAGTGCGAGCCGGGTCGCGGTGGCTGGCGGGTTCATCTATGTGAGCAATTTGCGGACCAAGGATGGGGGGCCGTTCGTTCCGAAGGTCGTCGATGGGTCGGTGGTGCGCAAGTACACGCCCGATGGGGTGCAGGTGGGTGAGCGGGTGTTCCCGGGGGTGTTCGCGGTGACGTCGTTGGCGGGGTTCGAGCATGAGGGCAAGCCGTATCTGGCGATCGGGTTGAACTATTCGGGGGTGCGGATCGCTGATCCTACGGTGCCGTGGTTGCCGGACGTGCACGCGCTGATGGAGCATTTCAAGGGTCCGGATCGGTTCGGGTCGTTGCCGACGAATGAGCGGGATCAGATCACCGAGTTGGGGTTCGGGGTGGTCGGGGGCCGGGTGCAGTTGATGGTCGGGGTGCTGACCGGGGATATGCCGGCGTTGTTGGCGTTCGACGCGAACACGGGGCAGGAGTTGTGGACGAAGAATCTGCGTCCGAACGATCCGGCGCGGTTCGAGTGGCCGCAGGAGGTCGAGTTCAGTCCGTATGAGGTGAACGGGCGGGTGCAGATCGGGGTGGGTTGGCCGACGTTGGGCCGGTTGAGTTTCATGGACGCGGTCGACGGCACCGACCGGGGCAACATCGACGGTGGTGTGGTGGGCACGGTGCGGTTCTTCACGGACGCGTCGGGGGAGCCGCGGGTCGGGTATCGGCACGGGCGGGCGTCGGGGTGGTCGTCGCATGTGGCCAAGCAGGATGCCGCGGGGCGGCCGGTCGTGCTCGACAATGGTGCCGAACGTGACCTGGAATGGATGGTGCCGGGCTACCGGCCGTGGTCCATCCTGATCGACAATCGCTCCCGGTCGGCGGTCACGTTCAACTCGTTCGCGGGGTCGTCCCGTGCGGAGGGGTGCTGGCTCACGACTGCGCTGCGGGGTGCGACGAACCCGCTCCCATCGCAACCCCAGCACGCCGCCGCCGGCGAGCGGACGGGCCCATTCCAGGCCGGCCACACGACGCGTGGCCAGTCCTGCGACCAGAGCACGCCCGGCGTGTTCTACCTCCAGGTGGAACCCACGGGCGAGCCGGGCAACCGGCGCGTCGCACGCGTATTGACGAGGATGAGCACGATGGAGGTCGATCAGCAGGTCGGCAGCGGTCGGCTGAACGTGCAGGTCGAGCGCACCGGCGGTCTCGCGGCCCGGCTCGTGATCACCGATGGGCACGCGACTCCCGTCCAGGTGGACGCCCCGGTGCTCGAGGCCTCCCGGTTGACGCCGGCCGCAGTGCCGGGCCGCACGGTGACGATGGACCCGGATGACCCGTCGCGGCCGGTGCATCGGTTCCGCGTGTCGGGGCTCAGCTGGAACGTGCCGGGGGCCGAGGCCGACCTCTCGGAGGTGGCGGTGCCGCTCCCGGTCGCCGAGGGCTCCGTCGACGGAGCACGGTGGGATGCGCTGGGCACCGTCGCGTCGCCGGTCACGCCCGCACTCGACGGCGATCAGCTCACGATGGGCGGCGCGGTGTTCGACTGGCAGACCGCGCCCGGCGCCACGAACGACTACCGGTTCTTCCGGGTCGTGTCCGGCGGTGTCTCGTCGAACGTCGTCGACGTGACGCAGCTCAGCGCGCCCGAGCCGTCCTTGGCCGTGCTGTCGCTCACGATCACGGGCGCAGGCACCCCGAGGGCCAATGGGCTCGACCAGATCCCGATGCGGGTCAGCCTGCGCGGATCGGCGGAACAGGCGCTCGACGCGGCCGAGTACGGGGTTCTCTACGACCGGATCTACTACCGTGACGTGCAGACCAAGGCGCTGATCACCGGGCTCGGGAACCCGGCGGAGCCGAACCAGCTGGTGATGTTCTCGCTCGAACCCGGTCAGTACGCGAACGAGTTGCTCGACGCAGCCGCGACCACGTCGATCGGTGTGTATTTCTCGACACGCCTGGGACAGGCCCGCCCGATCATGGCGGTGTTCAAGGCGGACGGTCGGGACCTTCGTACCCACAACCGAGCCGTGACGCTGGCGCCGGCGACGAACAACCTGCTCACGATGGGCACGGCCGCCAACGGCCTGAGCGTGGGCGCGTGCGGCGAGAGCCGGTGCGCACTCAAGCTCGCGGATCCCTGGGAGGCGCCTGCACTGCACAGCCTCACGGCGACGAGCTTGGGCGTCCAGTTCCGGGCGATCGCGGTTCCCGGAGCGGCATCGCTGCCGCTCACCCAGCCCAACCGGGTGCCCGAGGAGCTGCCGCTGCAGAGCGACTCGTTCATGTACCACAGCACGCGGGCCATGCTCGAGAACCCGAACCAATTCGCCTACAACGGGACGATCACGACGGATCTCGTCGCGCACGGAGAGCGGCTCGTCGCAGAGAACCACTGGATCAGGACCAAATAGCCGAGCGGGCGTGCGCCGACCGTCGCCGGCCATCGCGTGATCGTGTAAAATACTGATGTATCACAACCAGGAGGTCCGCATGAGTAGCACACTTCGCAGGGCGGGTCTGACGATGCTCGTCAGTCTCGCACTGGTGGTGGGCATCGGTGTGCCCACCGCGGGCGCGGCGGAGGCTCCCGCAGATCAGGCGGAGGCTCCCGCAGATCAGACGGAAGCCGCCGCCGCCGCCTCGGCGGACTCCGGCCCGGGCTTTCCCGCCGACTCCGGCATCACGGTCCCGTCCGGGAAGAACGAACACGCCGTCGACATCCTCGGCCTGGGCTACGAGCAGATCGTTCGCCTCAATGGGTCCCGTGTCGAGATCGTGGAACCCGTGACGCGCGGCTCGCACGTGCTCCGGTCGTTCGAGGCGGGAGCGAGCGCGGCGTGGCCGAAGACCGAGGTCGGCGCCCCGCTGTTCTACGGGGGGAGCAACATGACCACGTTGCTCGTCGGACACAGCGCCAGTCGACTCGCCGTGACGAAGTCGCACATCTACGTCACGACCATGAGGTCCGAGCAGGTGCCTGACTCGATCGGCAGGCCCCGCCTCGTAGCGGCTGGGACGGTGACGACCATGTTCACGGTCGACGGCGAGGTGAAGAACTGGCGGACCGAGGGTCGCGAGTTCGCGGTGACGGCGCTGGATGCGTTCGAGTGGAAAGGGGAGGAGTACCTCGCCATCGGGCTCAACTATTCGGGGGTCCGGATCGTCAAGCCCGGCCAGTGGGGGATGCCGGACTTCCGGGTATTCATGACGCACTACTCGGGTCCCGATCGCGAGGAGCTCTTCATGACGCATCATCGGGACCAGATCACCGAGGTCGAGCTCGGGACAGACGGCGAGAACCTGCTGGTGGTGGTCGGTGTGCTGACCTTCTCGATGCCCACATTGCTGGGCTACGACGTGACCAACGATCGGGAGATCTGGGCGAAGAACTTCCGGAGCTCGACCGACGCGTGGCAGTGGCCCGAGGTGGTGTCGATCGGCACGTCCGGACTCCGAGGGCAGCCGCAGGCTGTGGTGGGCTGGCCCACCCTCGGCAACGTGAACATCATCGACCTGGCCACAGGTGACACGTGGAAGAGCTGGGACGGTGGTGTGCTCGCGTCGGCCCGGTACTTCACGAGCGTGTCGGGCGAGCCGAGGGTCGCCTTGCGTCGCGGCATCGGCCACGTGTTCGAGTCGTTCGTCCTGAAAGTGGGTGCCGACGGCGAGCTGGCCGCCACTGCCAGCGGCGGCGGCGCCGAGCTCGCGTGGATGGCGCCCGGGTATCGGGCGATGTCGGTGCAGATCGACAACCGCACGGGCGTCGGGCTCAGATTCCAGCTGTTCACGGGGGCGAGCGACGAACAGGGCTGCTGGATGAACAGTGGTATGCAGGGCGTCACCAGCCCGTTCCCCTCGCAGCCCGTGCAGGTCGCCGCGGGCGCGTCATCGGCGCAGTACGTCGCCGCGCACATCCTCTGGGGCGAGCCGGGGAACGCGTGCCGGCTCGCGCGGGCCGGAGCATTCTCGATGCAGCTGGATCCTCTGGGCGAGCCGGGTCACCGCCAGGTGGCGCAAGTGATCACCGACGGCCACGGACTCTGGGTCCACGATCAAGTCGGCGGGGGTCGATTCTCCGTGCGCACCGAGCCCAACGGCCCGCGCGGCGTGCGGCTCGTCGTGACCGACCGGCATGCGGCACCGTCCATCGTGGGCGCCCCCGTGATCGAGGCGGCCCGGCTGACCCCCGCGCCGGCAGAAGGCCACCAGCCGGGCGACGACGTGAACGACCCCACGCGGCCCGTACACCGATTCACCGTGTCCGGTGTGACCTGGCGGGTGCAGGGGTCGGACGCGGATCTCGCCGACGCGACGCTGCCGCTCCCGCGTGCACAGGCCTCGGTCGACGGCGAACGCTGGGACGATCTCGGCACGATCGCCTCGCCGCTCGCGCCGAGCCGCGAGGGTGACCGCGTCACGATGGGCGCCGCCGTCTTCGATTGGCAGACCGCCGTGGGTGCGGCGAACGACTACCGGTACTTCCGGGTCGCCGCGGGCGGCGCGATCTCGCAGGTCGTCGACGTCACCACGCTGGCCGCCCCGACACCGACGTCGATCGTGACGAAGGTGGACATGTCCGGTACCGGAACGCCGAGGGGCAACGGGCTCGACCAGATCGCGATGCGAGTCTCGCTGCACGGCGGTGCCGCACTGGATCCCACGGACTATCCAGAGCTGTACGCGCGGGTCTACTACCGGGACCTGGAGACCAAAGCCCTCATCACCGGTCTCGGCGATCCGACGGTGCCAAACCAGGCGATCATGTTCTCGCTGCAGCCGGGACAGTACCCGAACGATGGGCTGAGCGCTCAGGCGAGCTCGATCGGCGCGTTCTTCTCGATCCGGTCGCCCGAGGCCGGCCGCCAGATCATCGCGGTGTTCAAGTCGGACGGCACCAAGAAGTCGGCCCATGGCTCGCCTGCCGGGCAGTGGGTCAGCCCGGCGAAGCATGCGCTCACGACGCAGGGCACGGGTGCGGGTGGCCTGAGCGTCGGCTCGTGCGCCGAGGGTGCCTGTGTGCTCGCCGATCCCGGGGCAGCGCCCGCGCTGCACAGCCTCACCGCGACGAGCGTCAGCGTGCAGTTGCGCACCGGAGCCGTTCCGGGCTCGGGGTCCTTGCCGATGCTCAGACCCGAGGGGGGCGCGCTCATTCAGCCACTGCCGAGCGACACCGTGCTGATCGGCGCGGGGCGAGCCACGCTCTCCAATCCGAATGCGTTCGGCCCCGTCTCGACGATCACGTCACACGTGGTCACGCACGGTGAGCGGATCACTTTCGAGAACCGGAGCATCCGATGAGCAGGGCGGAGCCGCCAGAGATGAACATCGTACGCACGCGTCCGCGACGCCGTACGCGGCCACTCGTGTGGGCGGCGGCCATGGTGAGCGTGTTGGCGACCGCGTCCGGCGTGAGCGTGCCGGCGATCGCGGCCGAGCCGCGAACCGACGCGACGATCGAGGAAGCGGCCGGCCACGAGGTACCGGCACCCGCGACGGATGTCTCGGCGGCCGAGTCGTCGACGTCTGCCGCTGCGGCCGTGTTGCCGTCGAGTGCGGGGGTGACGGTGGCTGGGGGGAACTCGGTTGCGGTGGATGTGCTCGGGGTGGGGTACGAGCAGGTGGTGCGGTTGAACGGGTCGCGGGTGGAGGTCGCGGAGCCGGTGACGCGGGGTGGTGCGGTGGTGCGGTCGTTCGAGGTGGGGGCGTCGCAGGCGTGGCCGCGGCTGTGGGACATTCCGATGTTCTATGGCGGGGTCAATATGGCCGATCGGGTGACCGGGCACAGTGCGAGCCGGGTCGCGGTGGCTGGCGGGTTCATCTATGTGAGCAATTTGCGGACCAAGGATGGGGGGCCGTTCGTTCCGAAGGTCGTCGATGGGTCGGTGGTGCGCAAGTACACGCCCGATGGGGTGCAGGTGGGTGAGCGGGTGTTCCCGGGCGTGTTCGCGGTGACGTCGTTGGCGGGGTTCGAGCATGAGGGCAAGCCGTATCTGGCGATCGGGTTGAACTATTCGGGGGTGCGGATCGCTGATCCTACGGTGCCGTGGTTGCCGGACGTGCACGCGCTGATGGAGCATTTCAAGGGTCCGGATCGGTTCGGGTCGTTGCCGACGAATGAGCGGGATCAGATCACCGAGTTGGGGTTCGGGGTGGTCGGGGGCCGGGTGCAGTTGATGGTCGGGGTGCTGACCGGGGACATGCCGGCGTTGTTGGCGTTCGACGCGAACACCGGGCAGGAGTTGTGGACCAAGAATCTGCGCCCGAACGATCCGGCGCGGTTTGAGTGGCCGCAGGAGGTCGAGTTCAGCCCGTATGAGGTGAACGGGCGGGTGCAGATCGCGGTGGGCTGGCCGACGTTGGGCCGGTTGAGTTTCATGGACGCGGTCGACGGCACCGACCGCGGGGACATCGAGGGCGGCGTGGTGGGCACGGTGCGGTTCTTCACGGAGGCGTCGGGTGAGCCCCGGGTCGGGTACCGGCACGGCCGCGCCGAGGGGTGGTCCTCGCATGTGGCCAAGCACGATCCCGCGGGTCGGCCGGTCGTGATCGAGAACGGCGCTGAGCGCGATCTGGAATGGATGGTCCCCGGCTACCGGGCGTGGTCGGTGCAGATCGAGAACCGCTCGCGATCCGAGGTCGCGCTGCGGACCTTCGCGAGCCCGACCCGCGCGGAGGGATGCTGGCGGAACACGCAACTGGGTGGCGCCGCAGCGCCGCTCCCGGCCCAGCTGACGAAGATCCCGGTGGGGTCGTCGGCCGGCCCCTTCGCGACCGCGCAGGTCACGTTCGGCGACTCCTGTGGAGACAATCCGGGCCTGTTCTACGCGCAGCTGGAGGCCGTGGGCGAGTCGGGCCACCGGCAGGTGGTGCAGTTCCAGGCGGAGAAGTACACGGTCAGTGTCAAAGACCAGGTCGGCACGGGCCGCCTGGTCGCGCACGTCGAACCCGTCGGCCTGCATGGGTTCCGGATCGTGATCGCCAACCGGCATGCCGTGCCGACGATCCTGGACGCCCCGACGATCGAGGCGTCTCGGCTGACGCCGGCACCGGTGGATGCCGTCCCCACATCGTCACCCGACGACCCGTCGCGGCCGGTGTACCGTTTCGCGGTGTCCGGCACGGCCTGGCAGGTTCCGGGCGCGACCGCCGATCTGACCTCGGTCACCCTTCCGCTCCCGGTCGCCGAGGGCTCCGTCGATGGCGTGACCTGGAACGCGCTGGGCACGCTCGCCTCGCCGCTGACTCCGACCCTCGAGGGCGAGCGGGTCACGCTGGGGCACTCGGTGTTCGACTGGCAGACCTCGCCCGATGCCAAGCGGGACTACCGATACTTCCGGGTCGTCGTCGGTGGGCGTACGTCTGCCGTGGTCGACGCGCACGCGCTCGAAGCGCCGCCCGCGACGACGCAGGTGGCGCGGCCGAACCTCTCCGGCACGGGAACGCCGCGGGCGAACGGACTGGATCAGGCGCCGATGCGCGTGACGCTCCTGAACAGCTCGTCGCAGGGGCTCGACACCGAGACGCACGCCGATCTGTACCGGCGGATCTATTTCCGCGACCCTTCGACCGAGTCGCTGATCACGGGGCTCGGCGACCCGGCCGACCCGAACCAGCTGGTCATGTTCTCGCTGCAGCCGGGTCAATACGCCAACGAGGGGCTCAGCGCGGCGGCGGGCAGTTCGATCGGGGTCTCCTTCTCGATGAAGTCCACGCAGCAGAACCGCCAGGTGAAGGCCCTCCTGCGTACCGACGGGGCCAAGACGGCGCCACCCTCGCACTCCCTCCCGCTCCGCCCGATGGCGAACACGCTGCTCACCGACGGTACCGGCGCCGGTGGGCTCGCGGTCGGCTCGTGCGACGAGCGTGGATGGGATCCGTGCGCGCTCATGGATCCCGCGGCCGGGGCCGCACTGCACAGTCTCACGGGCACGACCGTCAGCGTCCAGTTCCGCACGATCGCACTGCCCGGCACCGCGTCCCTGCCGTTGGCGCAGCAGGACCACGTGGCCGAACAGCTGCGCCTGGTGAGCGACCGTCTCCTCTACGACGGCACGCGGGCACTGCTCTCGAACCCGAACCAGTTCGGGCAGTACGCCGCGATCACCACGGACCTCATCGCTCGGGGCCAGCGCGTCCTCGTCGAGAATCACCCGAGCAAGGTGAAATAGTCACCGCATGCCACAGCGTGGACGCCCGAGCCCCGGCTGCACCGGGGGCTCCGGCGTCGACGGGTTCCGCAGGCCTCCCCGGGGAGTCACTCGGTGTGCGTGAGATGTTCGGCTGCGGCCACCCGTTGGAAGGTCGGGTCGGCGAGCTGGCTGTGTGCCAGCGGCGCGCCAAGTGCGAGCTGCGCGCTCTCGTGCCGATCCGTGGCGAGCAGTCCGAAGAGGTCGCTGTACTCGAGACGGAACGAGCGATCGGGCAGCGGCAGCGTGGTCAGGCTCCCGGAGTGGTCGGTCGCCACGACGTGGTACGGGTCGAACAGGGACGCGTTGGTCGTGACATAGATCTGGCCGCGGTTGTCCGCGATGGAGGAGGGCGAGTAGCCGACGTCGTGCGCGTGCCACTCACAGGTGTCCACCGCGATGTGATGGAGGACCCGCCGTTCACCGGCCCACTCGAGGGTCCAGATGTCGCCCGCGTCGTCCTCGAGGACGTCCATGACCTTGCCGCTGCGGGCACGGTGGAACACCTGCCCGTCGGTCTGCAGGCTGAGGATCTCGGTCCGGGAGGCGATGTGGATCTCGCCGCTCGGCGAGAGGTCCATCGCCTCGGCCTGCAGGCCGTCGAGCACCACGCTGACCTGGCCGGGGCGGACGATCCGGAGCAGCGTCCGCTCGGTCAAGAGATACACCGAGCCGTTCGGGTGGATGCCCAGGCCACGCACGTCGCTCGCGGTCAATCCCTGATGGAGCACCACATGGGCGCCGTCCCACCGCGTCCCGCGCAGGGTCTTGCCGTCGGCGGAGAGCGTCACCGCGAGGTAGTCGACATCGGAGACCACGACCGGCACGCTGGTGGTCGTGCCACCCGTCGTCAGGCTCACGTGGGTGATTCCCGCGTGGGTCGGCGTTCCGGCGATCCGCCCGTCGTCGGTGAGCTCGAGTCCGGGCGGCAGCACGGTCGCCGCCACGCGGGCGTCTGCCGCCCTGAACTGGGCGGCGTCGAGCACCTTGCACGAGACCTGCACGCCGATCCGCGCGATGCAGGTCGTCGCCGCGAGGTCGGGGGGCTCCGCTCGGGCGGGGCCGTCGGCGGTCAGTGGAGCGGCGGTGAGGAGCGCGGCGACGAGCGCGGCGCTCCCGGGCCGGAGTGAAAACATCGGTGTTTTCCCCTTGCGGTGAACGTCATCGTACGTCGGCTAGCATATCAGCATACGGTCTCCAGGTGGTCGAAACATTCACCCAGAGATCGGCGGGGCCACCCCGAGAGGCGGTCCCGCCGGTCGCACCGCGGACTACTTGGTGAGTTTCACCGATTTCGCTGCCGCGTTGTTCACCAGCTTCGGATCAGGCGTGACGAGCGACCCGGTCGCGGCGGCGAGCAGGGCGGTGCCCGAGTTCGCCTTCGGCACGAGCGTGATCGTGAACTGCCGCTGCTGGCCGGCGGTGTAGCTGGCCGTCGGGAAGGTCACGAGCTGTCCGATCCGGGTCGCACCGGCCGGGATCGTCTGGATCGTGAAGTCCGTCGACACGAGGATCGTCGCCCCCACGTTGACCGACGTCTGCGGTCCGGCATTGCTCACCGTCACCTGATACGACACGGGCGTGCCCTTCTTCGCCGTGGCGGGCCCGGTGATCGCGACCGAGACATCCGCCTTCGGCTTGGGCGCCGCCTGAACCGTGATCGTCGACTCCAGCAACGCCGTCGGGTTGACCCCGTTCGAGGCCTCGACCGTGAAGCTGAACGTGCCCGCCGTGGTCGGCGTGCCAGAGATCACCCCCGCCGCCGACAGTGTCAGTCCGGGCGGCAGCGACGTGCCGGCCAGGAGTGCGACGGTCGGCGCTGGCGTTCCCGTCACCGTGTACCCGAACGAGTACGGCTGCCCGACCGTGCCCCCGGGCGGAGTGCCCGAGATCGTCGGCGCCTGGTTGATCGTGATCGTCGACTCCAGCGCGGCGTCCGGGCTCACGCCGTTGAACGCGACCACGACGAACGAGAACGTGCCCGCCTCGGTCGGGGTCCCGGAGATCACCCCGTCAGCAGACAGGCTGAGCCCAGGCGGCAGTGTGGTGCCGGCGAACACCGAGGTGCTCGGCGCCGGGACCCCGTTCACGTCGTACGCGAACGAGTACGGCGTCCCGACCGCGCCGCTCGGCGGCGTCCCCGAGATCGTCGGCGCGACCGAGAGATCCTTCACGGCGAGGGATGCCTCGTTGCCGGCGGAGATGGCGACGACCCCACTGCTTGCGGCCGGCGGAGGGCTTACGGCTGTGCCGGTTCCCCACCCGACGACCGACCCGTCGGACTTCAGCGCGAGCGAATGCGCGGCGCCTGCAGAGATGGCGACCACCCCTGAAGATGCGGCGGGTGGCGGTGCGGCTTGCGCCGCACCGTTGTCGCCCCAGCCGACGACCGACCCGTCGGATCTCAGCGCGAGTGCGTGGAAGGAGCCCGCGGAGATGGCGGTCACGTTCGCGAGTCCGGGCGGCGGCGTCGCCTGGCCCGCGAAGTTCAGTCCCCAGCCGACCACGGTTCCGTCGGATTTCAGGGCGAGCGAGAAGCCACTCGACGCGGCGACGGCGATCACCCCGGATTGGGCCGCCGGAGGGATGGTGATCTCGCCGACGGAGTTCGAGCCCCAGCCGATGACGCTGCCATCGGACTTGACCGCGAGCGCATGCGTCGCGCCGGCAGCGATGCCGACGACCCCCGACTGCGCGGCCGGAGGGGCGGGGGTCTGCCCGGCACTCGTGGCTCCCCAGGCGACGACCGAGCCGTCGGCCTTCAGCACCATCGAGAACGTGCTTCCCACGGCGATCCCCTCGACACCGGATTGCGCGGCCGGCGGCGGTGTGGCCATGTCGTTGGCATTGTTGCCCCAGCCGATGACCGTGCCATCGGTCTTGAGCGCGAGCGCCGTGAGCGGCAGCGATCGGTTGATGCTCACCGCGGCGACACCGGATTCGGCAGCCGTGGGGATCGGCAGCGGGGTCTGGCTGCCCCAGGCGATGACGCCCTGATGCTCGGGTGCCGCGAGCGCGGGGGCGGCCCCGGCGCCGGTCAGGGCGGCGATGAGCCCGATGGCGACGGCGGTGCGCCTCCAGTGCGGGCGGCGTCGTACGTCGTCGTGGGTGAGTGATCGCGCGGGCGTGATCGGGTGATTGGGTGCTGTCCTCCACATGATGGAACTCCTTTGCTGCATCGAGGACTGACGCAACGCACCCACCCCTGAACCTCCGCGTCGCCTGTCGGTTTACACCTCTCACCAGAACACCGCAATACTGCCCAGGTCTCATTGCGGAGAATATATCAGTGTGCTATTCTCGAATCACGTGATCGACGCTCTACCCTCACCACCCCGGAGCCGTCGTTCGCGCCAGGCAGCGATGCCTACCGCGTAAGCCCCGCCCTTCACCCCGGCGGGGCTTACGCCATTTCGGGGCCGTAACCCGGTTCCGAGCGCGACTCGGTAGCGTGGGACGCATGATCAGCCGAGAGCTCGCCGTCACGCTCAAGCGCGTCGGGCTCGTCTGGCGCCCGGCGTCTGGCGACCGCTTCCAGCTCGACCTCTCCGACCAGGTCGAGCCCGAGTTCGAGGCGCAGGTGTTCACGGTGAGCGAGATGACCATCGAGTCGCACCGCACGCCCTCGGGCGCGACGATCCTGGGCTTCAACGGAACGACCGAGTGGGCGCTCGACTCGGTGAGCCTCGGCGACGCCGTCTGGCTGCCGCGCGAGGATCAGCTGCGCGAACTGCTGCGAGGGTCGTTCCGCTTGCTGCGCCGACTCGACGACGCCTTCGAGGTCGAGATCGAGCTCGACGGCGAGCGGCGCCGGTTCGAGCACCCCGAGCCCGCCGAGGCCTACGGCCTCGCGCTGCTCGAGCTCATCGGGCGGTCGCGGTGAGCGAGCCGGATGCCTCGGGCGGGCCGGCTGCCTCGGGCGGGCCGGATGCCCCGGGCGGGCCGGATGCCTCGGGTGGGCCGGATGCCTCGGGTGCGGCCGCCGCGCTCGCCGTCGCGCGGGCGGCGGTGGCAGACGCGGTCGAGACGCTCCGCGCCGCAGGCGCGAGGACCGAAGTGCTGGCCGAGTACGAGCCGCCGCGTCGCGTGCTCGGCATCCCGCGGGCGCCGAGACTGCGGCCGCTCGGCAGAGTGTGGCGGCTCGGTGTGCTGGTGCTCGACGACGCCGGCCGGCTGTACGAGGCGGGCCGCGTCGTCCGCGCCGAACGCCCGGCCCGGCGCTCGATCACGGCGAACGCCGTCGCCGAGCATCGCGCGTTCCGTGCGGCCGCGGTGAAGGGCGGCATCGCCGAGGGCGAGACCGTCGTGTTCGATGCGCGCCCGATCGCGCTCGACGCCGTCGAGCTCACCGACCCCGACGCCGACGTGCAGGTGCGCGACGGCGTCGTGCAGGTCCGCTGGAGCCCGACCCAGGCGAACGCCCTCGTCCCCCTCGACCGCTACCTCGCCGAGCGCGCCGACCTGCTCGCGCACCCGCCCCAGGGCGCCTGACCGAGGCATCCGCCCCCGCTTGCCCGCTCCCCACCCGACGCCGCCCGAGCAGCCGCGTCCCGCGCGACCCACCGTTTCCACACCGTCACGATGTACGGGTGTTCGGCCCGCCGCGCCCGTAGATTGCGACGACTCCACACGGCTTGCTAGGCTCGCCGACTGTGTCAGCTGACTTCTCCGCGATGATCATTCGGCCCCGCACCGCCTGAGGCGGAGCGTCCGACCCTCGTTCGCGACCCTTCGCCTCGGCCACCTGTCCATGGCCGGTGCGCGTTCGGCGTGCCCGGCTGCAGGTCTTCTCGCCAGCGGAGCAGCAGTTGCACACCCATCGATCCTCAGACCCTTCACGTCACCCATCCGACCGGCGCCCGTCCGGCCGGCCCGACCGTCTCCACCATGACCCCGGCCGCGCGCAGGCACACGACCGCATCGGGTCGGATCGGCCCGAGCGGCCGGCGCGGGGCCGGTCGCGGCCGGCCGCCGATGCGCCGAGTGCGTTCGAACCCGTTGGCGGACGGCACGAGCTCGGCCAGAACTTCCTCATCGATCGCCGCGTGATCGATCGCGTCGTCGAGCTCGTCGGCGCGACCGACGGGTCGATCGTCGAACTCGGCGCCGGCGGTGGCGCGCTCACGCGTCCACTCGCCGCGCTCGGTCGGCCGCTCACGGCCGTCGAGCTCGACCCGCGTCGCGCGGATGCGCTTCGGCGAGAGCTGGGGGACGGCGTGAGCCGCGCGGGCCGCGCCGATCACCGCCGCGCGGCGGATCCCGGACGCCACGCGGGTCGGATGCATCGGACCGCGCGAGACGGTCGTCGCCACGGGAGTCAGCGCGACCACGCGCCACCCGGTGGCGCTGGAGCTTCGCGCCCGGTGCGCGTGGTCACGGGCGACGCATTGACCTGGCCACTCCCCTCGGAGCCGCATGTGATCGCGAGCAATGTGCCGTTCCACGTGACGACGCCGATCCTTCGTCGGATCCTCGCCGAGCCGGCGTGGACCGACGCGGTGCTGCTCACCCAGTGGGAGGTCGCGCGGCGCCGGTGCGGGGTCGGCGGCACGAGCCAGCTCACCGTGCAGTGGGCGCCGTGGTTCGAGTTCGAGCTCGATCGGCGCGTGCCGGCCCGCGCCTTCCGTCCGGCACCGTCGGTCGACGGCGGGCTCTTCACCATCCGCCGCCGGGCGGAGCCGCTCGTGGCCGACCGGGAGCGTCGCGCCTACCAGGCCTACGTCGCGTCCGTCTTCGGCGGCCGCGGTCGTGGACTCGCGCAGGTGCTGTCGCGCGCGTCGCGGCCGCTCCCGAACGCGAAGACGTGGCTCACCCGCCGTGGCATCCGGGCCGACGCCCTCCCCGCGCGCCTCGCCCCGGCCGATTGGTCGGCCCTGTGGCACGCCGTCCGACCCCGCCCGTGACGCAGATCTCCTCGAACGGTCGCGGATGGTGGGTGCGCTCGCCGCTGACCCGCCATCCGTGACTTCTCGATGCCGAGGAGATCGACGGCCCCGGGGTTCGCCTGGATCTCGGCCTGTGGGTACAGGCCCGCGTGCGGCTCAGAAGCCGAACGCGGTGACGGGCAGCAGCGTGCCGTCGCGGTGGCCCTCGAGCACGAAGCGCTCGTGGTGCACGACCCGGTCGGGCAGTGCGTCGAGCGCGAACCACTCGAGGGCGTCGGCCTTGGGCTCGACGAGCCGCGGCTCACCCGCCCACGAGCGGCACGCGAAGAACACGTCGAGGCGCTGCTCGATGGGGCCGCCGCCCCGCGTCGTACGGTGCATGGCCGTGAGCGGCTGCAGCGACGACTCCGACACCTCGACGCCGATCTCTTCAGCCGCCTCGCGGGCCGCGCACGCGAACACCGACTCACCCGGGTCGACGTGGCCCGCGGCCGACGCCGCCCACCAGCCGTCGTAGTACCCGGTGTTCGCACGGCGCTGCAGCAGCACGCGTTCGTCGGCCTCGCCCGGGGATCCGTCGAACAGGAACACGTAGGAGGCGGGGATCAGCGCGAACCGGCCATGGCTCGCCGCGTACTCCTCGGAGTATCGCTGTCGTGCTTCGCCCATTCGCGCCTCCTCGCGCCAGCCGGCCCGCGTCCGCCGCCGACTCTACGCCGTCCGCCGTATCAGCGACGCCGTCGCCATCCGCGAGGCATCCGCGAGGCATCCGCTCACCGGCCGCGCTCACCTCACCGGCCGCGCTCACCGCAGCCCATCCCGCCGTGTCCGCGGTTCCGCGCCACCCGCGACGGACGTGCCGCGAACGTGGAGCGCGGCGCAGACGCAGCGGGCGGCGCATGCCGCCGCACCCGACTCGTGATCAGTACCCGACGACCGGCCCGAACGCGTCCTGCAGCGGCGCGCGATTGACCGAACGCAGCTCGTCGACCGACACGGTGAACGCGTCCTGCACCTCGAGCGCCTGCGACGAGGCATCCGTCACGCCGATGCGTCGCACCGCGTACCCGCGCCCCTCGCACAGCCCGCGGAAGCGCACGTCGTCTTCGCGTGGCACGGTCACGATGACGCGCCCGGTCGACTCCGAGAACAGCGCCGTCGCCACGTCGATGCCGGCGTCTTCGGTGACCTCGCCGAGGAACACGCGTGCGCCCACGCCGAACCGGCCGACCGCCTCGGCCAGCGCGATCGCGAGGCCGCCGTCGGAGAGGTCGTGCGCCGAGTCGACGAGACCTTCGATCGCGGCCGCGTGCAGCAGCTCCGCGAGTGCCTTCTCACGCCCGAGGTCGACGGCGGGCGGCCGCCCGCCGAGGTGCCCGTGCACGACACCGGCCCAGGCCGAGCCATCCAGCTCGAGCGCCGTGTCGCCGAGCAGGTAGATGTTGTGTCCGTCGTCCTGCCAGCCGCTCGGGATGCGGCGCGCGACGTCGTCGATGACGCCGAGCACGGCGATGACGGGCGTCGGGTGGATCGGCACGTCACCGGTCTGGTTGTAGAAGCTGACATTGCCGCCAGTGACGGGGATGCCCAGCTCGAGGCATCCGTCGCTCAAACCTTCGACCGACTCGCTGAACTGCCACATGACCTCGGGGTTCTCGGGGGAGCCGAAGTTGAGGCAGTCGCTCACGCCCATCGGGGCGGCACCCGTCGCGGCGACATTGCGGTACGCCTCGGCGAGGGCGAGCTTCGCGCCCTGGCGGGGGTCGAGGTACGAGTAGCGGCCGTTCGCGTCGGTCGCGACCGAGACGCCCAGACCGGATGCCTCGTCGACGCGCACCATGCCCGCATCGTCGGGGTAGCTGAGCGCGGTGTTGCCGAGCACGTACTTGTCGTACTGGTTCGTGATCCACGAGGCATCCGCCTGGTTGGGGGAGCCGAGCAGCTGCAGGAACTGCGCGCGCAGCCCGTCGCCGGTCTGCGGGCGGGCGAGGCCCGCGGCCGAGTCGGCCTGCACCGCGTCGATCCAGGTCGGGTAGGCGACCGGGCGCTCGTAGACCGGGCCGTCGACCGCGACCGTGCGCGGGTCGACGTTCACGATCTCCTCGCCGTGCCACATGATCGAGAGGCGGCCGGTGTCGGTGACCTCGCCGAGCACGCTGGTCTCGACGTCCCACTTCTCGACGACCTTCATGAAGCCCTCGAGCTTCTCCGGCCGCACGATGGCCATCATGCGCTCCTGGCTCTCGGACATCAGGATCTCTTCGGGCGTGAGCGTGGGGTCGCGCAGCAGCACGTCGTCGAGCACGATGGCCATGCCGCCGTCGCCGTTGCTGGCGAGCTCGCTCGTCGCGCAGGAGATGCCGGCCGCGCCGAGGTCCTGGATGCCCTCGACGAGGTCGCCCGCGAACAGCTCGAGACAGCACTCGATGAGCACCTTCTCGGCGAACGGGTCGCCGACCTGCACCGCGGGGCGCTTGGTCGGCCCGCCCTCGGCGAACGTGTCGGACGCGAGGATCGAGGCACCGCCGATGCCGTCGCCGCCCGTGCGGGCGCCGAACAGCACGACCTTGTTGCCGGCGCCCTTCGCGTTCGCGAGGTGCAGGTCCTCGTGCCGCAGCACGCCGACCGCGAGCGCGTTGACGAGCGGGTTCGCCTGGTACACCGGATCGAACCAGGTCTCGCCGCCGATGTTCGGCAGGCCGAGGCAGTTGCCGTAGAAGCTGATGCCCGAGACGACGCCGTGCACGACGCGCGCGGTGTCGGGGTGGCTGATGTCGCCGAATCGCAGCGCATCCATGACCGCGACGGGGCGCGCGCCCATCGAGATGATGTCGCGCACGATGCCGCCGACGCCGGTCGCGGCGCCCTGGAACGGCTCGATGTACGACGGGTGGTTGTGCGACTCGATCTTGAAGGTGACGGCCCAGCCCTCGCCGATGTCGAGCACGCCCGCGTTCTCGCCCATGCCCACCATGAGGTGCTGCTTCATCTCGGGCGTGACCTTCTGGCCGAACTGGCGCAGGTACACCTTGCTCGACTTGTACGAGCAGTGCTCGCTCCACATGACCGAGTACATGGCGAGCTCGGCGCTCGTGGGCCGGCGGCCGAGGATGTTGCGGATGCGCTCGTACTCGTCGGGCTTCAGGCCGAGCGCCGCGTACGGCTGCTCCTTCTCGGGCGTGGAGGCGGCGACCTCGACGGTGTCGAGCACCGGCTTGGAGCCGGTCGCGGGCGCGGTCGGGACGGATGCTTCAGCGGTCACAGGTGGCGAGCTCCAGAGAACGGCGGCGGGCGGATGCCGCGGGGCGGGTGCCTGACCTGCCAAGTCTAGCCGCGCGGGGCGGGTGGGCCTGCCGTCGGCCCTCCGTGGGCCCGATGCCGCGCCGGGCGCCGGCCGCACGCCGGCCGGCCGCCGACGGGGTGCGCTGCGAGACCCGGCGCGGCGCGCTTGACCCTGGGTGTTCGCTGGGTGGATGATGCGCGTAGGCGCATTCCATGAGGAATGCTCGAACCGAGGGGGTTCCGATGAGCACAGTGGACACCAATACGACCGGTTGGGTCGGGTGGGGGTGGTTCGCCGCCATCGTCATCATGATCGCCGGCGTCTTCGATGCGATCTACGGACTCGTGGCGATCCTGATGCCGAACAGCGCATACTTCGTCGCCGCCGAGGGTGGGCTGATCCTGTTCGACACCTCGGGGTGGGGCTGGTGGCACCTGATCCTCGGGGTGCTGCTCATCCTGGTCGGTGCCGCACTCATCACGGGTGCGACGTGGGCGCGCGTGGTCGCCATCATCCTCGTGGCGCTCAACGCGTTCGGTCAGCTCGCGCTGCTGCCCGTGCAGCCGTGGTGGTCGCTCGTGGTGCTCACGCTCGACATCCTCGTCATCTACGCCCTCACGGTGCACGGCCACGAACTGAAGGCCGCACGCCGCTGACCCGGGCTCCGCGCCACTTGGGCGGCCCTGCGCCAGCTGTGCCGGCGCGGAGGGGGCCGAAGTGGCGCGGAGCGCGCGGGTGCAGCGTCAGGGTGCGCGGGAGAAGGCGGCCGCCCGCGCCACCTGCTCGCGCGTGATCGCGACCCCCGTGTAGCGCTCGAACTGCTTCGCGGCCTGCAGCGCGTGCACCTCGGCTCCCGTGATGACGGTCTTGCCCGCCTCGCGCGCAGCGCGGATCAACGGGGTCTCGGCGGGGAACGCCACGACGTCGAACACGGCCTGCGCGGCGTCGACGTGCGCACGCGAGAACGAGAGCGCGTCGGCGTCGGCACCGGCCATGCCGAGCGGCGTCACGTTCACGATGAGGTCGGCGGTGCCCGGCTCGGGGTCGGTCGGGACCCACTCGTACCCGTATTGCCCCGCGATCGCGGGCCCGAGCTCGGTGTTGCGGGCGAGCACCGTGACGTGGTCGAACCCCGCGCCGCGGAACGCCGCGACGGTCGCCTTCGCCATGCCGCCCGAGCCGCGCACGAGCACCCGCTGCGCGGGGTCGAGCCGATGCTCGTCGATAAGCAGCGCGATGGCCTCGTAGTCGGTGTTCGATGCGGTCAGCACGCCGCCGTCGTTCACGATCGTGTTCACCGACTCGATCGCACGAGCCGAGTCCTCGATCACGTCGACGAGCGGAATCACGGCCTCTTTGAACGGCATCGACACGGAGCATCCGCGGATGCCCAGCGCGCGCACCCCGCGGATCGCGCCCTCGATGTCGCCCGTCGTGAACGCCTTGTAGACGAAGTTCAGCCCGAGCTCGTCGTACAGGAAGTTGTGGAAGCGCGTGCCGAGGTTCGACGGACGGCCGGCGAGCGAGATGCACACCGACATGTCCTTGTTCAGGATGGGCATGCGCCCATTCTCGCCGGTCGCGCGGGCGCCGACTACGCCTTCGCGCCGCCGGGCGGCCCGATCACGAGCAGAGCCGTGAACACCGCCGCGACCCCGACGGCCGCGACCACGGTGAGCAGCACCGGCCGGGCGAGGAACCAGCGGAGCATCCGGTTCACGAGGTTGCCATCTGACGCGTGATCGGATGCCTCGTGGCGCCAGCCGCCCTCCAGGCGGCCGCGCCGGGCCAGGGCGATCTCGAACGGGATCGTCGCGTACGGCACGATCGCGGTGACCACGCCGAGCGCGATGAGCCCGACGTTCCACCGCTGGTTCACGCCCACGAGCAGCACCGTGAACGCGTACGCGAGGAAGACGAACCCGTGTATGCCGCCGCCGATCGTGACGGCGATGTCGATGCCGGCGCCGTACTTCAGGATCATGCCGGTGATGAGCAGGGTCCAGGTGATCGCCTCGGCGATCGCGAGGGTGCGGAACAGGCGCTTCGGTGACACGGATGCTCCAGACGGGGCAGACGGAAACGGGGGTGACTCCATCATGGCGGAGCGACCTGCGACGGAGCCGAGTGCCGGTGGACGGGGCGTTAGCCTTGGTCGGTGAACGAGTCCGAAACCCGAGCGATCGTCGAACCGCGCATCGCGACCATCCCCGACTTCCCGGAGCCGGGCATCGTGTTCCGCGACCTCACGCCCGTGTTCGCCGACGGGCCGGCGTTCCATGCGCTCGCCGAAGCGCTGACCGGGCCGTTCGCCGGCCGGTTCGATGTGCTCGCGGGGGTCGAGGCGCGCGGGTTCCTGCTCGCGGGCGCCGCGTCGGCGCTGTGCGGCGCCGGCGTGCTGCCCGTGCGCAAGGCCGGAAAGCTGCCCCGTGCGGTGCTGACCGAGGAGTATGCGCTCGAGTACGGCACCGCCGCCCTCGAGGTGCATCGCGACGAGCTCCCGGCCGGCACTCGCGTGCTGATCGTGGACGACGTGCTCGCGACCGGCGGCACGGTCGGCGCCGCGGCCCGGGTGATCACGCGCGCCGGATGGCGGGTTGCCGGCATCTCGGTCGCGATCGAGCTCGAGGCGCTCGGGGGCCGCGCGGCCCTCGGCGGCGAGTTGGAGACGTACAGCCTCTTCCAGTACTGACGCCGGGCGTGGAGCGCCGGTCGCTCGCTCCCGCCGTTGCCGACCGACTCTGCGCCACTTCTGCAGGTCTGCGCCACCTGTGCTGGCGCAGAGGTGCAAAAGTGGCGCGGAAGCGCGTATGAGCTGTGGAGCGACGCACGCGACGGACGCATCACGAAATGTATACTGCTATGCTATGCGACGATCATCGATGATATGTGCGAACGGTCTTCTTCCGTTGGGCAACCGCGTGGTGCTGGCCGTGGTGGGGGCGGTGGTCTGCAGTGCGGTGGTCGTGGGTGGGGTCGTGGCACCCTCTTGGGCCGAGGCGGCAGAGGGGCCGGGAGCATCTGAGCCGACGCTGCTGGGTGGCTTCTCGCTCGGTGACCAGATCGAGGCGATGGTGGATCCGAGGTCTGGGGCGTTCTCGTTCGCGCTGCCGGTCGCGGGGGTGTCGGTGGCCTGGAGTTCGAGTGCGGCGGCGGTCGACCGGTCGGGGCTGGGCGAGGGGTGGTCGATCGCGGGTGTGGCGCAGGTGGACACCGAGGGCGGGGTCCGCGTATCGCCGGCATCGGGTGGGGTGTACGCCGCGAACGGGTCGGTGCCGAGCGGGCTCGACGGGTATCTGCTCGGCGATGTCGTCTTTCGGCAGGGCGTGACCACGGTGCCGGCGAGGGCCGATGGGCTGCGGCCCGCGGTCGAGGCCGCGTTCGAGCTTGTCGAACTGGGTGGCGTGCGTACGTTCTTCAGCGCGGCCGGTGATCCGCTGGTGCGGCTGGATGCGAACGGGAACCGGTCGGAGTGGGAGTGGCAGGCCGGGCACCGGCTCGTTCGGGCCATGGACGCGAGCGGTGTGGTGACGACGCTCGACTGGTCGGATCCGGCGAAGGTGCGGGTCACGAGCGCGGTCGGGTCGTCGCGGAGCGTGTCGGGGGCGATCGAGCTGGATGGTGGCCGGCTCGCCGCGGTGACGGATGCCACGGGTGGTCGCGTGCACCTCGGCTATTCCGATGCCGGACTCGTGAACCGAATCGCGGGCGTCTCGGGGGCTGCGACCGAGGTGACCTGGCAGGGGCTTGCCGACGGCCAGGTCGTCGTGGACGGCGTGCGGGTCGTCGACGCGGAGACCGGAGACGAGCTGTCGAGTCGGCGGTGGTCCGCGCAGACCGGGTTGGCGTCGGGTTGGCCGGCGCAGGGCCTTCCCGTGGGGGCCTCCGCGGCGGACCGAGGCGGGTACGCGACCGCGCTCACCGACGGCGCGAGCACGATCGTCTCCGAGTTCGATGCGAACCATCTGCTGCTCGAGCGTGAGGTCGAGGTCACGACCAGGACCGGTTCCCTGGTCGTGCAGCGTCAGGCCTACACGTATCCCGAGGTCGACGGCGACGCGAAGCTGCCACCGCAGTACGGGCAGCCGACCGGCGTGACCCTCACCCACCTCGATGCGGCCGGCGGTATGCGCGAGGTGTCCGAGGCGTTCGAGTTCGACGCGTTCGGCCGCCTGATCGGGCAGGTGTCCCAAGACGGCACGCGCACCGACACCCGGTACGACAGCGAGGTGCCCGAGGGTGCCGAGCTGCCCATGGGGCTGCCTATCTCGCAGCGCACCACGACCCCCGACGGGCTCGTCACCGAGACCACGCACGAACTGAACCCGAACCGGACCGCGCACGTCGCGACCGAGACCGCCGCGGGAACCACACGCGACGCCGAGCTCACGCGAACCGCCCGAAAAGAGTACGACGTCGAGCCCGACGGGTTCGTCAGCCAGGAGCGGCTGTACCCCCAGGGTGGCGCGGGCGTCCCGGTCGTCACGACCCACACGACGGACACCGACCTGGTGGCCGGTACCGCGACGACGTCGACGACCGTCGCCGCCGGCACCGCCGTCGCGGCGACGAGCTCCCGAGTCGTCGATCTGCTGCTCGGCGTCTCCCTGCAGGAGAGCGGGCCCGCGGGTTCGGTCGTCTCCGCCGTCTACGACGACGCCGGCCGGCCGGTCGAGCAGATCGACGCCGGTGGCCGGGTCACGCGCATCGAGCATCGCACGCGGCAGCAGCATGGTCAGAACGCCACGATCGTCACGCGTCCCGACGAGGTCGTGACCACCACGACGACCGACGTGCTCGGCCGCGTCGTGACCGGCGTCGACCCTGAACCCCGGTACAACAAGTACCACTACGCCGACCTCAACCCGATCATGCTCGCCGACCCCACCGGCCGGTTCCCGGAGCTGCCGTTCTGGGCGAGCGCCGTGATCGCCGGCGTCGGCCTGCTCATGGCCGCCGTCGGGTTGTTCGGCACTGGGATCGGTGCGTACATGACGGCGGCCGCGACCACGGCCACGGCCTCGCCGACGATCGGCAGCATGCTCGCGCTCGGCGCGGTCGCCGCCGTCTTCACCTTCGACGCGGTCGCCGCCACATTGGACACCGTTCACGTCTTCGAGCCGGAGTTCATGGACGACGACACCGCGTTCATCCTCGGTGCCGCGAGTGCCGCACTCGGTGGCGTCACCATGTTCGTCAGCGC